>DASXRC010000206.1:0-20920 GCA_036506795.1 Micromonosporaceae bacterium
GTCCGAGGGCGTCTATCAGCTGCCCGAGGCGCAGCGCGACCGGTTCCTCATGAAGGTCACCGTGGGCTATCCGAGCGCCGACGAGGAGCTCGGCATCCTGTACCGGATGGGCGCGCAGCGACCGGCGGCCCGGCGGGTGCTAGATCCGGATCGTCTGCTCGAGCACCAGCGCGGCCTGGCCATCGTGCGCCAGATCGTCGAGTCACACGGCGGGCAAGTCGCGCTCTTCTCGACCGAGGGCGACGGGGCGACGTTCGTGCTGTGGTTCCCCGACCACGCGGCCGAACAGGGACCGCGGCCGGTAGACAATCCCGTGGACGAGCTGCGTGAGGGTGCCACGGAGCTCAGCCGGCCGTGAAGAGGACGACCTCCGTCGAGGCCGCGCGGCCGCGGGTCTCGGTCAGCTCCACAGGTCCCCACCAATCAGCGGAGCACCGCGTTGAGGCAGACGGTGAGCGTGACCGACAGCAGGATCGAGCCCAGGATCATCACTAGGCAGCCCCACCCGCCGCCGAGCGGCCGGACCTCGACGTTGCCGATACGCACCTCTCCACCCTTACCCAGGCGCGCGGCTGCGCAGTCTGCGGTGACCGCGACGTGCTAGGGATCATCCGCGCCGGTGCCGTCGCGGACCATTCGGAGCGTCTCCCGCGGCGGCCACCCGCCGGACCTGGCGTCGCGTGCTGCCTTTAACGGGACGCCAACACTCGCCCCAGTTCACCAGCCGCGGGCGCGCCACTCCGGCAGCGAGGGGCGCTCCGCGCCGAGCGTCGAGTCGCGGCCGTGCCCGGGATAGAACCACGTCTCGTCGGGCAGCTGGTCGAACAGCTTGCGCTCGACGTCGTTGATGAGCGACTCGAAGTGGGGCCGGCTGCCGAAAGTGTTGCCTACCCCGCCCGGGAAGAGCGAATCTCCGGTGAACAGGTGCGGCACGCCGCCGGGTGCCGGGTCGCGGTAGAGCAGCGCGATCGAGCCGGGCGTGTGGCCCACGAGGTGGATGACGTCGAGCGAGCACTCGCCGACGCGTACCGTATCGCCGTCCGCGACCGTGCGGGTGACGATGGGGAGGTCGTCGGCGTCGGCGGCGTGCGCGAGCGAGGCGGCGGAGCACGCCTCGACGACGTCCTCCAGGGCCATCCAGTGGTCCGGGTGCCGGTGGGTGGTGACCACAGTGGACAATCCCGGGGCACCGATCAGCGACAGCAGGCGATCGGGCTGGTTCGCCGCGTCGATGAGCAGCTGCTTGCCGGTGGCGACGCAGCGCAGCAGGTACGCGTTGTTGTCCATGGGTCCGACCGAGACCTTCCTGACCGTCAGGCCGGCCAGCTCCCGGGTGTCCGGTGGTCCGCCCGGCGAGACGTCTCCGGTGTACGCCATGGCCTCACATCCAGGCGGGTGGGATCGGTAGCGGTCCGCCGGTGCTGACCGTCAGCTCCTTGCCGGCCGAGCGCCCGGTCAGCCAGGCGGCGAGCGCGTGCGCCGGGCCCGACACGGTCGGCGCGCTGTCGGGCTCGCCGATGACGAGTTCGTGGCCGAGGTCGAGCGGGCGCAGCCGGACGGCAGGAACGTCGGACCGGTCGGCGAATCCGGTCACGACCTCGTGCAGCAGGCGGTGGCTGAACGCGTCCGGCCAGTCCGCCGACGTGTAGCCCGCGTCCAGGTCGACGTGGTGGACCTCGACCTCGCGCAGCCGGCGCCAGACCACGCGCGCGGCCCGCTGCGGGGCGCCGGGAATGTCGAGCACGACGGACCACGCCTCGGCGGGCATCTCCGCCGCCGCCTCGGCGAATCGGGCGGCCGAGGCGTGGACGTCGGCGAGCTGTGCCTCGGGTGCGCGTGGCGCGCCCGCCGCGATGTCCGCCTCGCGCTGGCCCGGCCCCGCGTACTGCGGGGTCATCACGCCGGTGCGGGCCCAGGTGAGCAGGTTGGTCAGCCCGTCGGCGTTGCGCGCGATGTGGGCCAGCACGTGCCCGCGGCTCCATCCGGGCAGCAGGGACTGCGCGTTCACGGACCGCTCGTCGGTGAGCGTCGCGACAGTGCCCAGGAGGCGATCGGTCGCCCGGTCCACCTCCGTCATGAGTACGAGCGGATCAACACTCACGCCAGAACCTTAGCCGCCACCGCGGTCCCACCCGCGTGAGCCCGCCGGATATTAGCTTTCCGTGCCCGACGAGCACCCATACCGTCGAGTCGACCTCGACTAGCGGAAGGATCCGATGGCCGTCGACCTCCCGTCCCTCGGCTGGGATGACTCGCTGCGCGCGGCGTACCCGGGGCTGCGTCACCCCGACCACGTCGCGGGCCGGGTCGCGCGCGTGGACCGCGGGGTGTGCACCGTGCTCACCGCCGATGGCCCGGTGCGCGCGAGCCTGTCCGGGGCGGTGCTGTGCGCGGGCGCGGACGACCCCGTCGCGCTGCCGTGCGCCGGCGACTGGGTCGCGGTGCGGACCTGGCCGGACCACCGGCTCACGCTCGAGGCCGTGCTGCCCCGACGGACCGCGATCGTGCGGCGCACGGCGGGCAAGGGCTCGGTCGGCCAGGTGCTCGCGGCCAACATCGATACGGCCGCCGTCGTCGAGGCCATGGACCCCGAACCGGACGTCCGGCGCATTGAGCGGCTTCTCGCGCTGGCCTGGGAGTCGGGCGCCGAGCCGCTGGTCGTGCTGGCGAAGGCCGATCTGGCGGCCGACCCGGACACGGTCGCCGATCAGGTCGCGGACGTGACCCCCGGCGTACCTGTGCTGGCGGTGAGTGCGGAACGCGGAGCCGGACTCGAGCCATTGCGTCCGCTGGTCGCTCCCGGCCGCACCCTGGGCCTGCTCGGCAGGTCCGGCGCCGGCAAGTCCACGCTGGTCAACGCGCTCGCGGGCGCCCGGGTGATGGCGACGCAGGCGATCCGGCGCGTGGACGGCAAGGGCCGACACACGACCTCGTACCGGGCCCTCGTCCCCATCCCGGGCGGCGGTGCCGTGCTCGACACGCCAGGGCTGCGTGGCATCGGTCTGCTCGACGCCTCTGACGGCCTGGTCGACGCGTTCGCGGACGTCTCCGACCTCGCCATCGCGTGCCGGTTCGCCGACTGCCGGCACGTGGGCGAGCCGGGCTGCGCGGTGCAGGCGGCGATCGACGCCGGCGACCTGCCCGTGCATCGGCTGGAGAGCTGGCGCAAGCTGCGCCGTGAGCTGGCCCGCGAGGCACGCCGCCGGGCGGCGCGCCTCAAGCGCCGACCGGGGGTACGCCGTGGTTGAACGGACCCGATCAGCCGGTGGCGGCCGGCGGCTTGATCGACGCGACGCCGAGTATCGGTCGCCGTGCTGGTCGTTCGCGGAGCGTGGCAGCATGGTGTCCAGGGCCCGGCCGGGGGTCTACCAGGCCCGGTGCGGCGACGGCGGCACGGTCGTTTCCCGCTCCCGGCTGCTCAGGGGAATTTTCTGTCACCCCCCGCGGATAGAGTTGCTCGGCACCCTCCGTGCGGAGCCGCCACCGGCGGGAGCGGGCGCACGGACTCAAGAATCCGGCAGAGTACGGGAGTGGGCGGGCTGTGGCCGACCGATTGATCATTCGCGGCGCGCGGGAGCACAACCTGCGCGACGTCAATCTCGACCTGCCACGCGACGCCCTGATCGTCTTCACCGGTCTCTCCGGGTCCGGAAAGTCCAGCCTCGCCTTTGACACGATCTTCGCGGAGGGGCAGCGACGGTACGTCGAGTCCCTCTCGTCGTACGCCCGACAGTTCCTCGGTCAGATGGACAAGCCGGACGTCGACTTCATCGAGGGGCTGAGCCCCGCCGTCTCGATCGACCAGAAGTCGACCTCGCGCAACCCGCGCTCGACGGTGGGCACGATCACCGAGGTGTACGACTACCTCCGGCTGCTGTTCGCCCGGGTCGGCGACCCGCACTGCCCGAAGTGTGGCCGACCGATCTCCCGGCAGACTCCGCAGCAGATCGTGGACAGGGTGCTCGCGATGGACGAGGGGACCCGGTTCCAGGTGCTAGCGCCGGTCGTCCGCGGGCGCAAGGGGGAGTACTTCGACCTCTTCGCGGAGCTGCAGTCAAAGGGGTACGCGCGCGTCCGCGTCGACGGGGTCGTCCATCCACTGACCGATCCGCCCAAGCTGAAGAAGCAGGAGAAGCACACGATCGAGGTGGTCGTCGACCGGCTGACCGTCAAGGCGAGCGCGAAGCAGCGGCTCACCGACTCGGTCGAGACCGCGTTGCGGCTCGCCGGCGGCGTCGTGCTCCTCGAGTTCGTCGACCTGCCGGAGGACGACGAGCACCGGGAGCGGACGTTCTCCGAGCACCTGGCCTGCCCGTACGACGACCTGTCGTTCGAGGCGCTCGAGCCACGGTCGTTCTCGTTCAACTCGCCGTACGGCGCGTGCCCGGAGTGCACGGGCCTCGGCACGAAAAAGGAGGTCGACCCGGAGCTGGTCGTGCCCGACCCTGAGCGCACGCTGCGCGAGGGCGCGATCCAGCCGTGGGCGACCGGGACCACCCTGGAGTACTTCCTGCGGCTGCTCGAGGCGCTAGGCGACGCCGAGCACTTCGACCTCGACACGCCGTGGCGCAAGCTGTCCACGAGGGCGCAGAAGACGATCCTGCACGGCGCCGAGGATCAGGTGCACGTCCGGTACCGGAACAAGTACGGGCGCGAGCGCTCCTACTACACCGGGTTCGAGGGTGTCGTGCAGTGGATCGAGCGGCGCCACTCGGACACCGAGTCGGACTGGTCCCGGGACAAGTACGAGGGCTACATGCGCGATGTGCCGTGCGCCGCGTGTGGCGGGGCGCGGCTCAGGCCCGAGGTGCTCGCGGTGACGGTGGGTGGCCGGAACATCGCGGAGATCTGCGCGCTGTCGGTCGGCGAGTGCACGGAGCTGCTCGGCGAGATGGTCCTCACCGACCGGCAGAAGATGATCGCCGAGCGGGTCCTCAAGGAGATCAACGCCCGGCTCCGCTTCCTCGTTGATGTCGGGCTGGACTATCTGTCGCTCGACCGGGCGGCCGGCACGCTCTCGGGCGGCGAGGCGCAGCGGATCCGGCTCGCCACCCAGATCGGCTCCGGCCTGGTCGGAGTGCTGTACGTGCTGGACGAGCCGTCGATCGGCCTGCATCAGCGCGACAACCACCGGCTGATCGAGACGCTGGTCCGGCTCAAGCGGCTCGGCAACACGCTGATCGTGGTCGAGCACGACGAGGACACGATCCGCAACGCCGACTGGATCGTGGACATCGGTCCCGGCGCGGGCGAGCACGGCGGGCAGATCGTGCACAGCGGGTCGGTCGACGACCTGCTGGCCAACGAGGACTCGATCACCGGGGCGTACCTGTCGCGCCGCCGCCAGATCCCGACGCCGATGGTGCGCCGACCCCCGACGCGGGGCCGCGAGCTGGTCGTGCAGGGCGCCCGCGAGCACAACCTGAAGAACCTGTCGGTGAGCTTTCCGCTCGGTCAGTTCATCGCGATCACCGGCGTGAGCGGCTCGGGCAAGTCGACCCTCGTCAACGACATTCTCTACATGGTCCTGGCCAACAAGATCAACGGCGCTCGGCTGGTGCCCGGCCGGCACACCCGGGTCACCGGGCTCGAGCAGGTCGACAAGGTCGTCGGGGTCGACCAGTCGCCGATCGGGCGTACGCCGCGATCCAACCCCGCGACCTACACGGGGGTGTTCGACCACATCCGACGGCTGTTCGCGGAGACGACCGAAGCCAAGGTCCGGGGGTACGGCCCGGGCCGGTTCTCGTTCAACGTGAAGGGCGGCCGGTGTGAAAACTGCGCCGGGGACGGCACCATCAAGATCGAGATGAACTTCCTGCCGGACGTGTACGTGCCGTGCGAGGTCTGCAAGGGCGCCCGGTACAACCGGGAGACCCTGGAGGTGCACTACAAGGGCCGCACGATATCCGAGGTGTTGGAGATGCCGATCGAGGAGGCGGAGCGCTTCTTCGCGGCCATCCCGCCGATCCACCGGCACCTCAGCACGCTCGTCGACGTGGGCCTCGGGTACGTCCGGCTCGGCCAGCCGGCCCCGACGCTCTCCGGTGGCGAGGCGCAGCGCGTCAAGCTCGCCTCCGAGCTGCAGAAGCGGTCGACCGGCCGGACCGTGTACGTCCTGGACGAGCCCACCACGGGCCTGCACTTCGAGGACATCCGCAAGCTGCTGCGGGTCCTGGAAGGCCTGGTTGACAAGGGCAACACGGTCATCGTCATCGAGCACAACCTCGACGTGATCAAGACCGCCGACTGGATCATCGACATGGGTCTGGAGGGCGGACACAAGGGCGGAAGCATCGTCGCCACCGGCACGCCCGAGGAGGTCGCCGAGGTTCCGGAGAGCCACACGGGTGCCTACCTCCGGCGCGCGCTGGGACTCGACGGTGCGCCGTCCGGTGGCTCCACGGCGGTCGCCCGTGCGGCGACCGCGAACGGCACGGCGTCGAAGCGCGGCGCCGCACCGAAGGGCCGCACGCCGGCCCGACGTCGGGCGGCCGCCGCGAGCGCTGGCTGACTTGACCAGACTAGACCAAGTAGTACCGTGATCGTATGACGACGGTCGTGAACGTGTACGAGGCCAAGACGCAGCTGTCCCGACTGATCGAGGCCGTGGAGCGCGGTGAGGACGTTGTGATCGCGCGCGCCGGGCGTCCGGTCGTCCGGATGGTGCCGTACGCCGATGCCCACCGCGAGCCGCGTCGGCTGGGCCTGATGGCCGGACAGATCTGGATGGCCCCGGATTTCGATGAGTACGACGAACAGATCATTAAGATGTTCGAGGGTGAAGGCGACGACGTCGACCGGAGAGGCGACGCAGCGTGAGGCTGCTTCTCGACACCCACGCCGTCATCTGGAGTCTGTCGGAGCCGAACCGGCTATCGTCGCGTGCCCGCGCCCAGATCGCTGATCCCGGCAACGACGTCGCGATATCTGCCGCATCCGCGTGGGAGATCGCGATCAAGACGGCTGCCGGCAAGCTGAAGGTCGCTACCAGCGAGCTCCAGGCGTCCATCGAAGCGACCGGCTTCAGCGAGGTCCCGATCACCGTCGAACACGCGCTCACCGCTGGTCAACTGCCGGCTCACCACCGGGATCCGTTCGATCGGATGCTCGTGGCCCAGGCGTTGCTCGACGGCTGGACGCTCGTCACCCGGGATCGGGCATTCGCCGCGTACGGCGTGCCGATCCTGGTTGCCTGACCCGGGGGTGATCACCTGCCTGGGGCACCGGGCGCACTACCGCGCCGCGGATGGCTCGCTGATCGACGGGCCGTCGCCGCGCGGGCTCGAGCCCAACCCGGTCTCCGTGGCCAACGGGCAGGTCCGGCGGGCCTGACTCACCGCCACGACAGAGCCGAGGATGAACCATTTCCCAGGCACCGGCGTGTGTACTGGCATGGCGCCGGCATGGGCCGGCACCCAAGATGCTGGGAAACGGAAGGGCTGGGTCATGCGTGAGGTGCGGGCGGCCGAGGGCGGCGCTAGCCGTCGCGGGTTCCTGTTGGGCGCCGGGGCCGCCGGTGCGGCCGTCGTGCTCGCCGGCTGCGGTGGATCGGGGGACGACGGAGGCACCGCGGAGCCCGGCGGAGGCACAACGACCGGCGCCGCGGCGACCGGGCAGCCGGCGACGAGTGCTCCGGAGGCGACCTCCGGCGGAGCGGCCGGCGGCATCGCGAAGACCTCCGACATCCCGGTGGGCGGCGGCAAGGTCTTCGCCTCCGAGCACGTCGTGATCACGCAGCCGACCGCCGGCATGTTCAAATGCTTCAGCTCTACCTGCACGCACCAGGGCTGTACGGTCGACAACGTCAGCAACGGCACGATCAACTGCCCGTGCCACGGCAGCAAGTACGCCATCGCGAGCGGCGCGGTCGAGGGCGGCCCGGCACCGCGACCGCTGCCGGAGAAGCAGATCAAGGTCCAGGGCGGCGAGATCTCGCTCGCGTGATCGCCGCACAGGCCGGACGGAGATCCGGACTAGGCTTGCGGCGTGGTCGATCCCGCCCAGTACCGCCCCGCGCCCGGCACCATCCCGGACGCGCCCGGTGTCTACCGGTTCCGGGATGCCACCGGTCGGGTCATCTACGTCGGCAAGGCGAAGAGCCTGCGCAGCCGGCTCAACTCGTACTTCGGTGACGCGTGGGCGCTGCACCCGCGCACCCAGCAGATGCTGACCACGGCGGCCGCCGTCGACTGGGTCACCGTGACCACCGAGGTCGAGGCGCTGCAACTGGAGTACGCGTGGATCAAGGAGTACGACCCGCGCTTCAACGTCAAGTACCGCGACGACAAGTCGTACCCGTACCTCGCGGTGACGCTGAACGAGGAGTACCCCCGGCTGCAGGTCATGCGCGGTGCCAAACGGAAGGGCGTGCGCTACTTCGGTCCGTACTCCCACGCCTGGGCGATCCGCGAGACGCTGGACCTGCTGCTGCGAGTCTTCCCGGCGCGCACCTGCTCGTCGGGGGTGTTCAAGCGGGCCGGCCAGATCGGCCGGCCCTGCCTGCTCGGCTACATCGGCAAGTGCTCGGCCCCGTGCGTCGGCAGCGTCACCGCCGAGGAGCACCGGCGGATCGTCGACGACTTCTGCGACTTCATGGCCGGGCGGACCGACACGATGGTCCGCCGGCTCGATCGGGAGATGCAGGAGGCGGCGGAGCGGCTGGAGTTCGAGCAGGCCGCGCGCCTGCGCGATGACATCGCCGCTCTGCGGCGGGCGATGGAGAAGCAGGCCGTGGTGCTCGGTGACGGCACGGACGCCGACGTGGTGGCGTTCGCGGAGGACCCGCTCGAGGCCGCGGTGCAGGTCTTTCACGTGCGCGGCGGCCGGGTGCGCGGACAACGCGGCTGGGTGGTCGAGAAGACCGAGGAGCTGACGACCGGCGACCTGGTCCACCACTTCTGCACGCAGGTGTACGGCGCGGAGCAGGGTGAGACCGACGTGCCCCGCGAGCTGCTCGTGCCCGCGCTGCCCGCGGACGCGGACGCGTTGGCGGAGTGGCTGTCCGGGCATCGCGGCGGCCGGGTGACCCTGCGGGTGCCGCAGCGCGGCGACAAGCGGGCGCTGATGGAGACGGTGGCCCGCAACGCCGGCGAGGCGTTGGCGCGACACAAGCTGCGCCGCGCCGGCGACCTGACCACCCGGGGCAAGGCCCTCGACGAGATCGGCGACACGCTCGGCATGGCGACGGCGCCGCTGCGCATCGAGTGCTACGACGTCTCGCAGATCCAGGGCACCGACGTCGTCGCCAGCATGGTGGTCTTCGAGGACGGGCTGCCGCGCAAGAGCGAGTACCGCCGGTTCGCGGTCCGCGGGGCGACCGACGACGTCGCGGCGTTGTCGGAGGTGCTGCGCCGGCGGTTCGCCCGCTACCTCGACGCTCGCGCCGAGACGGGCGAGCTCGGCGAGGAGACCACGGTCGACCCCGACCGGCCGGGCATCGACCCGACGACCGGGCGTCCACGCAGGTTCGCGTACCCCCCGCAACTGGTCGTCGTCGACGGCGGCCAGCCGCAGGTGAACGCGGCGGCCGCCGTGCTGGCGGAGCTGGGCATCGACGACGTCGCCGTGTGCGGCCTGGCGAAGCGGCTGGAGGAGGTCTGGCTGCCGTCCGGCCCAGACGGCGCCGGGGACTTTCCGGTCATCTTCCCGCGCACGTCCGAGGCGCTGTATCTCTTGCAGCGGGTCCGCGACGAGGCGCATCGGTTCGCGATCACGTTCCACCGGCAGCGCCGCTCGAAGCGGATGACGGCGAGCAGTCTCGACGCCGTCCCGGGACTGGGCGAGGTGCGGCGCAAGGCGCTGTTGCGTCAGTTCGGCTCGCTCAAGCGGCTCGCCGCGGCCAGCGTCGACGATATCGCCACCGTGCCGGGCGTCGGTCGGCGTACCGCCGAGGCGATCGGCGCCGCGTTGCACGGCGCCGACGCGCCGGTCGGTGACGCGCCGCCGGTCGGTGACGCGCCGGCGGTGGGTGACGGGCCTTTGGTGGCCGACGCGCCCGACCCGGGCGTCCGCCCGGACCGCCCCTAGGATCGGTGCATTGTGACCGCAGGATCACCGCCGATGGATTCCGTGCCGGCGGGCGCCGCACCGGCCGAGGCGGCAGCCACCACCGGCCCGGACGATGTGGACTCCGCGACCCGCTCCGACACCGACCTCGTGGTCGTCACCGGCGTATCGGGCGGCGGGCGCAGCACGGTGGCCCGGGCCCTGGAGAACGTCGGCTTCTACGTCGTGGACAACCTGCCGCAGGCGCTGATGCTGGACATGGCCGAGTTGGCGTACCAGGCCGGCGGTGCCGCCAGGCACACGGCGATGGTGCTCGACGTGCGCAGCCGCGCGTTCTCCACGGATCTGGCCGGTGCCATCCGCGCGCTGCGCGAGCGCGGCTTTCACCCCCGGGTCGTGTTTGTCGACGCCGACGACGAGGTGCTCATCCGACGGTTCGAGAGCGTCCGGCGGTCGCATCCGCTGCAGGGGGACGGCCGGCTCGCCGACGGCATCGCCGCGGAGCGCAAGCTGCTGTCCGAGGCGCGCGACCAGGCTGATGTGATCATCGACACCAGCCACCTCAACGTGAACCAGCTGCGCGTCCGGGTGGAAGAGCTGTTCGGCGGCGAGGACGCCCGGCGCTTGCGGGTGACCGTGCTGTCCTTCGGGTTCAAGTACGGCCTGCCGCCCGACGCCGACTTCGTGCTGGACGCCCGATTCCTGCCCAACCCGTTCTGGGAGCCGGAGCTGCGCGACCAGACCGGCAAGGACGAGGCGGTCAGCCGGTACGTGCTCGGCCAGCGCGGCGCGCCATCGTTCGTGGAGACGTACGCGCGGCTGATCGACGCGACCGCGCCGGGGTTCGAGCGGGAGGGCAAGCGGTACCTGACCGTCGCGGTGGGCTGCACGGGCGGGAAGCACCGCAGCGTCGCCATCGCCGAGGAGCTCGCCCGCCGGCTGCGCCAGCTCCGGCTGTCCGCCAACGCCCAACACCGCGACCTGGGGCGCGAATGACCCGAGCGACGAGGGTCGTGGCGTTCGGCGGCGGGCACGGACTGGCCGCGTCGCTGCGGGCGCTGCGCCGGTGCGCCGCCGAGCTGCCTCTCGACATCACGGCGGTCGTCACGGTCGGCGACGACGGCGGATCGAGCGGCCGGCTGCGGGCCGAACGCGACGTGCTGCCCCCGGGCGATCTCCGGCAGGCGCTCGCCGCACTGGCGGCGGACGATCCGGCTAGCGAGCTGACCGCGGCGCTGTTTCAGCACCGGTTCGCCGCCGCACCGCCGGCCGAGGGTGGACTGCTGGCCGTGCCCGGCCCGCCGGACGCCCTGACCGGGCACGCGGTGGGCAACCTCGTGCTCTGCGGCCTGATGGAGCTGCTTGGCGACCCGGTCGCCGCCCTCGACCACGCCGCGGGCCTGGTGCGGGCGGTCGGGCGGGTGCTACCGATGTCACGCGAGCCGGTGGGGATCGAGGCCGATGTGCGAGGCGCCGATCCGGCCCGGCCTAGCGAGCTGACGACCGTCCGCGGCCAACACGCGGTCGCCGTCACGCCGGGTCACGTCGAGTCCGTACGCCTCACGCCGGCCAGCCCGCCAGCGTGCGCCGAGGCGATCGAGGCGGTCGCCGCGGCAGACTGGCTGATCTTCGGCCCGGGCAGCTGGTACACGAGCGTGATCCCGCACCTGCTCGTTCCGGACCTGGCCGCCGCGATCGTGGCCAGCCCGGCCCGGCGCCTGGTGCTGCTCAACCTGGCTCGCGAGAACGAGACGCTCGGGCTGTCCCTGGCGGACCACCTCGCGGCCCTGTCCTGGTACCTGCCCGCGCTGCGGATCGATGTGGTGCTGGCTGACGGGAAGGCGCTAGGAGACCCCGATCCGGTCGATCGTGCGGCAGAATCGCTGGGTGCCCGGCTCGCGGTCGCCCTGGTCGCCGTCGCAGACGGCGCGCCGCGGCACGATCCGGCGGCGCTCGGTGAAGCCCTGGTGCCCGTCGTGGGCGCCGATCGTTAACCGTACGAATAGAGCCGGCCACACGAGGTGACGACACGATGGCGATGACCGCGGCGGTCAAGGACGAGCTGAGCAGGGTGGACGTCCCGAAGCCCTGCTGCCGACGGGCCGAGATGGCCGCGCTCCTGCGGTTCGCGGGAGGCCTGCACATCGTATCCGGGCGGGTAGTAGTCGAGGCGGAGCTGGACACCGGGGCCGTTGCCCGTCGACTGCGGCGTGAGATCGCCGAGGTGTACGGCTATCCGAGCGAGATTCACGTGCTCGCATCCGGGGGGCTGCGCAAGGGCAGCCACTACATCGTTCGGGTGGTCAAGGACGGCGAGGCGCTCGCCCGGCAGACCGGCCTGCTCGACGTGCGCGGACGCCCGGTGCGTGGTCTGCCGCCCCACGTCGTGTCGGCCAACGTGTGCTGCGCCGTCTCGGCCTGGCGCGGTGCGTTCATGGCGCACGGCTCGCTCACCGAGCCGGGTCGCTCCAGCGCCCTGGAGATCACCTGCCCGGGCCCGGAGTCCGCGCTGGCCCTGGTCGGCGCCGCTCGGCGGATCGGCATCACCGCGAAGGCACGGGAGGTCCGCGGGGTCGACCGGGTGGTCGTCAAGGACGGCGACGCGATCGCCGCGCTGCTCACCCGCATCGGTGCGCACTCCAGCGTGCTGACCTGGGAGGAGCGGCGGGTACGCCGAGAGGTCCGGGCGACCGCCAACCGCCTCGCGAACTTCGATGACGCGAACCTGCGTCGGTCGGCGCGCGCCGCGGTGGCGGCGGCCGCCCGGGTCACGCGTGCGCTGGAGATCCTCGCCGACGACGCGCCCAAACACCTCACCTCGGCCGGGCGGCTCCGACTCGAACACCGGCAGGCGTCCCTAGAGGAGCTCGGCGCGCTCGCCGACCCGCCGTTGACCAAGGACGCAATTGCCGGCCGCATCCGCCGACTGCTCGCGCTGGCCGACAAGCGGGCCCGCGACCTGGGCATCCCGGACACCGACGCCGCGGTTACCCCAGAGATGCTGATGAGCTGAATTTGCTGGCTGGGCTGCCTGGCCCTCGCTCCGCTCGGGCGGCTCGCGCCGCTCGCGGGCAGCGCCTTCGGCTGCGGGCGACGACGGCTTCGCCGCGTCGTCCTCGCCTCCAGGCGCTGCCGCGGCGCTCGCAGGGACGACGGCTTCGCCGGGTCGTCCTCGCCTCCAGGCGCTGCGGCGCAAGTGCCGCGGCGATCTCTGGCCCGGGCGAAGCCAGGACCCGCGACTCAGCTAGGGTCGCGGGAGAGACGGCGACGGCGCCGGATTGACCTATCGGCGGCCGATCCCTCGGGTCGGCGCACAGTGGCGAGGAGATGGACCTGTGACCACCCGGGTTGGCATCAACGGCTTTGGCCGCATTGGCCGGAACTTCTTCCGGGCAGCGCTCGCGGCGGGCGCGGACATCCAGCTGGTCGGCGTCAACGACCTGACCGACAACGCCACGCTCGCGCACCTGCTGAAGTACGACAGCATTCTCGGCCGGCTGCCGTCCGAGGTGAAGGCGACGGCGGACGAGATCACCGTTGGTGGCCAGACGTTCAAGGCATTCGCCGAGCGCGACCCCAGCAAGCTGCCCTGGGGGGACCTGGGCGCCGACGTCGTGATTGAGTCGACCGGCCTGTTCACTGACGCCACGAAGGCGAAGGTGCACGTCGACAACGGTGCCAAGAAGGTGATCATCTCGGCGCCCGCCAAGAACGAGGACGTCACGCTCGTCATGGGCGTCAACCACGAGCAGTACGACCCGGGCAAGCACACGATCATCTCGAACGCGTCCTGCACCACGAACTGCCTGGCACCGATGGCCAAGGTCCTCCACGACGCGTTCACCATCGAGCGCGGCCTCATGACCACCATCCACGCGTACACCCAGGACCAGAACCTGCAGGACGGCCCGCACAAGGACCTGCGCCGCGCCCGGGCCGCGGCGCTGAACATCGTGCCGACCTCCACCGGCGCCGCGAAGGCCATCGGGCTGGTGTTGCCCGAGCTCAAGGGCAAGCTCGACGGGTACGCCCTGCGGGTGCCGGTGCCGACGGGCTCGGCGACGGACCTGACCGCCACCGTCTCGCGCGACACCACTGTGGACGAGGTCAACGCCGCGATGAAGGCGGCGGCGGAGGGCCCACTCAAGGGCATCCTGACGTACACCGAGGACGAGATCGTGTCGACCGACATCGTGACCGACCCGGCCTCGTGCATCTTCGACTCCGGCCTGACGAAGGTGATCGGCAACCAGGTCAAGATCGTTGGTTGGTACGACAACGAGTGGGGCTACTCCAACCGGCTCCTCGACCTCGTCGCGTACGTCGGCAACTCCCTGTGATGCGTACCCTCGACGACCTTCTCGGCGAGGGCGTCGAGGGTCGGCGCGTGCTCGTCCGCGCGGACCTGAACGTCCCGTTCGAGAAGGACCGCCCCGGCGAGATCTCCGACGACGGGCGCATCCGCGCGGTGCTGCCCACGCTGCGCGCGCTGTGCGACGCGGGCGCTGCGGTCATCGTCTGCTCGCACCTGGGCCGGCCCAAGGGGACGCCGGACCCGAGGTATTCGCTCGCGCCGGTCGCCGCGCGGCTTGCCGAACTGCTCGGCGCGCCGGTCGCGTTCGCCTCCGACACGGTCGGCGAGTCCGCCCAGTCGGTCGTGGCCGACCTGGAGGGCGGGGAGGTGGCGCTGCTGGAGAACCTGCGGTTCAACCCCGGCGAGACGAGCAAGGACGACGCCGAGCGCGCGGCGTTCGCCGACCGACTGGCCGCGTTCGCTGACGCGTACGTCGACGACGCGTTCGGCGCGGTGCACCGCAAGCACGCCAGCGTGTACGACCTGCCGGCACGGCTGCCGAAGTACGCCGGCCGCCTCGTCGTCCGGGAGGTCGAGGTGCTGGGCCGGCTCACGCAGGAGCCGGACCGGCCCTACGTCGTCGTGCTCGGCGGCTCCAAGGTCTCCGACAAGCTCGCCGTCATCGAGGCGCTGCTGCCCACGGTTGACCGCCTCCTCATCGGGGGCGGCATGTGCTTCACGTTCCTCAAGGCCCAGGGCCACGAGGTAGGCAGGTCGCTGCTCGAGGACGACATGGTCGGCACCTGCCGGGACCTGTCCGCCCGCGCCGGCGGGCGGATCGTATTGCCGGTGGACATCGTGGCCGCCACGGCGTTCGCCGCCGACGCCGAGCACTCCACGGTGGACGCCGACGCGATACCGCCCGACCGGATCGGACTCGACATCGGCCCGCGAACCGTGCAGCTGTTCGCCGACGCGCTCGCCGGCGCCCGCACGGTGTTCTGGAACGGACCGATGGGCGTGTTCGAGTTCGCGCCGTTCGCGGCGGGCACCCGCGGCGTCGCGGACGCGATCACCAAGGTCGACGGCTTCACCGTTGTCGGCGGCGGCGACTCGGCGGCGGCAGTGCGCGCGCTCGGCCTCGACGAGAGCGCGTTCGGCCACATCTCGACCGGCGGGGGCGCCTCGCTGGAGTACCTGGAGGGCAAGACCCTCCCCGGCCTCGCCGCTCTGGAGGCCTAGATGGCCAAGCGTCACCGCCGGCCGTTGATGGCCGGCAACTGGAAGATGAACCTCAACCACCTCGAGGCGATCGCGCTGACCCAGAAGCTCGTGTACAGCCTGACCGAGCGGGAGCTCGCCGACGTCGAGGTCGTGGTGCTGCCGCCGTTCACCGCCATCCGCAGCGTGCAGACGCTCGTCGACGGCGACAAGCTGCCGATCGGGTACGGCGCGCAGGACGTGTCCGCGCATCGGGCCGGCGCGTACACCGGCGAGATCGCGGGCAGCATGCTGGCAAAGCTTGGCTGCACCTACGTCGTGGTGGGCCACTCCGAGCGTCGGGCGTACCACCACGAGGACGACGCGCTGGTCAACGCGAAGGTCAGTGCGGCGCTCGCCAACGAGCTGGCGCCGATCCTGTGCGTGGGGGAGGGGCTGCCGGTCCGCGAGGCGGGCGAGCAGGTGGCATACACGGTCGCCCAGCTCGACGCCGCGCTCGCCGGGCTGGCGGCCGAGCAGATAGAGCGCATCGTCGTCGCGTACGAGCCCGTGTGGGCCATCGGCACCGGCAAGGTCGCGACGCCGGAGGACGCGCAGGAGGTAATCGGCGCGCTGCGGTCCCGGATCGCCGAGCGGCACTCCGCGGCGACCGCCGACCGCGTCCGCATTCTCTACGGCGGCTCGGTGAAGTCCGGCAACATCTCGGGCATCATGGCACAGCCCGATGTGGACGGTGCCCTGGTCGGCGGCGCGAGCCTGGACCCGGAGGAGTTCGTACGCATCTGCCGGTTCCGCGGGGCTTCGTGACCTGCCGCCCGGTCGGATCGTGTAGCACAGAGTAACTGCCGGATGCCCCTTGGTGTCCGCGCACCCACCCGTCCGATCGGATGCCCCACGCCCGCATTCGATCCCCTAAAGTGTTGCGGGTGGCTCGGCGTGGCCCGATCCACCCACTCCTCCGATCACTCCTAGCCAGGTGCTCGGCGGCGACCGGCCGGCCGCCGCCACGCCGTAAGGACGGTCATGCTCGAGAGCGGCAGGACTCCTTCCGCAGGCGCGCCCGTCGGTGGCCGGATCCGCGGTCGCGACCCTGGGTTGCGGCGACTACGCACCGTATCGATCGCCGGGGCCGTGGTGCTGGCGGTGGTCGCGACCGCCGCATGCGACACCGCGGACGCGGCGAATCAACCGTCTCCGCCGCGGCAGGGCGGGACGCTTCACGTCGCACTCACCCAGGGCATGCCCTTGCACCTCGACCCGCAGCGTCTCAACGCCGCGACCGACGCGAACGTCGCCCGGCTGTTCACCCGCACCCTGACCACGTTCAAGGCTGAGCCCGGCGACGCGGCGAGCGAGATCGTGGGCGACCTGGCCACCGACACCGGGCGCCCGAGTGAGGGCAACCGGGTCTGGACGTTCCGGCTGAAGGACGGCATCCGCTGGCAGGACGGCTCCCTGGTCAACTGCGAGCAGGTCAAGTACGGAGTGGAGCGCAGCTTCTCGGACATCTTCGACACCGCGCAGACCTACCCCAGGGCGTTCCTCGAGGACAACAATCCGCCTTACAAGGGGCCGTTCGTCGCCGGCAACAACGGCGGCAAGGGCCTCGAGGCGGTCGAGTGCGTCGACACCCAGACCGTCCGGTTCCACCTCAAGAGGCCGGTGGGCGATTTCGGCTACACGGTGGCGATGACGGTCTTCGCACCGGTGCCGCTCAACGAGGACCGCGCGGCGTACGACCGCAAGCCCTGGTCCACCGGCCCCTACATGATCCAGACGTCCACGGACAAGCAGATCGTGCTGGTTCGGAACCCGCACTGGAACAGGGCCAGCGACCCGGTCCGCAAGCAGTACCCGCAGAAGATCGTTATCACCAACAATGAGAACGCCGCGCTGGTGACCAACGAACTGGTGCAGGACCAGGGCGAGGCGAAGTCGACGATCATGCTCGACACGGACGTCGCGCCGACCTTCGTACAGCAGGTGGTCAACGACCCCGCGCTCAGCGGGCGCACCGTGCAGGGGCCGACCGGGGCGGTCCGGTACTTCGCGATCAACACTCGGAACGTCAAGGATCTGCGCTGCCGGCAGGCCCTCGCGTACGGCTTCAACAAGCGCAAGTACCGGTCGGCGATGGGCGGCTCGATGTTCGGCCAGCTGGCCACGTCGATGATCCCACCGAACCTGAAGGCGCATAAGGACTTCGATATCTACGGCACGAAGACCAACCCGGAAGGCCAGCGGGACAAGGCACAGGACCTGCTGGCGCAGACCAAGGGCAAGTGCTTCAAGAACAACAAGATCAAGGTCGCATACCGGGACACACCGGCCATTCGGCGTTATGTGAGCACCATCGTCGACACCTACGCCCGAAACCTCGGCATCGAGGTGGAGCTCGACCCGGTAGACGCCGAAACCTACTTCGACAAGGTGTCGGACATCGCCAACCCGTACGACCTCATCTACGCCGGCTGGGTCGCGGACTGGGCCAACGGCTCCGCGGTGATCCCGCCGCTGTTCGACGGCCGCAACCTGAGGCCACCGGGCGAGCTCGGCACCAACAACTACTCGTTCCTGAACAGCCCCGAGATCAACCGGCTGATCGACGAGGCGTACGCCGAGGCGGACCTCGATCGGCAGTACCTGCTCTGGGGCGAACTGGACAACAAACTTCAGGAGATGGCCGTCACGATCCCGATTCTGTTCACGAATGGGCTGCGGCTGGCCGGCTCCAACGTGCGGGGTGGCTTCATCCACCCGCAGTTCGCTCAGCCCGACCTGGTCGCGCTCGGCCTGGCCGACCCGTCGCTGTCGCCCGCCTGATCGGCGCGCCGCGGCCGCCCGCTATCCTTGGTGGGCCCGCCGCACGGGGCGGGTGCGCCTGAGAGGACTGTTCATGCCGATCGCGTTCGCCTACACCTTGCTCGTGTTGCTGGTCATCACGAGCGGCCTGCTCACGCTGCTGATCCTGCTGCACCGGGGCAAGGGCGGCGGCCTGTCGAGCATGTTCGGCGGCGGTGTGAGCTCGAACCTCGCGGGCTCCTCGGTGGCGGAGCGAAACCTCGACCGCTACACGATCCTGGTCGGGGTCGTCTGGTTCGCGTGCATCGTGGGGTTGGGACTCTGGCTGAAACTCGCGATGAAGGGGTAATGCCTCCGCACCGCAAATAGTCGTACACTCTTGCGCGCGGCCCGATTTGTGCGGGCCGCGCGCAACTGTTCCCGGCAACGCTTCATCTCCGTCGCTCCGCCGACCCCGGCGGCGAACCCCCCTTCGACGACAGGAGCGAGCACCCGTGGCAAGTGGCAGTGCCATTCGCGGCACACGGGTCGGGTCAGCCCCGACCCGCCCGGTTGAGCGGTGCGAACCCGCCCCCCGCCGTTCGGTGACCTACTGGTGCGCCAATGAGCACACCATCACCGTGCACCTCGCGTCGGACGCGCCGCGCCCGGCGACCTGGGACTGTCCCCGTTGTGGGCAGCAGGCCGGCCTGGACTCACAGAACCCGCCCGGCCCGCTGCGTCCCGAGCCGTACAAGACGCATCTGGCGTACGTGAAGGAGCGGCGCACCGACGCCGACGGCGCCGCGATCCTCGCCGAGGCGCTGGCCGCCCTCCGCCAACGCCGCGGCGAGCTGTAGCCGGCGCCAACAAGCGACGACCACGTCCGTCGATCAAGGACCACCTCCGTCGATCAAGGACTTCTTGTCGTTAGTTGACCGCGAGACCACGACAACGACTCCTTGATCGACGCGAATGCCCATGATCGACGGGCGCCTTGCGGCGGCGCGAGCCGTCCGAGCGGAGCGAGGACCAGCTGGCTCGCGAGGACCGGTATTACCGCAGCGAGCGCAGGCGCGGCGACACCTCGGCAGCCGCGGCCCGGTCGAGCAGCCATAGCGTCCGATCCACGCCGTGCACCCCGGCGGCGGGCAGCTGCACGGGCCCGGCGCCGGTCAGCGCCATGCCGACCGCGCGGGACTTCGTGTCGCCGGTGGCCATGAGCCAGACCTCCTCGGCCGTGTTGATCGCGGGGAGGGTTAGCGTCAGCCGGGTGGGCGGCGGCTTCGGGCAGCCTCGGACCGCGGCGACGGGCCGGGTCTCGTACGCCACCGGGTGCTCGGGAAAGACGGACGCCACGTGGCCCTCCTCGCCCACCCCCAGGAGCAGCACGTCGAAGTGCGGCAGGCGGGCCGTGCCCGGTCGGGCCGCGGCGGCGAGCTCCTCGGCGTACCGGGCCGCGGCCGCCTCCGGGTCGTCGCCGTCCGGGCCGTCGGCCGGCGGCATCGGATGCACCCGCGCCGGGTCCACCGGGAGCGCCTCGAGCAGAGCCTCGCGGGCCTCGGTCTCGTTGCGTTCCGGGTCGCCGGCCGGCAGGAACCGTTCGTCGCCCCACCAGAAGTCGACGTACGCCCAGTCCACCGCGTCGCGGGCCGGCAGGTCCCGCAGCGCCCGGTACACGGCCGCCGCGACCCTGCCCCCGGTGAGCACCACGCTCGCCAGCCCGCGTTCGGCCTGGGCGTCGAGCAGCTTGACGGTCAGCCGGGCGGCCACCGCCTGCGCGAGGACGTCCGGATCCGCGTGGACGACCACGCTCGTTTCACTCACGTGTGATCCGGCGGCTGGACGGGCGGCATCTCGGCCCGGTTGGCCACCACCGGGTCCCTCCAGACGTGTACGCGGGTCGCCGGGCGGTCACCCAGGTCCATCCCGGTGAGCGCGGCGAGCGCGTCCGCGTAGATCTGGTCGGCGTCCAGCCGGCGCAGCTCCTCGGCGAGCTCGTCGCCGAGCGGGCGGCGGACCAGGGGCATGTGCCGATCCATGTGGCCGGTGCGGCTGAAGACGGCCGTGCCGTTCTCCCGCGTCAGGCGGATCGTCTCGCCGTTGGCGCTGTCCAGCTGGACGCTGCGCATCCGGGCGTACTCTTTGGTCGGCTCGAGGGTGGGCACGATGCCGAGCCGGGCCTGGAGCCAGCCGCGCATGAGCGCCGCGGTCGGGTCGGTGGGCGGTGCGACGACGCTGCCGGCCGTGACCTGAGGCTCAACCATGTCGAACGCAGCGGCGACGAGCGTGCGCCACAACGTAATGCGGGTCCAGGCGAGGTCGGTGTCGCCCGGTGCGTAGTCGTCCGCCCGCGTACGCAGCGCGGCCACCGGGTCCGGGGACTGCGCCGTGTCGGTGATCCGCCGGTCGGCCACGACGCCGAGGAAGTCGTACGCGATGCGGTCCGGCGGTTCGCTGTGCCACCAGGTGACTACCGGGACGTCGGGCGCGAGCAGCGGCATCACCACCGACTCGGCGTGCAGCGCCAGGCGCCCGAACATCCGCATCACGACGGCCTCGCACGGGCCGAGCCGGCCACCGACGACGATCTCCGCGTCGAGCCGGCTGTGGTCC
>DASXRC010000207.1:0-14668 GCA_036506795.1 Micromonosporaceae bacterium
AGCAGGTCCGGTTCGAGCCGGCCGATCGGGTACTGCTGGCCGCGCTGTTGCGCCCGCTGCCGCGGCCGACGTTGCGGGGCCCGCGGTTGCTGGTGCGCCCCGACACGATCCTCAAATGGCACCGCGACCACGCCGCCACGCCGCGGTGTCGCGTCCCATGCCAGGGTGGCCGCCCCCGCACACTGCACTCGATCCGTGCCCTGGCGCTGCGCCTGGCGCGAGAGAACAGTAGCTGGGGATATCGGCGGGTCCATGGCGAGCTGCTGGTACTCGGGGCCACGGTCGCCCCGTCCACGGTCTGGGCGATCCTGCGCGAGGCCGGAATCGATCCCGCACCCGAGCGATCCGCCACGACCTGGGCGGACTTCCTGCGCTCGCAGGCCGAGGCACTGCTGGCCGCAGACTTCATCGAGACGGTGACGTTGACCGGGGCCCGGTTGTACATCCTGGCGGTGATCGAGCATGCCAGCCGCCGCATCCGCGTTCTCGGCGCCACCGCGCACCCAAGGGCTGCGTGGGTGACTCAGGCCGCCGGTAACCTCGTCATGGACCTGCAGGATGCCGGGTCGAACGCCCGGTACCTGATCCGGGACCGTGACGGGAAGTACCCGGCGTTGTTCGACGAGATCCTCGCCGACACCGCAATCACCGTCGTCCGCAGCGGCGTTCAAGTACCTCGGATGAACGCGATCATGGAACGGTGGGTACGCACCTGCCGCCGGGAACTGCTCGACCGGACGCTGATCTGGAACCAGCCGCATCTCCTGCACGCCCTTCGCGAGTACGAGGCGTTCTACAACGCACACCGTCCCCATCAGGGCATCGCCAACGCCCGGCCACTGGCACCGTTGCCCGAACCGATCACCAAACCTGACCAACTCGCCCGGCTACCCATCCGCCGCCGTGATCGCCTCGGCGGAACCCTGCACGAATATGAACACGCCGCTTGACCAGCACGGATGAATTCTCGGCAGGTACAGGGTTCGCCGCGGCGGTACGGGCGGACACCGGCAACGTCATGGTCCGCGCCTTCGCCGATCGGGTCATGCAGGTCGTCCTCGACCACATCACCGTGCTCGAACGAACCGGTCTGGTCCGGTACGCCACCCTCCCGCTCCCCTCGGCACCGGCGTCGCCGGCCGCCGCCCCGGCCGCGCGGAGGAACCTCCCGTCCGGCATGCTGCGGTACCTCATCGCGAGCATGCTCCTCGGAGCCGCGGGGGTGACCGTGGTCGCGCGCCGGGACCTCGTGCACCGCGGACCCTGAGCGCACCTGACGGTCACCCTCGGGTCACCCGCCGGATCGACCCGTGCCGGTACCGCCGCCCGCGCCGCACGGCGCACCGGAGCGGGCCGGCGTGGCCTCGGCGGGTACGACGACCTAGTGTGGGGCCATTGGCCCGCCCGGTCGATCGGCGATACCGGGCCGGGACGAGGGGCGGGGCGGCATGGCTGGGCCCGAGCGCAACGACCGGCTGACCGGATGGCTGGTACTCGTCGGAGTACTCGGTCTCGTCCTGTTCGCGCCGCCACTCGTCGCCGCCTTCGACCACGGCGGGCAGGTGCTCGGGGTACCGGTGATCTGGGCGTACCTCTTGCTGGCGTGGGCGGCGGTCATCGGGCTGATCGCGGTAGTGGTGAGGAGGTCCGGATGAGGTGAGCTCCTGGACCTGGCTGGTGATCGGGACGTCAGTGGCGTACCTGGCGGTGCTGTTCGCCGTCGCGTTCTACGCCGACCGGCGGGCCGAGGCGGGCCGAAGTGTGATCAGCAGCGGCACCATGTACGCACTGTCTCTGGCCGTGTACTGCACGTCGTGGACCTACTACGGCAGCGTCGGCCGGGCGAGTACGAGCGGCATGGAGTTCCTCGCGATCTACCTCGGTCCGACCCTCGCGCTGCCGCTCGGGTGGGTGGCGCTGCGTAAGATCATCCGGGTCAGCCACCGGCAACGGATCACCTCGCTGGCCGACTTCATCTCCGCCCGGTACGGCAAGAGCACGTCGCTGGGCGCCGTGGTCACGGTCATCGCGGTCCTCGGCGTGGTGCCCTACATCGCGCTCCAGCTCAAGGCGGTCGCCGGTACCTTCCAGATCCTCTGGCACGGCGCCGCGGCCGACTTCAGCCACTTGCCGGTCTACCAGGACACCGCCCTGTACGCCGCGCTCCTGCTCGCCGGCTTCACGATCCTCTTCGGTACCCGCCACCTCGACGCCACCGAACGCCACGAGGGCATGGTCGCGGCCATCGCGTTCGACTCGGTGGTCAAGCTCGTCGCCTTCCTCGCCGGCGGGTTCTTCATCGTGTTCGGGATCTTCGGCGGCTTCTCCGACCTGTTCCGCCAGGCGGCCGACGCCCACCTCGGTGCGCTGTTCACCCTGGGTAGCGGGGACGGGTACGGCGCCTGGATCTGGCTCGTGGTGCTGTCGATGTTCGCGATCGTGCTGCTGCCCCGGCAGTGGCAGATCGGGGTGGTGGAGAACGTCGACGAGCGGCACCTCACCCGGGCCATGTGGCAGTTCCCGCTGTACCTGCTGGCCATCAACGTCTTCGTCCTGCCGGTCGCGGCGGCGGGCCTGCTGCGGTTCGACGGTACGGTCAACGCCGACACGTACGTCCTGGCGCTGCCGCTGGCGGCCGGTCAGCGGGCGCTGGCGCTGCTGGTCTTCATCGGCGGGCTCAGTGCCGCAACCGGAATGATCATCGTGGAGTGCGTGGCGCTCAGCACGATGGTGTCCAACTCGCTGGTCATGCCCGCGTTGCTGCGCCTGAACCGGCGGCTGCTGCCGCGTACCGACGTCACCGCGCTCGTCCTGGGCATCCGGCGCGCCACGATCGTGGCGGTGCTCCTGTTGGGGTACGCGTACTTCCGGGTGGCCGGCGAGGGTACCGCCCTGGTGTCCATCGGGCTCGTGTCGTTCGCCGCCGTCGCGCAGTTCGCGCCGGCGCTGCTCGGCGGGCTGTTCTGGAAGGGCGGTACCCGCACCGGTGCGCTGGTCGGTCTGGTCGGCGGGTTCACGGTGTGGGCGTACACGCTGCTCCTGCCGACCTTCGCGGACGTGGGTTGGCTGCGCGCCTCGGTGCTGAGCGAGGGGCCCGCTGGGATCCGGCTCCTGGCTCCCCAGCACCTGTTCGGCCTGACCGGGATGGACCCGACCAGCCACGGGATGTTCTGGAGCATGCTGGTCAACGTCGGCGGGTACCTGGCCGTCTCGCTCGCGGGGCGCCGGACCTCGTCCGAGCGGGCCCAGGCCGTCCTGTTCGTCGACGCGCTCGCCGATCCCGTGCGCCCACTGCTGCGGCGCGAGCTGGCCCCGGTCGCGGACCTGCGCGAGCTGCTCGAACGGTTCGTCGGCAAGCAGCAGACGGACGAGACACTGCGGCGGTACGGCGGCTCCGCGAACGGTCTGGCCGACGCCGAGCTGATGCACCAGGCCGAGACGGTCCTCACCGGCTCGATCGGCGCCGCGTCCGCGCGGCTGGTGCTCGGCAGCATCGCCGGCGAGGAGCGGCTGCGGGTCGACGAGGTCATGGAGATGATCGACCAGGCGTCGCACGTCGCGGCCCTGGAGGAGCGCCACCGCCTGGCCCGCGAACTGCACGACTCGGTGTCCCAGGCGCTGTTCTCGATGACCCTGCACACGCGCGCGGTCGAGCTCGCGGTCCAGCGCGACGGCGTCGACCCCAACGGTCGGGTCGCCCGCGGCCTGGCCGAGCTGCGTAGCCTCACCCAGGGCGCGCTGGCCGAGATGCGCGCGTCGCTCTTCCAACTGCGCCCCGAGGTCCTGCACCAGGTCGGCCTGGTCACGGCGCTGCGCCAGCGTACGGAGGCGGTCGCCGCGCGGGAGGGGATCGCGGTAGAGGTACACGCTCCGGTGGAGCGGTTGGCCCTGGAGGGCGGTACCGAGGAGGAGCTGTTCCGGCTCGTCCAGGAGGCGGTGCACAACAGCGTCAAGCACGCGGGCGCCAGCCGGATCGACATCGTGCTGCGGGCGGACGGGGCCGCCCTGCTCGTCGAGATCACCGACAACGGTACGGGCTTCGACCCGGAGGTACCGCGCCCGGGCGCGATCGGCCTGACCACCATGCGCGAGCGGGCCCAGCGGCTCGGTGGCGAGCTGACCATCGACAGCGCGCCGGACCGGTCGACGACGGTACGGGTCCTGGTCCCGCAGGCGCTGAACGGTCGCCCGGGTGCGGTAAGCGGCGACGTGGAGCCCCGCTCGGCGGAAGGCCCCCGTTCCGCGTAGTGCCGGTGCGGCAAATGACGTAGGCGACGGGCGACACACGCGTACCCCGCATTGCCTGAATCCGCTGGTCAGGTTCGGTCGCCCGTCAGATGAATCGGGCTGTGACCGCGGGCACATTGAGAGCCATAACGAACCGATCCCGAGGAGCCCGCGATGAGCGACCAGTCGAAGACCCCGACGACAGTCGGCGCCCGCCGGGTTCAGATCACCCGCCGCCGGCCGCGCCGCGAGACGTACGCCGACACCACCCTGACCGATTCCTGGCCGCCGCGGTTGAACACCGCGCTGTAGCCGGTACCCGCCCGGAGATGAGAACGATGACCGTCACGCAACTCTCCGACCGCCGCAGCACCACGCGCTCCGCCTGCCCGCACTACCCGCTGTGCCCGCCCGCGAGCGCCCCCGACCACGCCGCCGCCCGTGTCGTCGCCTGCCACCCCGAGCAGGGCTGGAGCCTGCTGTGCAACGGCGTCGTGGCCTTCGACGACACCGGCGAGATCCTGCCCAACGGTGCCTGCGTGGCGCCGCACCGCCCCGACTACCGGTGCCCTCCCGCGCACCTGCGCCGCGCGGCGTGACCCGGACCTGAGAGCGAGAAAGGCGCCCACCATGCGAGCCGTACGCGAATGCACCCGATCGGCAGCCGAGAACGCGCCGGCCAACCGGGCCGTGGTCGACAAGGCGTTCACGCTCCTGGAGGCCTGGAACCACCGGGGCGAGACGCTGGGCAGCTCGGAGCTGGCCCGCCGTACCGGCCTGCCGAAGTCCACCAGCCACCGGCTGCTCGGCATCCTGGAGTCGGCGGGGCTCATCGAGCGCCTCGGCACCGGGTACCAGCTCGGCGGACGGCTGCACGGCTTCTCCGGCGTCCTCGCCGCGGACTACCCGCCGGACCTGCGCGAGGTGACCCTGCCGTTCCTGCAGGACCTGTACGAGCTCACCCACGAGACGGTCCACCTGGCCGTCCTCGACGGCACCGACGTGTACTGCGTGGAGAAGGTGTACGGGCACCGCCGCAACCCGGTCCGGTCCCGCGTCGACGGGTTCCTGCCGGTGCACTCGACCGCGCTGGGCAAGGTACTGCTCGCCTACTCCCCCGGCCCGACCCAGCGCCGCGTCCTGACCACCGTCGC
Source organism: Micromonosporaceae bacterium (assembly GCA_036506795.1). GTDB lineage: Bacteria > Actinomycetota > Actinomycetes > Mycobacteriales > Micromonosporaceae > DASXRC01. The sequence goes on from DASXRC010000207.1 coordinate 5,382, forward strand.
CGAGCCGGTACGGCTCGCCGGTGAGCTGCGGACGATCCTGCGCTGCGGCGTCGGGTACGACCGCGCGGAGACCCACCCCGCGGTGACCTGCGTCGCCGCCCCCGTACTCGACCCGCGCGGCCAGATCGTCGCCGCGATCTCGATCAGCGGCCGGATCGACCGCTTCGACCCCGTCTTCGTCACCGAGCCCTTGCGCCGTACCGCCCGCGCCGCCTCGTCCGCCCTCGCCTCCGCCCGGCGCGTACCCGCCGCGGCCTGACGCCCGCAACTCTTCTGGGAGACCACAAGTCATGACTAGTACGTCCAGCCAGCCCGCCCTCGCACCGGTGATCCCGCTGCGACGGCCCGAGGGCCGCCCCCGTCCACACCCGGTCCGCCCCACCCGTCCGGACACCCTGGACGAGCGCAAGACCGAGGCGCTGTACCTGCGCCACCGCCCGTCCGTGTTCCGCTTCGTCCGTACCCTGACCCTCGGCGACGAGCACCTCGCCGAGGACATCACGCAGGAGACCTTCGTGCGTGCCTGGCGTACCCCCGATCTCGTCGTCGACGGTCCGGACGGCTGCCACAACTGGCTGACCACGGTCGCCCGCAACCTGGTCATCGACCGGCTCCGGCGGCGCCGCTGCCGCCCGCCGGAAACCGGCGACGAGCACCTTCCGCAGGTACCCGCGCCGGCCAGCGACATCGACCGGATGGTGACCTCGTTGACCGTGCACGACGCGCTGGCCACACTCACCCCCGCCCGCCGGGAGATCCTGATCGAGGTCTACCTCAAGGGCCGCGGCCTGGCCGAGGTCGCCGCGGAGCTCGGGATTCCGCTGGGCACCGTCAAGTCCCGCATCTACTACGCGCTCCGGGCACTGCGCCAGGTGCTGGAGGAGCCGGCCACCGAACAGGTTTCGGCCGCGTGACCCCGAGGGAGAAGACCCGATGACCGTCGCCATCGATACCGCCGCCGTCGGCGAGGACCACCGGCGCGACCCGCTGCTCCGGCTGCGTTCCCTGCTCGACTTCGGTACCCTGCGGATCGTCTCGCCACCGGACGGCTCCGGTGTGGTGACCGCGCGGGGCGCGGTGCACCAGGTACCGGTGGTCGCGTTCGCCACCGACGCAACGCGCATGGGCGGGGCGCTGGGTACCGACGGGTGCCGGCACATCGTCGACGCGATCGACACCGCGGTCCGCGAACACGCACCCGTGATCGGGCTCTGGCACTCCGGCGGCGCCCGGCTGCCCGAGGGCGTGGTCGCGCTCGACGGCGTCGGTCAGGTCTTCGCCGCGATGGTCCGCGCCTCCGGGCGGGTACCGCAGATCTCGGTCGTGCTCGGCCCGGCGGCCGGCGGCGCGGCGTACGGACCCGCGCTGACCGACATCGTGGTGATGAGCGACGGCGGCCGGATCTTCGTCACCGGGCCGGAGGTCGTCCGGTCGGTCACCGGCGAGCGGGTCGACATGGCCCAGCTCGGCGGCCCGGACCTGCACGCCCGCCATTCGGGCGTGGCGCATGTGGTGGCGCGCAACGAGCTGGAGGCCCTGGGCCGGGCCCGGGAACTGGCCAGCCTGCTCGGGCGCCGGGGCCGGTTCGACGTACCGGTCCGGCCGGGTACCGACCCGTCGACGCTGCTGCCCCGCCAGGCCAACCAGGCCTACGACGTACGGCCGCTGGTCAACGCCGTCCTCGACGGGCCGGGCATCGAACTGCACGCCAAATGGGCGCCGAACATCGTCACCTCGCTCGGGCGGCTCGCCGGCCACGCGATCGGGGTGATCGCGAACAACCCGCTGCGCAAGGGCGGCTGCCTCGACTCACCGGGCGCCGAGAAGGCGGCCCGGTTCGTCCGGATGTGCAACGCGCTGGGGGTACCCCTCGTGGTGCTCGTGGACGTGCCCGGGTACCTGCCCGGCCTGTCCCAGGAGTCCGACGGCGTGGTCCGCCGCGGCGCCAAGCTGCTGCACGCCTTCGCCGAGGCGGTGGTACCGCGGGTGACGCTGGTGACCCGCAAGGCGTACGGCGGGGCGTACATCGCGATGAACTCCCGCTCGCTGGGCGCCACCGCCGTGTACGCGTGGCCCGGCGCCGAGGTGGCCGTGATGGGCGCCGCCGCGGCCGTGAACATCCTGCACCGGCGCAAGCTCGCCGCGGTACCGGCGCAGGAGCGGGAAGCCTTGCGGGCACAGCTCGTCGAGGAGCAGGCCCGTACCGCCGGTGGCGTCGGCCGGGCGGTGGAGCTGGGCGTCGTCGACGAGGTCATCGAACCCGCCGGTACCCGGCAACGGCTCGCCGAGGCGCTGGCCGCCGCACCCGCCGGCCGGGGCTTCCACGGCAACATCCCGCTGTAACGCGGCCAGCGTCACCGGACGAGGTACGCCTCGACCGGCTCGGCCTTGCCCTTCACCGTGACCGCGCCGCGCCGTTGCACCCGTACCGACCCGGCGACCAGCTCGGCGGTACGGGCGCCGAGCACCACGCCGCCCGCCGGTGCCGTACCTTCCAGGCGCGCGGCCAGGTTGACCGTGTCGCCGATCGCGGTGAAGTGCCGCATGGCCTGGCTGCCGATGTTGCCGATCAGTGCCGGGCCGGTGTTGATCCCGACCCGGAAGCGGGGCCAGCCGTCGCGCGCCGTGGCCGCGGCCGCCTCCTGCAGCCGCAGGGCCGCGCGGACCGCGCGCAGCGCGTGGTCGGGCTGGCGTACCGGCGCGTTGAACAGGGCCATCACGGCGTCGCCGATGAACTGGGTGACTGTACCGCTTTCGTCGAGGATCTCCGGCACGATCGCGCCGTAGTAGGTGTTGAGCATCGAGACGACCTCGGCCGGCGTGGAGCGCTCGGAGAACGGGGTGAACCCGGTCAGGTCGGCCATGAGGACGGTGACCTCAGCGACCGCCCCGCCGAGCGCGGCCTGCGCCGGGTCCGCGATGAGGGCGCGGGCCACGTCCGGGGACAGGTACGAGCGGAAGAGGCCGTCGAGGTGCTGGTACAGGCGGGCGTTCTCCAGCTCCACCGAGACGAGGCTGGCCAGCGAGCGGAGGACGGACCGGTCGTGCGCGGAGAACGGGCCGTCGGGCCGGTGTACCTCCAGGACGCCGGTCGGTTGCTCCTTGACGGACAACGGGAGTACCAGCAAATGGTCCGCCTCGGCCGGCTGGTGCGTCGCGAGTACCGTCGCCGCCAGGTCCTCGGCATCCGCGGTCACCGCGCCCCCGGCCGTCGCCAGCCGCCCGGAGCGCAGCACCCGGATGCGCACCTCGTCGCCCCCGAACGCCTCGTCCGCGACCCCGGCTACCGCGGCCAGCAGGTCGTCCTCGGCCCGGCTGAGCCGGGCCAGCAGCCCGACGTCGACCAGACCCTCCAGCCGGCGGCTCTGGTCGCGTTCCCGAGCCAGGGCCGCGGCGCTCTGCTCCAGTACCTCGACCTGGCGCTCGGTGAGCCCGAACTGCGCGGCGAGCCGGGCGGTCACCCGGCCGATTCCCGCCGGGTCGGTGGTACCGCCGCCCATCGCCTCGACGAGCGCTTCCAGTGCGGCGCCGTGCTCCTGCCGTACCTCGCCGAGGGTCTGCTCCAGCGCGACGCTGTTGAACAGCCCCGAGCGGGAGCCTTCCCGCCGGTACAGCACGTGCGCGCTGTATGCCACGAAGCCGAATGCCAGCAACATCAGCAGGTGCCACTCCCACCAGGAGGCGGCCCAGTTGCGGGCGTACACCATCGCGACCAGCGCCTCGCTCAGCAGGACGAACGCGGTGATGATGCTGAGCAGCAGGGCGGAGGGCCGGCGCCGGTGGATGCGGTAGAAGCGCAGGGCGGCGATCCCGTACAGCGCCGAGCCCATGACCGCGAAGCCGACCAGCGGCCCGTGCGCCTCGGTCGCCGCGCCCTGGTGTACCGGAGCGCGCAGGACGACGACGGCGCTGACGACGAGGAGGACGGCGAGGGCGGTACGGAGGCCGGTCTGCCACCGTACGACCCGTTGCGCGTTCGCCCCGGCCAGCTCGAAGGAGGAGACCAGCGCGAGGCCGCTCGCGAGGTAGAGGCCGAGCGACGCGCCCATGCTGAAGCCGAGGTTGTCGCCGTGCAGGAGGACGCCCGGGGTCGCCACGGCGTGCAGGCCGAGGAAGCCGGCGCTGGCGATGAACGCCAGGGATACCAGGAACAACCGGGCGTCTGAGCGGGTACGGGCCTGCTCGTTGATCCGTACCGCCAGCCCGAGGCTGACCGCGGCGGCCCCGGCGACCAGCCAGAAGTGCGCCTGGTGCTGGTCCCAGCGCAGGTCGAACGCGGGCCGGGCGATCAGCAGCCACAGGCCGAGCAACGGCAGCGCCAGGTGCAGCAGCCACACGGCGGCCGGCAACAGGAGCGGGCGCGTGGTACGGGGCAGGGTGATCTTCCTTCCGGGACGACGCCTCGAAGCCTAGTACCAAATTTCCGCCCGGCGGTCGAACCTTCCCGGCCCGGATGCGTAGGTGAGAGGACCCAACGCACGCCGACGGAGGAACCATGACCGTGACGCTGACAGAGATCGCTCCGGTCCGGCGCGCGCCGGCCCCGGTCACCGTGTGGCTGCCCGGTACCCGGCCGCCCGCGTTCGACCCGGACGGCGTAGGCCGGATCGTCGCCCGGGTACGGGACACCGTGTACGTGGTGAGCGACGGGCCCGGCTCCGGTATCGGCGTGGCCACCGGCGGCGGGATCGTCGCCGGCGACGAGGACGACGGGTACCGGCTCATCGGTACGCTGCCGCCGCTGTACCCGGAGTGGCTGGGCGACCGCTCGTTCAGCGAGACGCACCACGTCCGGTTCCCTTACGTGGCAGGCGAAATGGCCAACGGCATCGCGACCACGGCGATGGTCGTCGCGATGGCGCGCGCCGAGATGCTCGGCTTCTTCGGCGCGGGCGGGCTGGCTCCGGCGCGCGTCGAGACCGCGGTCGACGAACTCGTCGCCACCATCGGGGATCTGCCGAACTGGGGCGTCAACCTGATCCACTCGCCGAACGAGCCGGCGATCGAGGAACGGGTCGCGGACCTGTTGGTCCGGCGCGGGGTACCGATCGTGTCGGCGTCGGCGTTCATGGCGCTGACCCCGGCGGTGGTCCGGTGCGCGGTCGCCGGGCTGAGTACCGACTCCGAGGGCCGGATGGTCCGCCGGACAAGGGTTTTCGCAAAGGTGTCCCGGCCGGAGGTGGCCGCCCGGTTCATGTCGCCGGCCCCGCCCGAGCTGCTGCGTACCCTGCTCGACCGCGGGCAGATCACGCCGGACGAGGCCGCGCTCGCCGCGCGGGTACCCGTGGCGGAGGACATCACGGTCGAGTCCGACAGCGGCGGGCACACCGACAACCGTCCCCTGATGGCTTTGCTGCCAACGATCCTGGCGCTGCGCGACGAGCTGGTACGGGAGCACGGGTACTCCCGGCCGATCCGGGTCGGCGCGGCCGGCGGTCTCGGTACCCCGGAGGCGGTGGCCGGCGCGTTCGGGCTCGGCGCGGCGTACGTGGTCACCGGGTCGGTCAACCAGGCGTGCGTGGAGGCGGGCCTGTCCGAGGACGCCAAGGCGATGCTGGCGCAGGCGGACGTGGCGGACGTGGTCATGGCGCCCGCGGCGGACATGTTCGAGCAGGGCGTCAAGCTCCAGGTCCTGAAGCGGGGCACCATGTTCGCCCCGCGCGCCGCCCAGCTGTACGAGCTGTACCGCACGTACCCCAGCCTCGACGCGATCCCGGCCGACCGGCAGGCCCGGCTGGAGCGGGAGATCCTGCACGCGCCGATCGCCTCGATCTGGGACAGCACGGCCTCCTTCTGGCGGGAGCGCGACCCGAGCCAGCTCGACCTCGCTAAGGCCGATCCCAAGCACAAGATGGCGCTGGTCTTCCGGTGGTACCTCGGCAACGCCAGCCGCTGGGCCATCACCGGCGAGGCGGCCCGCCGCTTCGACTACCAGATCTGGTGCGGCCCGGCGATGGGCTCGTTCAACCGGTGGACCGCCGGAACGTTCCTCGCCGAACCCGGTAACCGCACCGTCGTCCAGGTGGCCCGCAACCTCCTCGAGGGGGCCGCGATCGTCACCCGCGCGCACCAGTTGCGCACGTACGGCGTGCCCGTACCCGCCCACGCGTTCACGTTCACGCCCCGCAACCTGACCTGAGGTGTCCTCCATGTCGCGTAACATTCCCCCGATCGCCGTCGTCGGGGTGAGCGCCCTCCTGCCGGGATCGACCGATGTCGACGGTTTCTGGCGCTCCGTCGTGTCCGGCCGCGATCTCGTCGGCGACGTACCCGAGACGCACTGGCTCGTCGAGGACTACTACGACCCGGACCCGAAGGCGCCCGACAAGACGTACGGGAAGCGGGGCGCGTTCCTCGACCCGGTGGCCTTCGACCCGATGGCATACGGCATCCCGCCGAACCAGCTCTCCGCCACCGACACCACGCAACTGCTGAGCCTGATGGTGGCCGACCGGGTGCTGCGGGACGCGACCGGCGGCCGGCTGAACGAGCTGGACCGCGACCGGGTCAGCGTCATTCTCGGTACCGCGCCGCTGGAGCTGCTCGCCACGATGGCCAGCCGGCTGCAGCGCCCGGTGTGGCGCAAGGCGTTGGTGGACAGCGGAATCCCGGCGGAGTCGGCCGACGCGATCTGCGAGCGGATCGCCGACCACTACGTGCCGTGGCAGGAGGCGTCGTTCCCGGGGCTGCTGAGCAACGTGGTCGCGGGGCGCATCGCGAACCGCTTCGACCTGCACGGTACCAACTGCACGACCGACGCCGCCTGCGCCAGCTCGCTGGCCGCGATCTCGGCCGGGGTCAACGAGCTCGCGCTGGGCCAGGCCGACATGGTCATCACCGGCGGGGTGGACACGCTCAACGACATCACCATGTACATGTGCTTCAGCAAGACCCCGGCGCTCTCGCCGTCCGGCGACTGCAAGCCGTTCTCCGACTCGGCCGACGGCACGATCCTCGGCGAAGGTCTGGTCATGTTCGCGCTCAAGCGGTTGGCCGACGCCGAGCGCGACGGCGACCGGATCTACGCCGTCCTCAAGGGCCTGGGTACCGCGTCGGACGGGCGGAGTACGGCCATCTACGCGCCGCTGGCCGACGGGCAGTCCCGGGCGCTGGTACGGGCGTACGAGGCGGCCGGGTACGGGCCGGAAACGGTCGAGCTGGTGGAGGCGCACGGCACCGGTACCGTCGCCGGGGACCTCGCGGAGTTCACCGCCCTGCGTACCGTCTTCTCGGCCAGTGGCCGCCCGGACAGCCAGTGGTGCGCGCTCGGTTCGGTCAAGTCGCAGATCGGCCACACCAAGTCGGCGGCCGGCGCGGCCGGTCTGCTCAAGGCCGTACTCGCCTTGCACCACAAGGTGTTGCCGCCGACCATCAAGGTGGACCGCCCCAACCCCAAGCTGGACCTGCCGAACAGCCCGCTGTACCTCAACACCGAGGCCCGTCCGTGGATCCGCAGTGACCGGCACCCGCGTCGCGCCTCGGTGTCCAGCTTCGGCTTCGGTGGCAGCAACTTCCACGTGACGCTGGAGGAGTACGTACCGGGCGGCCCGTTCCGTACCCGTACCGCCCCGACCGAGCTGGTGCTGCTGAGCGCGCCGACCGCGCAGGCACTGGTCGAGCGGGTGTCCACAGTGGACTTCTCCCGGCCGTTGACCGACCTGGCCCGCGAGTCGCAGCGGGACTTCGTCCCCACCGACGGCGCCCGCCTCGCAGTGGTCGCCTCGGGTGTCGAGGACCTCGCCGCGAAGCTGCGCCAGGCCGTCACCGCGATCGCGGCGAACCCGTCGTCGCCGTTCACCACCCCGACCGGAATCGCTTACGCGGCCGGGGTTCCGGCCTCCGGACAGATCGCGTTCCTGTTCTCCGGGCAGGGCAGCCAGTACGTGGGCATGGGCGCGGACCTCGCGATGGAGTACCCGGCAGCCCGGCAGGCCTGGGACCGGGCCGCCGGCCTGGACATCGGCGAGCGGCCGCTGCACGAGGTCGTGTTCCCGGTACCGGTGTTCACGGATGAGGAGCGGGCGGCACAGCAGGCCGCGCTGACCGCGACCGAGTGGGCGCAGCCGGCGCTCGCCGTGGCGGGCCTCGCCCAACTGGGTCTGCTCACCGCGCTCGGCGTACGCCCCGACACGGTGGCGGGCCACAGCTTCGGCGAACTCGTCGCGCTGCACGTCGCCGGGGCGTACGACGCGGATGCGTTGGTACGCCTGGCCCGCCGGCGCGGCGAGGCGATGCGCGACGCCGCCTCGGTACCCGGTGCCATGCTCGCCGTCTCGGCGACCCGCTCCGCGCTGGAGCCGGTGTTGACCGGTACCTCCGACGTGTGGATCGCCAACCACAACGCGCCGGACCAGATCGTCGTGTCCGGCTCGCTCGACGGCATCACCGCCCTGGAGAGCCGGTTGTCCGCGGCCGGGATCACCAGCCGCCGCCTCGCCACGGCCACCGCGTTCCACTCGCCGCTCGTCGCACCGGCCTCCGCGTCGCTGGACGGGTACCTGCGGTCGGTAGCCGTTGCCGCGCCGCGCATCCCGGTGTACGGCAACGCCGACGCCGCCCCCTATCCCGTTGCCCCGGAAGCGGTCCGGCAGCGGCTCGCCGCTCACCTCGCCGTACCGGTCCGGTTCGTCGACGAGATCGAAGCGATGTACGCCGCGGGTGTGCGTACCTTCCTCGAGGTCGGGGCGGGCTCGACACTGACCGCGCTGGTCGGTCGGATCCTCGCCGACCGTCCACACCTCGCGGTGAGCCTGGACCGCAAGGGCCGGCACGGGGTGACCGCGTTGCACGAGGCGCTCGGTCGCCTCGCGGTCGCCGGTGTGTCCGTGAACGTCGACGCGCTGTGGGCGCCGTACCCGCCGCCCGCCTCGACACCGGAGGTCCAGAAGCCGCGCATGACCAAGATGCTCTCCGGCGCCAACTACGGCAAGCCGTACCCGCCCCTCGACGAGGTACCGTCCGCGCCCACACCGGTCGTCGTGCCCGAAGCGGTACCGGTGGTCGCGGTCACCGAGCCCGCGCCCGTGGTGGCTGCTCCGGTGGTGGCCGCTCCGGTGGTGGCCGTCGCGCCGCCCGTGACACCGGTCCCGGCCGTGGCCGGCCCGTCCTCGACCGGGCTGGAATCCCTTGTCCTGTCGGTCGTTGCCGACAAGACCGGGTACCCGGTCGACATGCTCGAAGGCCACATGGACCTCGAATCGGATCTGGGCATCGACTCCATCAAGCGCGTGGAGATCCTCGCCACCATCCGCCGCAACGAACCCAACCTGCCCGACGTCGACCCCATG
>DASXRC010000208.1:0-6266 GCA_036506795.1 Micromonosporaceae bacterium
GCGGCGGTGAGCGGGGCGATTGGGCTGGTGGCGGTCCCGCCGGTGCTGCTGGGGACCGCGTACGGCATCTGGAAGGAGAACCAGCTGGACAAGGAGGTCTGGCAGGTGATCGAGGAGCGGGTCGGCGCCAGCGAGCTGTAGGTGGAAGACAAGATCGTTAGGCCCAAACCTGGCCCAACTATTTGACAAACGTTGCACATCAGCGGCCCGCTCACCGACCCCGCCCACGTCCACCGGCCCGACGCGTTGGGGTCATCGGTGGGAGCCACCGTGACGGACTCATCTGGACGGAGCCGAACCGGATCGTCTGACCCTAAGGCGCGAAGACTCGAAACCCCAGCACGTAGCGAATCTGCACTCGGAACCGCTCGACGGCCCGGCCGGTCACGTCGAACCCGTCGCCCGGCACGCTGAGCTGGCGGGCCACGAAGTCCGAGGTTGAGGAAGATCGGTACAGGAATTAACGCTTTGCCTGCCGTTAGCTGGCGGTCGGAACGCTCGGATCGGTGAGCTGCTCACACCAGCGCGAGGCCGGATCAACGTACGGTCGGAGCAACGCAGTCAGATCCGGATCGCTTCGGCCGAGGAGTTCGTCGGCCGCGACCTTCCGGGCCACTCCGGCGAGCAGGTCGGCGACCTGGACCCGTGGATCGGTTCGCGAGTCCACCTGACGGAATCGGACGAAGCGACCTTGAGCCGGGAGGCGGATCATTTCGAGCGGCGGCGCGGCCAGGACCTGTTCGAGTCGTCGCATCCGCCGCTCGGTCAGCGCGGACTGCTCGTCGTGGACGACCGCGAGCGGATTCAGTCCACGACTCCAATGCAGCACGGTGCGAGCGACGGCGGGAAGCAACGGTTCCAGGACGGGCTGCAGGACCCGATCCTCGAGCAGCCGGGCGCGAGCGGAATAGGCCTCCTGCCGTCCGTTGCGCAGCTCGTCGATGATTCTTCCGACCCGACTGCCACCGTCTAGGGTCCGGAGTACCTCGACCTGACCGAAGAACGCGTCGACAGGGGCACTCAGTTGGCGGCGGCGGTCTGCGCGCAGAACCAGGTTGGTCGCTGCCAGGAATGCCTGCCAAGGTTCCCGACCGAAGGTGTCCGGGCCGGCGCGGCAGAGCCTGGCCGCCAGGCTCGCCAGTCGCTGGTCTGGGCGCAGGCCCAGGCTCGCCGCGTCCACGGAGCCCCCGATGAACAGGTCGAGAACCCTGCCGAGCACGAAACAGGACTTGTGGGTCAGATGGACCCTGGCGCGGCCGTGCACGGGACCGGACGGGCCGAGAAACCCGGCGAGGTCCGATCCGCCCTTGGACCGGAGCAGGTGCGAGGCCTTGTATTCGTAGCTGTGCTGCCCCGACCGGCCACGGAGTGCGCGGATACACTCCGCCGCCACGTTGATGTCCAGCCGGACGCTGGCGTGCGCGATGACGTCGGAGTTTCCGGCCGCGAGGTTGCTACCTTCCCAGCCCGACTCGTCGCACGCGATCTCGAGGGCATGCTCGGTTGATGTCTGTGTAGTCTCCACTGTCTTTCCTGACGCTCCGACGGATACGTCGACGTGTGAACAGATCGACGTTCACGTCTGTGGAGCCGCCAGAAGACATAAGACACATCGTCGCCGCTCGAGCCGGATTTCGCCACCGACTTTCGCGACCGGACAAAGGCTCTTCTGCCCGAGTTTCCAACCTGTAGGTGCAGGGCCGGCCGCATTCCGCGACACCACGTGGGGGGAGTAGGTGGTTGAACGCACGCTCGCTCAGGTCGGGGTTCGCGGCCCGCCACATAGTTGATCAGAATGTCGTCCTGTGGGGCGTCGAGCGCAAGATTGCCGAAGATCACCGGCTGCCGGCACGCTGAGGCTGGGGCGGCGGCCAGCGGAGCCGGCTGGGCCCTGGCGCAGCGCTCGACAAAAGTGTCGAGTGCGCGCCGCATCGCGGTCCAGTCGTCCTCCTCGGCTCGCCCTGCGCGGACCGCCACCTCCCAGGCAACCTCGAGCGTATTCAGCGAACTGAACCCTATTCACGGCGCCAGCGTCAGTTCCCTCGTTGCGACCACCGCGTGCTGAGTCACAGTGTTGGTCCTCGGACACCACACTGGTACACGATCGAGATTGTTCGATATGGTCGGCACCGACGTCCCGGACCAAGATCAACGACCACCCGCGCTGAGCTGCACGGCTCCACGCCAAGGTCGAGCCATACTTTGCACTTCGGATCAGCTTCGAGTGCCGGGCCTAGTCCTTGTGTCCGACGATGTTGACCACGATGCCGTGGGGATCTCGGACGAAGAACCGTCTGACCCCCCAGGGCTCATGGGTGAGCGGGTGGACGATCTCGTAACCGCGACGTTGTGCCTCCGCGTAGGTGGCGTCGACGTCGCTCACGTTGACGCTGAGCATCGACTGCTCGGGTGCGGTGGGGTCGCCGGAGACGAGGCTCACCTGCACACTCGGGTTCGCCGGTGATCGGAAGCTGGCGACCCAGCCCAGGTCAAACTGCTTCCGAAGACCGAGGAACTCCTCGTAGAAGTCGTGGCCGGTGGTCGCGTTGTCCACGTTGAGATTCGGCACGATGCGGTGGAGAGTCATAGCGTTGCTCCCGTGGTTAGTGGTCGCTGGAGACCCTGTCCTGCCCAGCCCGCAGGCCAGGTCATGCGTTGACGACCGCACTGCTCATAGGCGGGGATATGCCGAATACGTGCCGCCGTTGCGGCGGGATGCCGCGCCGGCAGCGGCCGCCGCAGCGTCGCGTACCGGGCCGCCCGGGCGGCTCGGTACTTGGTGGCGTGTGTGTGCACGTAGGTGGCCGCGTCCTCACCCCACTACTCGCGAAGCGCATCCGAATCAACGACACGTGTGACGCCGGTCACACCAGGCCCTTGGCGAGATCGCTGGCGTCCGCGGGAAAGGGGTCCGGGGACCACTACGGGACGCTGCATGGCGTTGGCAGTCAAGGCGACACCGCCGTGGGGTATGTTGTCTCGCCGTGCCGAAGACGCGCCTCGATCTTGACCGGATCCGCGCGGCTCGCCGCGTGATCGACCCGATGTTTCTGGATACCCCGCAATACCAGTGCGACGCGTTGGGACGCCAGCTCGGCTGCACGGTGAGTATCAAGCTGGAAACGGCGAACCCGGTCCGTAGCTTCAAGGCCCGGGGTGCCGAGCTTGTCGCCAGCCTGCTGACCGATCAGGGCCGGGCGGCCGTGGTCTGCGCCAGCGCCGGCAACCTCGGCCAGGCGCTCGGTTGGTCGGGTCGCCGCCGTGGTCTCAACGTAACGGTCGTGGCATCGCGCTGGGCACCGGCCGCCAAGCTCGAGAGGATCCGTGCGCTGGGTGCGGAGTTGGCGTTGGTGGACGGCGACTTCGACATGGCCCGCGAGCGGGCCGCGAGTATCGCGCAGCGGCGCGGCGTCCGGCTGGTCGAGGACAGCCTGAACATCGAGACCTGCGAGGGTGCGGCGACCATCGGATTGGAACTGGCGGGCGACGCGGCCTCCTTCGACGCTGTCCTGATCGCCCTGGGTGGCGGTGCGATGGCCACGGGCGTGGGCTACGTCCTGAAATCCCTGGCGCCCGGCGTGGAGGTGATCTGCGTGCAGCCCCGTGGCGCACCCGCGATGACCCGCTCCTGGCACGAGCGCCGGGTCATCACCACCGACTCGACCCACACCATCGCCGACGGCGTCGCCGGCCGGTACCCCATCCCCGCGGTCCTGGACGACCTCCTCGAGGTGGCCGACGACGCCGTCCTGGTCCACGAGGCGTCGATCGTCACGGCCATGCGGATGCTCCTGGAGCGCGCGGGCCTGGTCGTCGAACCGTCAGCGGCCCTCGGCATCGCCGCCGTCTTGGAAGACCGTGACCGCTTCGCCGGCCGCCACGTGGCCACCATCGTCTGCGGCAGCAACGTCGACCTGGACGCCTATCACCAATGGGTCGGCCGGTGAGGCCACGCGAAGCGAAATCGTCCGCTCCGGAGCATGGATGCACCCGCGTGCGCGGAAGGCGACGTGCGGGCCGCGCTCGTCGAGCTGCGCCGCGCGTGGAAGCGGTAGCACACGACCTGACGAACCGCACGAGGCGGCGAGGGTACCCGTCCTGCTGAGGCCGCTTGGCATGCGGGCCGGCGACGAGGACGGCGCCCAACTTCGAGTTCGATGCGGTGGCCGCCGTCTTCGCCGAGCCGTCGCCGCGGCGGTTGGTGCCGCCCTCACCGCGCGGCCGGCGACGGCCGGTGTGGAGTTCCTGCCGGCCGGCGAACGGCATGAACGACAGGGTCCGCCATTCGGGGCGCACCCCGCCTGATCGGCCGCGGTTGCGTCCCGACCCGTCATGGCGGCTGGTCGAACTTGATCGGGGTTAGACGTCGGCGGCCGCTGTCCTGGCTGGACCGGGCTCGGTCGTTCGCGCCTGGCGGTGCGACCCTAAGCGGGTGAACCGCCCAGTCCGGCGTGGTCTGGCTACTGAAGAACAGGGATCGGGAGACGAACCGACCTATCAAGGTCAGGGATCGGACGTCGTCTTCTGCAGGCCGCGCTGGCCTACGGCGGCCGCGGGTGAACAGCAGCGTCGCGACGTCCGCAACGCACGGCTCAAAGATCAAGCTAACTGATGAGCGTTGTCTTGGGGCGGACCACACAGAACTCGTTCCCTTCCGGGTCAGCGAGTACGGTCCACGACTCGGCGCCCGTCTGCCCGATGTCGACCCTGCGTGCGCCGAGCGCGAGAATGCGCTCGATCTCGGCGTCGCGCTCCTCGGCGCCGCTAGTGAGGTCGAGGTGAACGCGATTCTTGACGATCTTCGGGTCCGTCACCGGCATGAAACAGATCCCGACCGGCGCGGTCTCAGCTGCGCCGATCACGATCTCTCGCTCCCGCTCGGAGAGGATCCGCCAACCCAGCACCTGAGTCCAGAACCGGGCCAATGTCGGCAGATCGTGCGCATCGATGACGATGTGATGCAGCAGAACAGCCATGCCCGCCAGTATCAACGGCCGAAATGATCCTGTCGTGCCGGCCGACTCGACCCGAGCCACCTCCGCAACACGGCCCCGGCCGGTCGTGACAGGGTGTTGCGGCTCGCGGCCCGTTGGGGCGACGACGACCAGGCCGAAGCCGTCGCATTCACGCCATCGCCGCTAGTCACGGCGACCGATGCACGAAACAGCTGCCGTCGGCGGCCGGGAGATGCCGCTCGGCGTTCGTCGTGGCCCCGCTCGGCGTTGACTGTGTGGCAACGAAGCGCCAACCATGCTCGACGGTTCTGTACCACCAACCCTTGCGGACTAGCATCCACACTAGACGGTCCCGACGATCGCCTGCGTCGACTCACGGCCGATCGGTCCGAACGACCCGGACCGACGTCTTGGTCCTCCCCCCTGATGTCGGTCAGCGCGATGGCCACGGCGCAGCTCACCCTCGTGTTGGCGGTGATCACCGTGTCGTCGTGTGCCATCTGAAGAATGCTGAGCCGCGGTGACAAGCCGGACGCTGCAGGCAACAGCTGTCGCGCAACGTATGCGGCATTGATTCGGCTCACGCGGGCGGCTGTGAGTCTTCTCGCATTTGCCGGCTGGGCGTCGGCCCGGTCATGTCCGTACTTCTCGATGCGGGCCGTGCACAAGGCATCGGCCGCAGATCCGGAAGGACCATCATGAACAGCAGCACGAGACGCCGCCTGGTGCGCGGGATCGGCGCCGTCCTCGCCGCCGCGACCGCGTCCGCCACGCTGGGCATCAGCGCGGCGTCAGCGGCCGGCCATGTGACACCGCCGGCCGGGATCACCGTACCGGCCGACTCGGCCGGCGCGCCCGCCGTCCTGGTCGCGAGCCTGGCGGGCCGCAACGAGGTGACCGCCGGCGCCCCGGACGGAAAGGCCCTTGAGCTAATCGGCATTCAGGGCAACACGCTCAGCTACGCCGTCACGTGGCGCGGCATCGGCACGCCGACCGTGGCAAGCATCCACGCCGGAGGTCAAAGAGTCGACGGTCCCGTCGTCGTGCCGCTGTTCACGACGCCGCGCCCAGCCGGTGGCTTCGCGTCCGGCAGCGTCACCGTCACCGACCTGGCCCTGCTGGCCGCTTTGCGCTCGGACCCGGGTGGCTTCTACACCGACCTTCGCACCGACGAGTTCCCCGATGGCGCCGTACGTGCACAGCTACACGCGCTCAACCACGTGGTCAGCACCAGCGGAGTGGCCGCGCTGCAGGAATCGGTGGTCCTCGGCAGCCAGATCTACGCCTGCACTCCACAACCCGACGGATCGT
>DASXRC010000209.1:0-4489 GCA_036506795.1 Micromonosporaceae bacterium
CCACACCAGCAGGTAAGCGAAGATGGTACGGAAGACTCAGCACCCACTGGCACCCGGGACCCGCGGCAGCACCTCGTCGACGAGGCGCGCGGCTGAACCGCTTCCTGGGTGAAGTCTGGGTAAACGAAAGGGGTTAGCGGCGCTTGCGTCCGCTAACCCCTCGGCGTCAATGGTTGCGGGGGCTGGATTTGAACCAGCGACCTTTGGGTTATGAGCCCTTTTCAAAGCGACACTGGAGCGAACGCGCCACGAACAACGCATCGTAAATTAGCGGTTCTCACGCCGTCGGCTTTGGGGCTCTTTGGCTCTCGTTGGGAGCAACTTCCTGGGTAATTCCTGGGCAAATCTGGTGTTTACGGCGACGGGCTCCAAAAGCGCGATTCCTTCCGCAGGGGTTCGCCTGGCGGGCACGTTGACGACTTCTGACCCGCGGGCTACTGTCGCGTTGGCGAAGCTCCCGGTCCCGTTCAGTGGAGTCGTCGGGCGGCCAGGCGCTGCCGGGCGCGCCGGTGGACTGGGCGGCGCTCGCCCGCGCCTCCGGCATTGCGCATGTCACCACCGTGGACGCGCCCGCCGGCATGGCGGCGGCGCTGGCGGCCGCGCGCCAGACGGCGGGGCCGGCGCTCCTCGTGGCGCCCATCGCTTTCGATCCCGCCGAGGAGATCCCGCCCTACTCCGAGACGCCCAGAGGAGATTTGCGCCCGCTTCCGCCTCTAGCCGCCCGGGACCTGCTAGCGCGGGCATTCCGCGCCGGTGTCGGCCCAGGCCCGGACCAGCGCGGAGAAGGTTGCATGCGTGCCCGGGGCGCGCCGGCGCCCCGGTCCCGGCGTCCAGGCCCAGACGACAAGCGGATCGTTCGCGACATGCTTGACGACGTCGTCGAGATTGCGGCTCCCGTTCTTGTCCGGATCCTGGAGCTGGGCGCAGATTGTGGGGAGCGGTGCGCGCAGGCCCATGGAGGTGGGCGCGAGATGCCAGCCGGCAAGCCCCGGCATGCCGACCGCGTCGTAGTTGGCCTCGCCGTGGCAGGCGGCGCAGCGCAGCCCGGGAACGCCGACGCCATCCGCGCCGCCCCGCACCGGCGGCTGATGCGGCCGTCCCTCGCCTTGGCGGGGCCGATCGTCCCCGGGGTGGCAATTCTGACAGCGCGGATGGTGGAAGACCTTGCCGGCCTCCTCGAAGAGGGCCACCGAGCGCCGGGCGCGATCGGCCATGGAGGCGAAGGCATCGGGCGCGCGCAATGCCGCGTCGGCCTGGGCGCGAGCCGGGCGAGGGGCCGTGCCCACTACGAGCGTGGCCACGCCGACGACAGCGACGCCGGCCGCGATGCGCCGCCACGGGCGCCCGCTCAGGACGACCTCGCGCCGCCGGCGGCGAGCCGGGAGAACGGCAGGCGGTGAACGGGGCGGCCGGTGAGGACGAGGAAGGCATTGGCCACCGCCGGCGCGATGGGCGGCACGCCGGGCTCGCCCACGCCGGTGGGCGGCGCCGCCGAGGGCACGATGTGCACCTCCACGCGCGGCATCTCGTCGATGCGCAGGATACGGAAGTCGTGGAAGTTGGACTGCTCGACGCGCCCGTCCACCACCGTGATCTCGCTCCAGAGCGCGGAGCCCAGGCCGAAGCCGATGCTGCCCTCCATCTGGGCACGCACCACGTCGGGGTTCACCGCGATGCCGCAGTCCACCGCGCAGACCACGCGCTCGACGCGGGGTAGCCCGTCGCTGTCGCGCGAGACCTCGGCCACCTGTGCGACCACGCTCCCGAAGCACTCGTGCACGGCCACGCCCCGAGCGCGGCCGGGCGGCAGGGGCTGGCCCCAGCCGGCCCGTGACGCCGCCAGATCGAGCACGCCCAGGTGACGGGGATGATGCTGGAGCATGGCGCCGCGCATGGCCACGGGATCGCGCCCGGCGGCGCGGGCCAACTCGTCCAGGAACGCCTCGGTGGAGTACGCGGTGTGCGTGCTTCCCACCGAACGCCACCAGAGGACAGGGATGCCGGCGGTGGTGGTGTGCAGCTCCACCGCAATGTTCGGGATGGCGTAGGGCAGGTTGGCCGCGCCCTCCACCGAGGTGAGGTCGATCCCGTCCCGGAGCCGGCGGGGCGCCAGCAGCGTCCCCGTGACGATGGACTGTCCCACGATGCGGTGCTCCCACGCCACGACACGCCCGCCCGCGTCCAGCCCCGCCCGCAGGCGATGCACGTACAGCGGCCGGTAGAAGCCGCCCTGCACATCGTCCTCGCGGGTCCACACCACCTTGATCGGCCGCGCGCCGCCCAGCGCGCGGGCGACGCTGGCCGCCTCGACCAGCTCGTCGCTACGCGGCGTGGATCGCCGGCCGAAGCTGCCCCCGGCGAGCATGGTGTGAAGCCGCACCTTGGCGGGGGGAAGGCCCACAGCCGCGGCCACCGCCATCTGGTCGAACGTCTGCGACTGCGAGCCCACCCACACCTCGCACTCGCCCGCGCCGAGCCGGACCACGCAGTCGAGCGGCTCCATCGGGGTGTGCGCGAGATACGGGAACTCGTACACGGCTTCGAGCACGCGAGCGGCGCTGGCCAGCGCGGCCGGCGGATCGCCCTGCCCTCGTGCCCGCGCCCCCGGCTGCATGGCGAGGCTCCGGTAGGCGGCGGCGAGCTCGGCAGTGCCCCGCCGCTCTACCGCGGTCTCGTCCCAGTCGATCCTTAGCGCGCGCCGGCCCTTGATGGCGGCCCAGGTGCCCCGCGCGACCACGGCGATCCCGGCGGGGACCCGCACCACGTCGACCACGCCCGGCACCTGCCGGGTCGCCGCGGCATCGAAGGACTTCACGGTGGCGCCGAACCGCGGCGGCCGCGCGATCACGGCGGTGAGCATGTCGGGCAGGCGAAGGTCGGAGGTGTACACGGCGGAGCCGTTCGTCTTGGCCAGCGAGTCCACCCGAGGCGTGCGGCGGCCGATCAGCTTGAAGTCCTTCGGATCCTTGAGCGCGACCTGCGCCGGGGGTGTCTGCCGCGCCGCCTCGGCCGCCAGCTCGCCGAAGGTGGCGCGCCGGCCCGTCGCCGGATGCGCGACGACGCCCGCGTCCACCGTGATCTCCGCCGCCGGCACCTGCCAGCGCTGCGTGGCCGCCGCGACCAGCATGGCACGCGCGGTGGCGCCGGCCCGGCGGAGCTGCTCCCAGGAATTGGCCATGGCGCTGCTGCCGCCGGTGCCTTGCGCCGGGCCCCAGGCCAGGTTGTTGTAGCGCGAGACGTCGGCCGGCGCCGACTCGATGCGGATCTGCGACCAGTCGGCGTCGAGCTCCTCCGCCACCAGGGTGGCGAGGCCCGTATGCGCCCCCTGGCCGAGCTCGACATGCTTGGCAATGATGGTGACGGTATTGTCCGGCGCGATCCTCACGAAGGCATTCGGCGCGAACACCCCCGGCGCCGTGGGGTCGCCCTGGGCGGCCGCCCGCTCGAGGCGCACGCCGATCAGGAGGCCCATCCCGACGACGGCGCCGCTCTGAAGAAACCGCCGGCGGCTGGGCATCACAAGGCTCTCGCCGCCTCGTGGATGGCGGCGCGGATCCGGAGATAGGTGGCGCAGCGGCAGAGGTTGCCGGTCATCGCCGCGTCGATGTCGGCATCGGTCGGCTTGGGCACCTCCGTCAGCAGCGCCACCGCCGACATGATCTGGCCAGACTGGCAGTAACCGCACTGCACGACGTCCAGCCGGTTCCACGCCTCCTGCACGGCCCGCGCGACCTTGCCGGACACGCCTTCGATCGTGGTGACCTGGCGGGCACCGACGGCGGTGGCGGGCATCACGCAGGAGCGGACGGCCTGCCCGTCGACGTGCACCGTGCAGGCGCCGCACTGGGCGACCCCGCAGCCGTACTTGGTTCCGGTGAGCCCCAACTCGTCGCGCACCACCCAGAGCAGCGGCGTGTCGGGCTCGGCCACGACCTCGAGGGCACGGCCGTTGACGTGGAGGGTTGCCATGAGGTCTCCCGGCGTCCGTCAGCGGCCGGCGCGGACGGCCTCACCCACCGCCGCCAGCACCACGCCTTCCACGAGAACTACGCTGCCCCTTGCCGTGCGCGACCGGAGCGCCTTCAGCGCACGGTACTCTTCGGAGTCGTACCACTGCCGGGCTTGCTCGATGCTCGGGAACTCGGTCACCACGATGCGCTTGGGCTTCCAGTAACCCTCGAGCGTCTGGATCTCACCGCCCCGCACGAGGAACTTGCCCCCGTACTTCTCCACGGTGTGGGGCACCTGCTTCCGGTACTCCTCGAACCCTGTTGGATCGGTCACCTCGTTATCGACGATGAAATACGCTGGCACGCGCGGCCCTCCTCATCACGCCGTCGCGAGCTCTCGCATTCGTCCGACGTCCCGCATCGGCGGCTCGCCGAAATGCCGCTTGTACTCGCGGTTGAAGTGCGAGGCATCGTCGTAACCGACTCGGTAGCCGGCTTCCGCCGCGTCGAGATCTTCGCTGAGCATCAGCCGCCGGGCC
>DASXRC010000210.1:0-11162 GCA_036506795.1 Micromonosporaceae bacterium
CGCCGACAACATCGGCAATCAGGCCGGCGGCTGGACGATCGCCTGGCAGGGCATCTCCGGCGACATCATCCCCGGCACCACGATCCTCGAGGGCATCCGCCAGGTGGCCCCGCACGCGACGGTCACGTACAGCGCGGACGCCTCGGCATCCATGGCCGGCTCCGACGTCGGCGTGGTCGTGGTGGGCGAGACGCCGTACGCCGAGGGCTTCGGCGACATCGGCGGGCCCGAGTGCGGCTTCTGCTCGCCGGCGCAGCTGGAGGAGAAGTCGTTGAGCCTGCAGCCCGGCGATCGGGCGGTGGTCGACAAGGTGTGCGACGCGATCAAGACCTGCGTCGTGCTTGTGGTCTCCGGGCGTCCCCAGGTCCTCACCGACCAGCTCGGGAAGATCGACGCTTTGGTCGCGTCGTGGCTGCCGGGCAGCGAGGGCGCCGGCGTGGCCGATGTCCTCTTCGGCACGCGACCCTTCACGGGCCGACTCTCGATGACCTGGCCGCGCACGGAGGCGCAGGTGCCGATCAACGTCGGCGACGCCACCTACGACCCGCTGTTCCCGTTCGGGTGGGGCCTGCGCACGACACCACGCGACGACCGGCTGCACGCCCTCGCCGCCTCACTCGCCGCGTCCGGGCCGTCGTCCGCGTACCCGGAGGCCCTGCAGGAGGAGATCGTCTCGATCCCCCGCGACCGGGCGCAGGCCGCGGTCGTCGCCGGCCGGGCCCGAGGCGGTTGGGCCGCCGCGATCGCGAACGCCGACCGGGCGCTGCTCGCCGGCGACGCGGCGACCGCGTTCAAGTTGCTGGCCGGCGTGCCGGCGTAAACCTGGTCTCGTCGGACCGGCGGCCTGCCCATCTGGGCCGCCGGTCCGACGAGTCAGGACGCCTCGACGGACGTGCGGGTCTACCTCGACCCCGGCCGGCCACCCCTACTGGCTGGTTCTGGCCGGCTGGACCCGTTCTTGGCCCGAGCGGTCCGTCGCGGCCTCGCGGAGTGCCCGATACAGCAACACCATGCCGGCGATCTGCCCGACGTGGTAGACGGACGTCGGGTCGAGGTTTATGTGCCCGGTCACTGCCGGACTCAGCGCCCGGGCGCCCGCGGCCGCGCCGCAGGCCAGGATCGCGACCAGCACCGGAACGGCCAGCGGATGCCGGCAGTACGCGGCCCAGCCCCACAGGACGAGCACGCTGGTCATCGTGACGCTCTCGCAGGCGAGCATCGCTGACACGCCGGCGTGCCCGGTCACGGCCAGTCCGGCGTAGGCGACCAGCCCGGCCGCCCGGAGCAACCAGAAGGCGCGGCCATGACCTGGCCCGAGCACCTCCTCGACGGTGGCGGCGAGCAGGTAGGAGATGGCCACGACGACCATGAAGCTGATGATCGCCCAGCTCACCTTGGCGACCTCCGGCCACCTGACGAGTACGCCGTGGTGCACGAAGCCCGCCAAGGCCCCGACGGAGGCCCACCAGAACGCGGCCCGCCAGTAGCGGTAGCCGGCGGAGGTCGGTCGCAGGTTGATTGCCAGGCCGAGCACGACGAGCCCGAGCAGGAGATCGGTCAATGCCTGGGCCGGCTGGGTCAGCACCCCTACCAGGTTATGCCACCCTCAGCGCCAGGCACGAGATTGCGGGCATCGGCAGCTCCACCGCGAGCTCCGCGACGCCGCCGGCAGGGTCGATCCGGCGTGGCGGGTGCAGCTCGTCGACCGAATCCCGGGTGGCGAGCTCGCGCCACTGGTCGTCGTCCGGCCAGACGGCGCCGCGGCCGAGCGAACGCCACCGCGCCGCCACGTTCGAGTGGTGTGACCCGGCCGCGGCCGCCGGTAGCGGCCAGGTGCGCAGGCGCGGGCAGGTCGGCGACCAGCACGTTGCCGGGGGCGCGGTCCTGCGCGCCCCCGGCGCCCATGAGCGCGGCCCAGCGCGCCCGCGCCTGCTGTGCTGGATCGGCGTCCCGCGCCGTCATCCCGCCTCCCCCGCGTTGATCGACGCGACGGCCACCTCCTAGGCCCGCCGACACGTTGAACATCCCGGCCGGCTCCCTTTCCAACTTCCGATGACAGAGCGGTGTCAGCCGGGGATCAGTGGTCTGTCCGCGCACGCCCGCACCATCGACCCATGAACTCAGCGATCGAAACAGAAGGCCTGGTCAAACGGTTCGGCCGGACCACTGCGCTGGACGGCGTCGACCTTCATGTGCGGGCGGGCACGGTGCTCGGCCTGCTCGGCCCGAACGGCGCCGGCAAGACGACGATGGTCCGGATCCTCGCCACGCTGGTGCGCCCGGACGAGGGTCGGGCCCGGGTCGCCGGGCTCGACGTCGTCCGCCACGCGCACGAGGTGCGCACGCTGGTCGGCCTGACCGGCCAGTACGCCTCGGTGGACGACACGTTGACCGGCGCCGAGAACCTCCTGCTCATCGGCCGGCTGCTCGGCCTGTCCCGATCCGACGCCAGGGCCCGCGCACGCGACCTGCTCGCCCGGTTCCGGCTCGACGACGCCGCCGGGCGGGCGACCAAGACGTACTCCGGCGGCATGCGTCGCCGGCTCGACCTGGCCGCCAGCCTGGTCGGGCAACCCCGCCTGCTCTACCTGGACGAGCCGACCACCGGTCTCGACCCGCGCGCCCGCACCGAGATGTGGGAGGTTGTGCGCGGTCTGGTGGCCGACGGCGTGACCGTCCTGCTGACCACGCAGTACCTGGATGAGGCCGACCAGCTGGCCACCGAGATCGTCGTGATCGACCACGGTCGCGTCATCGCGAGTGGTACGCCGGACGAGCTCAAGGCGACCACCGGCGCGCAGACCCTGGTCGTTCGGCCGGCCGACGCCGGCGACATCGACAAGGTGCGGATCGTGGTCGGCGAGCTGGCCGGCGGGACCGAGGTTGTCGGCGATATCGTCACCGCCCGGGTCAGCGACCGCGCGGTGCTGCCCGCCGCGGTACGCCGGCTCGACGACGCGGGCGTGGTCGTGGCCGAGCTCGCGCTGCGCACATCCACCCTCGACGAGGTCTTCCTCGCCCTCACCGGGCACCCCGCCCTGGCGGGCGACACCACCGAAGGAGCCACCCGATGACCACCGTCGCGCCCGCCGCCGCCCCGGCGAACCCGCTGACCGGCGTGCGCCAGAGCCTGTCGCTGGCCTGGCGCGGGCTCGTGCAGATCCGGCACAACCCGATGGAGCTGGGCGACCTGAGTTTGCAGCCGATCATGTTCGTGCTGCTGTTCACGTACCTGTTCGGTGGGGCGATCGCGGGCTCGCCCGAGGCGTACCTCAAATTCGCCCTACCCGGGATCATCGTCCAGTCCGGGCTGATGGCCACGATGAACACCGGCGTGGGCCTGTCCACCGACCTGTCCAAGGGCTTCTTCGACCGGCTGCGGGCGCTGCCGATCGCGCGCTGGGCGCCGCTGGCCGGCCGGGTCGTCGCCGACGTGGTCAAGCAGGGCTGGTCGATGGCGATCCTGCTGCTCACCGGCTTCGTCATCGGGTTCCGGCTGCAGACTGGGTGGGCCGGGTTGCTCGGCGCGTTCGTGCTGATGCTGGCGTTCTCGATGCTGTTCTCGTGGGCGGCGGTCCTGCTCGGCACGATCGCCGACGAGGCTGAAAAGGTCATGATGTACGCCTTCGTGGTGATCTTCCCGATCACGTTCACGAGCAACGCGTACGCACCCACCGCCACCATGCCGGGCTGGCTGCAGGCGTGGGTGAAGGTGAACCCGGTGACCCAGCTGGCCGACGCCCTCCGTGGCCTGATGCTCGGCGGCGGCGTGGCCGACCACGCGCTCTACGCGATCCTCTGGGGAATCGGCATCGCGGCGGCCTGCGCGCCCATCGCGGTCATGAGGCTGCGGCGCCGATAGCGAGCAGCTCCCCGACCGAGTCGACCGTGGTGGCCTGCCCTCGCCGGTAGGCCGCCGCGTACGCGTCCGGTCCGATGGCCCGGCCGACCGCCTGCTCGATCCGCGGTCTGTCCACGATGGAATGATCCACCGCGCCGTTCAGGTGGTCCGCGGCGCCCAGCATCGTCGCGGCGAGCTCAGGGTTGCCCTCCCGCAGCGCCAGGTCGGCGCAGCCCACCATCACCATGCCGATTACCGGCGAGTCCATCGAGGACAACGCGTGCTCCAGGGCCACGGTGTGTGCCTCCCGCGCCCGCCGGAGGTCGCCGTCGAGCGCCGCGGTCAGTCCGCGCGCGCCATCGACGATCGCACGAAGCTGAGGGGCGAACGCATCCGACGCGGCGAGCACCGCGTCCACGCGGTCGAGCCGATACCACGCCTCCGCCACGTCGCCCTCCATGCGGGCCATCATGGCGCGGCCCAGCTGGACCGACGCGATCGCCATCGGCAGGCCGAGCCGGTCGGCCTCCCGCTCGGCGAGGCCCAGGGTCGCGACACTGTCGGCCCGCCGGCCGAGCAGCCATTGCGCCTGCGCGAGACGCATCCTGAGCTGGAACAGGTCCTCCGCCGTGCCGAGCTCGGTGAGCATGTCGACGGCCTCCTCCGCGTGCTCGGCCGACCGCCGGAAACGCCCGTCCTGAGCCTCGACCGTCGCCAGTGCCTCCAGCGCGAGCGACACGCCCCACCGGTCGCCGAGGCGCCGGAACAGCCCGAGCGCGTCCTCGAAGTTGCGGACCGCGACCTCGCGATCCCGTCCGAAGTTGAGCAGGGCGTGCGCATGGAACGACCGGGCAACCGCGGCGACCCAGGCGTCGCCGTCGGCGAAGAGCGCATCGAAGACGGGCAGCATCCGGTCGACCATGCCGAGATTCCACGCCGGGCCGGCGAGCATTCGAATCGGCGCGACCAGTTTCAGCACCGGGTGCACGGCAGGGACGCCGGCCGCCAGCTCGGCCGAGCGGTCCAGCCAGGTCTTGGCGCGGGCCAGCTCGCCGTGCCCATCGACGAGGTTGAGCGCCCCCAGGGCGTACGCGATCGCCCGGGTGCTCGGCGGCACGTCGCTCGGCAGGTCCAGCGCCTCGCTGGCGAGCCAGCCGCCCTCGGCCCGGGCTCCGGACAGCCACCAGTACCAGCCCAGCGCCGCGACCATCCGGTGGGCCAGGTCCCCCGCACCGAGGGCGATCGCCCGCCGCAGCGCGACCTGGAGGTTGTCGTGGTCGGCGCGCAGCACGCCGAGCCAGGCCAGCTGCTCGCCGTCGCGCAGGTGCGGCTCGGCCCGCTCGGCGAGGGCGGCGAAGTACTCGGCGTGCGCGCGCTGCGCCGGCTCCGGATCGTCGAGCCGCAGCAGGCCGTACTCCCGGATGGTCTCCAGCATCTGGTACCGGTCGCGGTCCAACCGCACCAACGACTTGTCCACCAGGGCACTGAGCTCGTCGAGCACGTCCCGGCCGCAGATCGCGGTCGCCGCCTCGAGCGTGCAGCCACCGCGGCAGACCGCCAGCCGGCACCACACCTCGCGCTCGGCCGGCGACAGCAGCTCCCAGCTCCAGTCCACCACAGCGCCGAGCGTCTGGTGTCGGGGCAGCGCGGTGCGGCTGCCGCCGGTCAGCACGCGGAAGCGTTCGTCCAGTCTGGACACCAGAGTCGGGAGCGTCATCGTGCGCAGGCGGGCCGCGGCCAGCTCGATCGCGAGGGGCATGCCGTCGAGGGCGCGGCAGAGCCGTACCATCAACCCCGCGTCGAGCTCGACGTCGGGTCGCGAGGCCGTGGCGCGGTCGACGAGTAGCCGGACCGCCGCCTCCTCCGCGAGCGGCTGCACGGGATAGACCGCCTCGCCGGTGATGGCCAGCGGTTCCCGGCTCGTCGTGAGCACGGTGATGCCCGGACAGGCGAACAGCACGGCGTCGGCCAGCCGGGCCGCCTCCTCGAGGAGGTGCTCGCAGTTGTCCAGGATCAGCAGGCCGCTCCGGTGAGTCAGCGCCGCGATCAACCGCTCGCGAGCGTCGGCACTGGACCGGTCCGCGCCCGATAGCAGGCCGCGTTCGCGCACGCCGAGCGCCGGCAGGATGGCCTGGGCGATCTCGTCCGGGTCGGTCAGCGGGGCGAGCTCGACGAGCCACACCTCCGGCAGCGCCAACGCCGCTTCCTTCGCGAGCCTGGTCTTGCCCGACCCACCCGGACCGGTCAGCGTCACCAGCCGTCCGCGCCGCAGCAGCTCCCGGACGCGGGCGAGGTCGTCGTCGCGACCGACGAACGAGGTCAGCGCCATGGGTTGGCGCGGCGCCGCCTCGCGCAGCACGGCCACGTGCAACTCGCGCAGCGCCGGCGACGGATCGGCGCCCAGCTGGTCGGCGAGGAGCTCACGGTGGCGTTCGAACGCGGCCAGGGCCTCGGCCTGGCGGCCCTGCCGCCACAGCGCGCGCATCAGCAGGTAGACCGGCCGCTCGCGGAGCGGGTGCTGGGCCACCAGCTCCTCCAGGGCGCTGATGTCACCCGCGTTCTCCAACGAGCGCTCACGGGCCTCCGCCCGCTGCTCGCGCAGTCGCGCGAGGTACGGCTGGGCGAAGTCGGCCTCGGCCACGTCGGCCAACGCCGGACCCCGCCACTCACCCCCGGAGAAGACATCAATATCTTCCTTCGGTACGCCCAGGCGGTACCCGGCCGCCTCGCCGTGCACCGGTACGCCGACGCGGCGAAGCCTAGAAACCAGCTGCTGCAGGGCGTTGGCGGCGTTGGATGGCGGCCGCTCGCCCCAGACGGCGTCGACGAGAGTGTCGTGGGTGACCGTCCGATCCGGATCGAGCGCCAATCTGATGAGGAGCGTACGCAGCCGGATCCCGCCGAGCTCGACCGTCGCGCCGTCGTCGGCCCGGACCTCGAGCGGGCCCAGCAGCGAGATCTTCACGCCCTAGATTGTGCCCTGGGCTCCGGACCCCCCGCGGATCATGCATGCTCTGGTGGTGAGCCCAGCGGCGTGGCCGGCGCTGATCCGGCCGATGCTGGCGGTGCCCGGGGACCTGCCCACCGGCCCGGGCTGGGCGTACGAGTACAAGTGGGACGGCGTACGCGCCGTCACCTACGTCAACCGTGCGGGCCAGCTGCGGGTGATGTCCCGCAACGACCGCGACGTCACCGAGACCTATCCGGAGATCGGGGTGCTGGCGGGTCTGGTCTCGGGGCGCGCGGCGGTGCTGGACGGTGAGCTCGTGACGCTGGACCGCCGCGGGGTGCCCAGCTTCGCGAACCTGCAGCGGCGGATGCACGTCGTCGCCCCGAGCCGAACGCTCATCGCCTCGGCACCGGTGCAGTACGTCGTCTTCGATCTGCTCTACCTCGACCGGCCGATCGTCAACCGGCCGCTGTCCCATCGCCGCGCGGCGCTGGAGCGGTTGCCGCTCGACGATCCGCGGGTGCTCCTCTCGCCGGTGTTCGACCGGGATCCGGACGCCGTCATGGCGGCCGCGCGAGAACAGCGACTCGAGGGCGTCGTCTCCAAGCGCACGGACTCGGCGTACCAGCCCGGGCGTCGCTCGCCGGCCTGGCGAAAGACCGCGTTGATCCAGACGACCGAGGTCATCATCGCGGGGTACAAGCCCGGCGAGGGGCGGCGCGTTGGCACCGTCGGGTCGCTCGTGCTCGGCGTGCATGACGCGGACGGCCGGCTGGTCTACGTCGGTGGCGTGGGCACGGGTTTCACGGGCGAGATGCTCGACGATCTGCAGCGGCGGCTGCGTCCTCTCGAGGGTGCGACGTCGCCGTTCGCTTCGCCGATCCCCCCAGCGGACGCCAAGGGCGTCCACTGGGTGGAACCCGTGCTCGTCGGCGAGGTCGTCTACCGCACGTTCACACCGGACCACCGGCTTCGCCACTCGTCCTGGCGCGGGCTGCGCCCCGACCGCGAACCGGAAGAGGTCAAGCTGCCGGACCTGCCCTGACCCAAACCAGTTTCGGACGGTTGGGGCATACCGGTGAAGTGCATCGAATAGTGCATTGTGGACAGCACGTGGTCGCTGTGTACCGTTGGCTGCCCGCGGGTCGCTGTCGGGCAGAAACGGGATGACATGGAGATCGAGGCCGTCAAGGTGGTCGACGACCGCCGGCGGGAGGCCGCCTGGCTGCTGTACAACGACGCCTTCGAAGAGCTGCGCGCGACCGCCGTGCAGCGTCACGTCATGCATCGGCACGAGTTCGACGAGGTGATGGCCGACGAACGGGTCACCAAGGTCGTGGGCCTCGAGGGGGACCCGGCCGTCATGACGGGCCTGGCGACGTACACCAACGACCTCGAGGCCATGCCGCTGATTTCGCCCGAGTACTTCGCCCGCCGCTGGCCGGACCTCTACGCCACCCGCCGGATCTGGTACCTCGGCTTCTTCGCGATCCATCCGGAGCATCGCGGCACCGGCATCTTCGAGGCGGTCATCGACAGCATGTGGCAGGTCGTCCAGGCCGGGCAGGGGATCGCGGCGTTGGACATCTGCCGGCGCAACGAGCAGCTCGGGCTACCACAGGCGATCCAGGCGACGCTCGAGTCCCTTACTCCTGGCGTCGCCGCGACCCGGATCGACGAGCAGACGTTCTGGCTCTACGCCACTCCGCCGGCGACGTGACCGGCGTCGAGTGCTGGGGTGAGGCTCGACCACCGTTCCACGAACCGGGACGGCTCGATCGGTGGATCCCACAACCGGCCCTGGCCCTGCAGGACACCCAGTGCGGTCAGCACCTGCCGCTGCGGGGTGGTTTCGACGCCTTCGGCGACAACGGTCAGGCCAAGAGCGGCGCTCATGGCGACTACCGCGCGTACGATCTCCTCGTCCTCGGGGTTGACGCCGAGCCCGCCGACGAACGCCTGGTCGATCTTTACCCCGGTGACCGGGTGTCGCCGCAGGTACCCCAGGGCGGAGAAGCCCGTACCGAAGTCGTCGACGACGATCGAGACGCCCAGGTCGCGTAGCTCGCGGAGAACGCTCTCCGCGATGGTCGACTGGTCGATCATGACCGACTCCGTAATCTCCAACACGACATTCCGTGGGGGCAGGTCGTGCTGGATCAGCGCCTCGGCGATCATGCCGGGCAGGCCGGGATCGCGGAGCTGGCGCGGCGACACGTTGATCGAGATCCAGAAGTCTTCGGGCACCAGGTGCTCCGCGCGCCAGGTGGCGAGTTGACGGAGCGACTCGTGCACGACCCAGCCGCCGATTGCCGAGATCATTCCGGTGTCCTCGGCCACCGGGATGAACGTCGTTGGCGGCACCGCGCCACGCACCGGATGGTTCCAGCGAAGCAACGCCTCGGCGCCCAGCAGCGTGCCGTCGGTCAACCCGACAATCGGCTGGTACGCGACATGCATCTGGTTCTCGGCCACGGCGTGCCGCAGAGCGAGTTGGATATCGACCCGCTCGCGGACCCGCTCGTGCATCGACGCGTCGAACATCGTCCACTTGCCCGGTCCCTCGGACTTGGCCTGGTACATCGCGGTGTCCGCGTCCCGCAGCAGAGCCTCAGCCGTGGCCGTGGTTCGGCCGTCTACTGGAGCGCTCGCGACTCCAACTGAAGCGGTGATCATCACTTCGACGTCGCGAACATGCACCGGTGCGGCGAAGCACTCGAGGATCCGGTCAGCAAGCTCGACCGCTTCGCTGGGGCGCCCCAACTTGATGACCACAAACTCGTCGCCGCCAACCCGGGCGACCTCGGCCGTGTCCGGGACGCACGAGCCCAGACGCCGAGCCACTTCGATGATCAACTGATCGCCGACCTGGTGACCCCGTGAGTCGTTGACCAACTTGAAGCCGTCCAAGTCGAGGAAGAAGACCCAGACCCTTGATCCGGCAAACGGCCGTTCGGCCATCAGTCGATCGACCTGAGCCGAGAGCATCAACCGATTGGGCAGCCCGGTGAGATGGTCGTGAGTAGCCTGATGTTGATATCGGCGCTGCGCCGCCGAGTACGCCTGCACCGCGAAGACCGCACGCGTCAGCAGCAGGGACACGAGCAGCCCGCCACCCACGGCGAGCACCCAGCGATCGGTGAGCGACAGCGCAGATACCCAGGCGATCAACGCGAAGGGCGCCGCGAGCGACGGCACGATCAGCAGCAGACGCGGCCACCCCCAGGCCTGCACCGGCACCGGCGCGTCCCGGCCCAACTCGGCCATCGACGGGTGCAGCGCCGATGCGCCGAGCAACGCAAACGCGAGCAGGAACGGAAGATCCAGCAGCCTTGACCCGGTCAGGTCGCCGGAGGTCCCGATAATGGCGTAGGCCACGTCCCCGATCAAGAGCAGTAGCGCACAGCCCACCAGCAGGAGGTAGCTGGGGCTGCGTGCCGCGGTAGTGAACGCCAAGCTGGCCACGATCAGGACCAGGACCACGTCGAACAGCGGATAGGCCGCCGCCAGCGCCGACACAATCGCTGGCCGTCCGCCGATCGACGCCGCCGGCAGCGAGAACAGCACGGCGAATACCACCCCTGCGCCGACACCCACGATCAGCCCGTCGATGAGCGGTTCTCGGGCAAGCCCGTGCCGGGCCCACAGCAGACTGCCGAGAGCCAGCACACTGAAGATGTACCCCGGCACCGAGAACGCGTCCGACGAAAGTGCGGCGGCACCCGCCTGGTCCGCCGACCACGGTCGGATCACAGCACCGACGAGGAAGAGCGCCGCCGCGATCGCCATGAGGGTCCACGGACGACGGATATCGGCCCGGTTCCAGCGCGGCCCCACCGCAAGCGCGACCACGCAGCCGATCCCCACGAACGTGAACGCCCCAGTCGTGGCGATCGCGGACAGGTCGAGAAGGTACACGACCGCGGCGAACGCCCCCAGCAGGACGAACATCGCCGACGCAGTCGGTGCCGCCGGTGCACCACCCATCCGGATGGCCGCGCCCCGCACAAACATCGCCCTCCCGCCGGATCGCCGCGCCGCGTTCCGAGGGTGGAAGGCGTACGCCGGCGACCCAAACAATGGATCGTAGCGTTGTATGGTCGGTAGGGTTGGTACTAAATAACCGGATATACCGTTTACACGGTAGAATGACGTTTGCGCCCCGGCTTAGGCGCTCAAGCTGTGCCGAGCATCACTCGTCGAGCATCACTCGTCGAGCATCGTGAGGTCGAGCTCGTCGACGCGCTCGGGATCGGCGAGGATATCGATCTCGACGATCCGGCCGTTGATGATCGTGAAACCGAACACGACCCGGGGCCGCCCGCCCGGCGCCCACACGGCTCCCACCGCACCGTCAACGAGCGCCGGCCG
>DASXRC010000211.1:0-3840 GCA_036506795.1 Micromonosporaceae bacterium
ACCTCTCCAACGAGTTCCGCGCCGTGGGCTCGCAGGCCGGCGACAGTGGCGTCGATGTCGTCGACGGCGAACATGACGCTACGTAGGCCCAGCGTGTTCCCCGGTGCGTTCTCCGGCTCAGCGCCGACCGCCGTCGGGGTATGGAACTTCGTCAGCTCAAGCCGGCCGTGGCCGTCCGGGGTCCGCATCATCGCGATGTCGACTCGGACGCCGTCGAGCCCGAC
The DNA here is from genome assembly GCA_036506795.1 of Micromonosporaceae bacterium. Taxonomy (GTDB): domain Bacteria; phylum Actinomycetota; class Actinomycetes; order Mycobacteriales; family Micromonosporaceae; genus DASXRC01. The sequence goes on from DASXRC010000211.1 coordinate 225, forward strand.
GACACGGTCCACCCAATGTCCCTCGATCGGCGCCTCGCCCTCCAGTTCCATACCAAGTTCGACAAAGAACGCAATAGCAGCCTCAAGGTCGTCGACGACGACGCCCACGTGGTCCATCCGCTGAATCGTCATGGTGGTTCTCCTTCTTCGTCGCGCGGCCTGTCGTGGCCACTGGCGTACCTAGGACGGAGCCAGCGCCACATTCTCGACAGCCGGAAGTAGGAACTGCTTCTGGCCGTCACGGTCCTGGGGCGCCCACACCGCCGAACGAGAACCCGCACGCACGCCGATCCCCTTACGGACACCGCCGGGTGGGCGCAGGCTGGAGGTCGTGGACGAGTACGAGTCCGAGCTGGAGCGGCTGGACCGGGCCGTCATCCAGACCGCAAGCGGTCTGGCCGAGCTGCTGGTGATGGCACGGTGGAGCGAGATCACCAGCAGGACGCCGGGCAGGACACCGCGTGGCTGGACCGGCTGATCCGCGAGCTGGAGCCGCTGGCCGAGCAGACCCACGACCTGGAGACTATCGTGGCGATCCGGCACGTCATCGAGCGGCACGGGTCGGGTCCGTACCCACCGGAAGACCTCGCCGCGCTCACCGGCGTCGACGTGGCGGGCGTGCAGCGTGCGCTGGACGAGATGGTCCGGGCTGGGTTGGCAGCGAAGGGCGACACGCCGCCAGCCGACGAGGCGTAACCGACGTCCGCCGCGGCCCGTGGGGCTACCGGGCGTTCCTGCTCCGAGGATCCTCCAGCGGCGAGACGGCCTGTGCCCGCCGGGCACGGTCGTCGGCGTCCTGCGCCAGGGACCGGGACGGCTCGTCGCCGAGCACGTCGACCAGGCGGTGCAGCAGCGCGGCCCGCCGGTGCAGGTACTCCAGTTGTTCGTCTTCCGGGGCGACGATGTAGCACTCGGCCTCGTTGAGCAGGCCCACCACCTCGGCGACCAGCACGGAGGCGTCCAGCTCGCTCGTGTCGCTCACGTCCGCCAGCATGACCCCGGTTGAGCGCCGCATCGCGCCGCCGCGCCGGCCCCGTACCGGCGGTCGGCAGTTCAGGGCGTGGCGCGCAGCGGCCGGTACCCGTCGGCGTCGAGCTTGGCCAGCTCGCCGTCGATGTCGACCGAGTGGGTGCCGTAGAAGTGGACGTTCTCGTGGTGGGTCGGCCAGATGTGGGCGAGGACTTCGTCGTCGATCCACCGGCCGCCTCGGCGTAGCGCGGCGACGGCCAGACCGTGGTACTCGGTGGTCCAGGTGACGATCGCGTTGGTCGCCAATGTGAGGCACCACATCTGCTCGGTCTGCTGCTCGTGGTGGCGGCGCCGTACGGCACCTTCGCCGGCGTACGCGAGGGAGCGGCGCAGCGGCATGTAGGTTCTCGCCCTTGTTGAGCTGCCGGGCGATGCGCCGCCGGTACGTCTCGTCGGCCAGGTACCGCGCGCGTAGACCGTACGCCTGCGTGCCCCGTACTCCTTGATCGCGGAGGTGAGCGCGTTCTGCTGCCGCTTCGAGGAGCAGAGCTTCCCGACGACCAGCGCCGCGGTGGCGTGTCCGCCCTGCACGGACGCGGCGACGCGCAGCAGGTCGTCCCACATCAAGGTGATCAGGTCGGTGTTGAGGAGGCGGGTCAGCAGCGGCCCGCACCGCGGGTACCGGTCGGCGAACTCGGCGCGCGGCCCGGTCCGGTACAGGGTGATCTTCCCCTGGTCCCGGATCCGCGGGGAGAGCTGCCGGCCGACGAGGTCGAACAGTGCGAAGTTGGCCAGGGTGGCGCCGGCGGTGTCGGTGGCGTGCTCGGTGATCGGCAGGTCGGTCTCGTTGCCGAGGATCCCGTCGAGTACGTAGTGCGACTCCGGCGCGGTGGCCACGATGACCTTCGTGTCGAACGTGGAGTGCTGGTCGGACACGTGCGTGTACGTGCTGATCCCTTGGCCGCGGGCGAAGTAGCGGGACAGGTGCCGGGCGGTGATGGACTTGCCTTTCACCGGGAACCGCTGCCCGTCCGAGGACGACAGGGTGCCGGTGCCGAACGCCTGGGTGACCAGATCCTCGAGAACATCACCGGATATCTCCAGCGAATCTCTAACTCAGGACACTAGCTTGCCATGGTGCAGTGGAAGGCGAACGACCTCGGCAATCTCGCGGGCGATCTCCTGGAGTGCGTACTGAGCAGTACTTCTGGCGATCTTGTCGGCGAGCGACGGACTCTCCGCCATCACCTCGTCCTTGGTGATGTCGTGCCAGATCGGCAGCAGGCTCTGCTCACCGGAGATATACCGCGTGACGAGGCCGTCGAGTTCGTATTGGGGCCAGCCCTTCCTGAAGAAGGACCGAGACAGCACGACTACTCCGAAGCGGCTACCAGCAAGACCGGCGTCGATCATTCGGCGAAGGCTATCGCCGATCCTGAGCTCGAACTCGTCCAGCCATACCGTCACGCCCAGCTCTCGCAAGTGCTCAGCAAGGGGCCGGGCCACCGCGTCCTTGTCCTCGCTGGCATGGGAGATGAAGACGTCCCACACCTGCCGGTCTCCGTCGGCGTCGGCACCAGGTGGAGCCTCGTGCCGGATCTGGCTCAGCGGAGCGCTACCGGCGGCAGGGCGCAGCGGCGCAAGAGGCGGCGGCTCCACCGCCACACCCGAACGAACGGTCCCCCGGAGACCCTGGAGGTCCACCGTGACATACCAATGCCCGTCGCTTGGGATGGGCAGTGAGACAGGCGACCGGCTGGCCAAGCCGCCCCAGTACCGGTGCTGTTGGCCGTTCTTGTAGTTGCTGAGGTTGTGCGCGTCCATGAGCCGCACGTTGGCAGCGTTCCCCCTGAGCGTGACGACCGCCACAGCACCCCGCCGTTGGCGCCCCAAATCGTGTACTACGTACTGAAACCGCATCTCAGCGCCTCCGAGCTGCTACAGCTGGTCGATGAGACCCACATCACAGCGCCTGACCCTGGTCTTGCATTCGATGCAACATGGTTGTGTCTGTTGTCGACCACGCAGGTCGGACACGGCCCGAGGGGTGCCAGCACGCCGCCGGCACCCCTCGTCACCTTGGCTTTCATCTTGTACTCACCCGGATGAATGTTGCGCCGGATGCAATTCCGCTCGGAATCAGCTGCAGCCGCTGGTGGTGCCGCACGACTCGCAGACGAAGCAGGACCCGGCCGGCCGCATGCGCACCCCGCAGGTGGAGCAGTAGGGCGCGTCGACCGCGGCCATGCCAGGGGTGAACGTCGGGCCGCTCGGGGCCGCCGATGCGGTCGGGGCCGGCGCCGCCTGCGTGTCCTCGGCGGCCGGCCTGGTCGTGGCCTCGGCCGCCTCGTCGGCGGTCCCGGCCTCGGTCTCACCGACGGCCGGCCCGCTCGCGGCGTCCGCCGGCGTCGGCTCGGCGCCGTAGCCGTTGACCTCGGCGGTGCGCTCGGCGGTGGTCTTGACGCCGAGGGCGTGCCGGGTCTCGACGTCCAGGTAGTCGATCGCAAGCCGCCTGGCCACGTAGTCGACCAGGCTCTGGGCGATGCGGACGTCCTTGTCGTCGGTCATGCCGTTGGGCTCGAAGATCATGTTGACGAACTTCGCCACCAGCGCCTCCAGCGGCACCCCGTACTGCAGGCCGACGCTG
>DASXRC010000212.1:0-10754 GCA_036506795.1 Micromonosporaceae bacterium
AAGAGGGCATCGATCTGCGCACGGATCTGCTCGGTGGGCGATACTCGACGAGACACGGGCGTAGTCCTTCCTGTCGACGACTTGGCGGTCTCGAAAGGAACCTACGTCCGTTGTCATTTACACCACCCCAGGGACACGACCACGGCGGTCGGACGCACCAACTCCGTCAGAGTCGGGCGGTGGACGGCGGTCGGACGCACCAACTCCGTTAGAGTCGGGCAACCAGGCGGCGATCGGTCGAAAACGGCGTGAATCTGGGCTGGTCAGCCTTGGGGTCGGCCGTTGGGACGATGCCTCCCGACCCGGGAGCGACCTGCCGCCCGGCAGGGTTACGTGAGGGTAACGGGGGCTCAACAACCGTGCATGATTGCCATCCCTCGAGTGGGCGACTAGCGTACGCTGCCGCTCGTGGATTCACCGCGACGTGGCGGTGAGAATTGGGGAAGGAGACCGTCTTGCGCCCTGTGCGTGGGATGCGGATCATCGTCGCGACTCTCGCGATCGGCGGGCTCTCGCTGAGCGCCGCCGCATGTGGCAATGCTCCCAACGAGAACTCCGGCGGCGGGACGGCCGCCGGTACGTACACGACCTGCATGGTGACCGACACCGGCGGCATCGATGACCGGTCGTTCAACGCGTCGGCCTGGAAGGGCCTGCAGGACGCCAAGGCGGCGAGCGACAAGCTCGCCACCCCGAAGAACGTCGCGTCCAAGGCCGAGGCGGACTATGTGCCGAACCTGACGCAGTTCGCCCAGCAGGACTGTAAGTTCATCCTCGCGGTGGGCGGCCTGATGGGCGACGCCACCTCCCAGGTGGCGAAGGCCAACGCGGCCAAGCAGTTCGCGATCGTGGACTCCAAGCAGCCCGAGTCGAACGTGTACCCCATGCAGTTCGACACGGCCCAGGCCGCGTTCCTCGCGGGTTACCTCGCGGCCGGCTACTCGAAGACGGGCAAGGTGGCCACGTACGGCGGCCTGAAGATCCCGCCGGTGACCATCTTCATGGATGGCTTCGCCGACGGCGTCGCGCAGTTCAACAAGGCGAAGGGCAAGACCGTCCAGGTCCTCGGCTGGAACAAGGCGACGCAGAAGGGCACGTTCGCCGAGAGCTTCACCGACCAGGCCAAGGGCAAGGCGCTGTCCAACGCGTTCGTCGCGCAGGGTGCCGACGTGATCATGCCGGTCGCGGGCGGTACCGGGCTCGGCACGGCCGCGGCCGCCGCGAACAATTACGCGGTGATCTGGGTCGACGTCGACGGCTGCGAGAGCGCCCAGCAGTACTGCTCGTCGTTCCTCACCACCGTCGTGAAGAACATCCCGCTCGCCGTCAAGGACGCCGCGCTCAAGGGCGCCGACTCGAGCGGCATGTTGACCGGCGGGTTCCTGGGCACGCTGGAGAACAACGGTGTGTCCATCGCGCCGTACCACGATTTCGACACCAAGATCGACGCGGGCCTCAAGTCCGAGGTCGATCAGCTCAAGCAGGACATCATCTCCGGCAAGATCAAGGTGACGTCGCCGGCGCAGCCGAAGTGACAGTCATGTGACACCCTCCAACGCAAGGCCGGCCTCCGCGGTGCGATCATCGCCGTGGGGGCCGGTTGTTTACTCGCTGCTCTCGATCGTGAAGAATCGCACCGCGGCACAGGGAGGTCCCGCTGAGACTTGAACTTCGCGGCATCACCAAGCGCTTCGGTGAGCTAGTCGCCAACGACCACATCGACCTGACGGTCGAGCCAGGGGAGATCCATGCGCTGCTCGGCGAGAACGGCGCGGGCAAGTCAACCCTGATGAACGTCCTCTATGGACTATTACAGCCCGACGAGGGCGAGATTCTCGTGGACGGGCGGCCGATCCAGATCAAGGGACCCCGGGATGCGATCGCCGCGGGAATCGGCATGGTGCACCAGCACTTCATGCTCGTGCCCGTGTTCACCGTGGCGGACAACGTGATGCTCGGCGCGGAGGAGGTCCGCGACGGGGTGGTCGGGTTTCTGGACCGGCGCCGGGCGCGTAAGGATGTGCTCGAGGTCTCGCGGCGGTACGGCCTCGCCGTCAACCCGGACGCGCTCGTCGAGGACCTTCCGGTCGGGATCCAACAGCGCGTCGAGATCGTCAAGGCCCTGACCCGCCAGGTTGACCTGCTCATCCTCGACGAGCCGACCGCGGTGCTGACCCCGCAGGAGACCGACGATCTGCTCGCCGTGATGCGGGCGCTCAAGGAGTCCGGTAAGTCGATCGTCTTCATCACCCACAAGCTCAAGGAGGTCCAGGCGATCGCGGACCGGATCACCGTGATCCGCCGAGGTCGTACGGTCGGCACCACGCCACCGGACACGAGCGAGGAGGAGCTCGCGGCCATGATGGTGGGCCGCAGCGTGATCCTGCGGGTGGACAAGGCCCCGGCTCACCCGGGCCCCGTGCTGCTGGAGATCAGCGGGCTGGTCGTCGACGACGATCGCGGGCACCGGGCGGTCGACGGCGTGGACCTCACGGTGCACGCCGGCGAGGTGCTCGGCGTCGCGGGCGTGCAGGGCAACGGGCAGACCGAGATGGTCGAGGCGATCATGGGCCTGCGGCCGCTTGTCGCCGGTTCGGTCACGCTCGAGGGGCGCAGTTTGCACGGTCGAACGACCCGGGACATCCTGCACGCAGGCGTCGGGTACGTGCCGGAGGACCGCAGCGTGGACGGGCTCGTCCGGGACTTCACCGTCGCCGAGAACCTCGTGCTCGACATGTACAACACTGAGCCGTACGGCACCCGGTTCATCATCCGACCCGACCGCATCGCGGAGTCGGCGCGGAAGAGGATCGAGCAGTTCGACGTGCGGACCTCCTCGCACGAGGCGTCCGTGGCCACGCTATCCGGCGGCAACCAGCAGAAGGTGATCGTGGCGAGGGAGTTCTCGCGGCCGCTGAGGGTGTTCATCGCCGCCCAGCCGACCCGCGGCGTGGACGTCGGATCCATCGAGTTCATCCACCGGCAGATCGTGCACGAGCGCGAGGTCGGCATCGCCGTGCTGCTGGTCTCGAGCGAGCTCGACGAGGTGATGGCGCTCGCCGACCGCATCGCCGTCATGTACCGGGGCCGGATCCTGGCCGTCGTGCCGCCCGACACGCCGCGGGAGGACATCGGCCTGCTGATGGCCGGCGTCGTCGGCGACGGGGCCGGCCCGGCCGGCTCGGTCGCGGGTGCGCCCGCGGATGCGGAGGACCCCGCATGACCGAGAGCCCGCCCGACAAGAACCCGGCGACCGGCGCGACGGCCGCCGCCGAGACACTGGCCACCGCCGAGCGACCGCCCCGACACGCCGCCGGTACGCCGGCGGAACAGCGCTCGTTCGCCGCCCGGTTCCTGCGCGCGCTGTGGTCCGCGAACACGGTCACCGTGACCGTGCTCGCGGTGCTGCTCGCGATGATCGTCGGGGCGATCCTGATCATCATCTCCGACCCCGACGTTCGCGCAAAGTATTCTTACTTCTCCGCCCGCCCGACCGACGCGCTGTCGGCGAGCTGGGACAAGGTCAGCGCGGCGTACGCGAACCTATTCAAGGGCTCGGTCGTCGACCCGCTGGCCGTGCGCGGGGCGATCAACGGCACGCTGTCCTGGGAGCGCGCCTTCTTCCCGATCTCGGAGACGCTGACGTATGCCGCACCGCTCGCGCTGACTGGGCTGGCGTTCGCGCTCGCCCTCCGCGGCGGCCTGTTCAACATCGGTGTGCAGGGCCAGGCGATCATGGGGGCGATCGGGGCGGCGCTGGCCGGCTTCCTGTTGCCCCTCCCGGTCGGCCTACACCTGATCGTCGCGCTGCTCGCGGGGCTACTTTTCGGCGCCGCGTGGGGGTTCGTCCCCGGCATCCTCAAGGCACGCACCGGCGCGCACGAGGTCATCACGACCATCATGCTGAACTACATCGCGCTGTTCTTCCTCGGCTGGCTGATTCTCCAGGACGGGGTGCAGGATCCCGGCCGTACGGACGCCATCAGCAAGCCGGTCGACGGCTCGGCGCGGCTGCCGCACCTGCTCGGCTGGCTCGGGCCGAGCCTGCGCGTACATCTGGGCATCATGCTGGCCGTGCTCGCGGTGTGGGCGACCGCTTGGCTGCTCAACCGGTCCGCGTTCGGCTTCGAGCTCCGGGCGGTCGGGCTCAACCCCGAGGCGTCGCGCACCGCCGGGATGGCCGTGACCACGACGTACGCCCTCGTCATGGGCGTGGCCGGCGCACTCGCCGGGCTCGGTGGCTCCGCGATGGTGCTCGGACCGGCACTGACCCTGACCCCGGCGGTCATCGGCAGCGTCGGTTTCGACGGCATCCTGGTCGGGCTGCTCGGCCGCGCCCGACCGTGGGGCGTGTTGCTCGCCGCCCTGCTGTTCGGGGCGCTGCAGGCGGGCGGCAACCGGATGCAGTCGTTCTCCGGCATCTCGCTTGAGCTGGTGCAGGTCATCCAGGCACTCATCGTGATCTTCGTCGCGGCGCCGGCACTCATTGCGGCGATCTTCAGGCTTCGGCCCGCGCAAGCAGGCGGCATCGAGACCGGCATGGCGAAGGGATGGTGAGGTCGTGACGACGATGACCGTCGACGAGGCCCAGGCCGTCGCGGTACCGGTGCCGTTCTGGACCCGCGAGCGAAAGGTGGGCACGGGGTTGGCCGTCGCCGGGCTGCTTGCCGCGGTGATCTTCGGCCTGCTCGCGACCAGCCAGGACGCGAAGTTCACGCTCGCGGAGACCATCTCGGGGTCCGCACTGCCGATCCCCGGAGCCACCGGCGCGGTGGCCTTCGGACTGGTCGCCGCCGTCGTCGGGGGAGCCATGCTGGCGCCGGGCGCGCGCCGCTGGTTCACCTGGCTGCTCGGCGTCGGGATCGTCGCGATGATGCTGTCGTTCCTGTGCTGGCAGGTCTCGCAGGCGCCGGCCGGCCTGAACGTCATGCCGATCGGCAACGTCGCTCACACCTCGCTGGAGCTCTCGCTGCCGCTGATCCTCGGCGGCCTGTCCGGCGTCCTCTGCGAGCGGTCGGGTGTGATCAACATTGCGATCGAAGGCCAGTTCCTGGTCGGCGCGTTCGCCGCGGCGATGGTGGCCACGCTCGCGGCCAGTGTCTGGGCGGGGATCATCGCCGCCGCGCTCGCCGGGCTGCTCATCGCGGCGCTGCTGGCGTTCCTGGCCATCCGGTACCTGGTGGACCAGGTCGTCGTCGGCATCGTGCTGAACGTCTTCGCGCTCGGCCTCACCGGCTTCCTGTACGAGCAACTGATGGCCAAGGACGCGGGCCGTTACAACCAGCCGTCCCGGGTGCCGACGTGGAACATCCCCGGCCTGTCCGATATCCCGGTCCTCGGGCCGCTCCTGTTCAAGGCCAACGTGTTCGTCTACGGCGCCTTCGCGCTCGTCGCACTCATCCATCTCGGGCTGTTCCACACCCGGTGGGGGCTGCGTACCCGCTCGGTCGGCGAGCACCCAACGGCCGCGGACACGGTGGGCATCCGGGTGCTCGGCCTGCGTTACCGCAACGTCCTCGTCGGCGGCCTGATGGCGGGGTTCGGGGGCGCGTACTTCACGCTGCTGTCCACGACGAACTTCAACAAGGGCATGACGTCCGGCCTGGGCTTCGTCGCGCTTGCCGCGCTGATCTTCGGCCGATGGACGCCGATCGGGGTGCTGCTCGCGGCGCTCTTCTTCGGCTTCGCCAACGCGCTCGCATTCTTCCTCGGCACGGTCAGCAGCCCGATCCCGAGTCAGTTCCTCAACATGTTGCCGTACGTCGCGACGATCGTGGCCGTGGCCGGGCTGGTGGGCCGGGTGCGGGCGCCGGCGGCCGACGGTAAGCCCTACGTCAAGGGTTGACCGTGGAGATCGATTGGGTGGAGCTGCGGGTCGCCGCGACCGAGGCGATGCGCCGCGCGTACGCCCCGTACTCGAAGTTCCCGGTCGGGGCGGCCGGGCTCGTCGACGACGGCCGCACGGTCGTCGGCTGCAATGTGGAGAACGCCTCGTACGGGCTGACGCTGTGCGCCGAGTGCGGGCTCGTCTCCGCGCTGCACGCGACCGGCGGCGGCCGGCTCGTGGCGGTGGCCTGCGTGGACGCGGCCGGCGACGCGCTGATGCCGTGCGGGCGCTGCCGCCAGCTGCTGTGGGAGAACGGCGGGCCGGAGTGCCTCGTGGACGCGTTCCCGGAGCCCCGACGGATGGCCGACCTACTGCCGCACGCGTTCGACGTCACCGATCTCGACGCGGTCGGCTCGACCCCGCACGCGCCAGTGGTGCCGGCCCGGCTGGCGCACTGGCGCGGGCGCGGCACCGCGTTCGTCCACCCGGACATGGCCGGCGGGCAGCGGGTCTGGACCGGGTACTGGGAACGGTCGCGTGGGCTGACGGATGCCGGCGACGCCGCCGGCCTGGCCGAGGCCGCCGACGTGGCCGGGACGGCGGTGGTGGACGACGTCGAGGAGGAGCCGGGCATTCTGGAGGAAGCTCCCACGTTCGCGGACGCCGCGGACGCGGTGGCGTGGGGCCGGGCGCGTACGCCTCGGGTGGTCGTCGTGGACGCCGATGGCGGCACCTACTGGGCCGGTGACGGTCAACCGCCCACGGAGATCGAGCTGCGGTGGCCCTCGTGACCCCGTTTGCCGCGGTCGACGTGATCCGGACCAAGCGCGACGGCGAAGTCCTCTCCGACGCGCAGATCGACTGGGTGGTCGACGCGTACACGCGGGGGGAGGTCGCCGACGAGCAGATGTCGGCCCTCGCAATGGCGATTCTGTTGCGCGGGATGACGCCGGCCGAGATCGCCCGGTGGACGGCCGCGATGATCGCCAGCGGTGAGCGGCTGGACCTGTCGAGCGTGCCGCGGCCGACCGCGGACAAGCACTCCACCGGCGGGGTCGGCGACAAGATCACATTGCCGCTCACGCCGCTGGTCGCCGCTTGCGGCGCGGCCGTGCCGCAACTGTCCGGCCGCGGGCTTGGCCACACGGGCGGGACGCTGGACAAGCTGGAATCGATCCCCGGGTGGCGGGCGACGCTGACGAACGACGAGTTCCTGGCGCAGCTGCGGGACGTCGGTGCGGTGATCTGCGCCGCCGGCGAGGGCCTCGCGCCGGCCGACCGGAAGTTGTACGCGCTGCGTGACGTGACCGGCACCGTCGAGGCCATCCCGCTGATCGCGAGTTCGATCATGAGCAAAAAGATCGCCGAGGGCACCGGCGCGCTGGTGCTGGACGTCAAGGTCGGCTCGGGCGCCTTCATGAAGTCCGTCGACGACGCGCGGGAGCTGGCCCGGACCATGGTGGAGCTGGGGAGGGCCCACGGCGTACGGACCGTGGCGCTGCTGACCGACATGTCGACTCCGCTGGGACTGGCCGTCGGCAACGCCGTCGAGGTCGCCGAGGCGGTCGACGTGCTGGCCGGCGGTGGCCCGGCCGATGTGGTCGAGCTGACCGTCGCGCTGGCCCGGGAGATGCTCTCGGCCGCCGGGCTGGCCGACGCCGATCCGGAGGCGGCCCTCAAGAACGGCCGGGCGATGGATTCCTGGCGCGCGATGATTCGGGCACAGGGCGGCGATCCGGACGCGCCGCTGCCGGTGGCGCCCGAGACCGAGATCGTCCGTGCCGAGGCGGACGGCGTGGTTACGGCGGTCGACGCGTACGCCATCGGGGTGGCGGCGTGGCGGCTCGGTGCGGGCCGCGCGCGCAAGGAGGACCCGGTCAGCGCCGGCGCGGGGGTCGTGCTGCACACGCGGCCGGGCGACCGGGTGCGCCCGGGCGAGCCGCTCTACGAGCTGCGCACCGAGGACGCCGGGCGGATCCCCGCCGCGCTGGACGCGGCCCGTCCGGGGGTCGTCGTCGACGAGGGCGAACCGGTCGACCGGGCGCTGATCATCGACCGGATCGGCTGAGCTCATAGGCGCGTCGCACCCTGCAGCGGCGTCGCGCGTTAGGTGGGGCGTTAGGCTCGCACGCCAAACCGGCCGAACGGCCACCTGCCGACCAACGAGGTTAGGACCAGCGAGGACCGTAGTTGCCCGTACCCGTTCCCGACCCGCTCGCCGCGCGTGCTTTGAGCGTCGAGGAGCTGCGCCGGCTGCGACTACCGCTGCCGCCCCGGCAGTTCCCGCTGGTGTGGGAGCCGGGAGACGAGGTCGAGCTGCGCCCGACCGCGGAGATCGAGGCTCGGACCGCGGTCCTCAACGTGGTGCTCGCCCGATGCTTCGGCATGCCGCAGGAGGCGGCGATGAGCTGGCTGCTCGGCTCCCACCTGGTCGACGCGGTGACCCAGCCGGAGTGGCACTTCGTGATGTCGGGCCGCGGCGACCACCGCTCGTTCGTGCTGCACCTGGAGGCGATCTACGCGCTGTGCTGGGTCCTGGGCATCAGCAAGCATCTTGACCCGGCCGCGCCGTCCGAGGACCGGCTCGTGGACCTGCTGCCGCACCTGCCGTCCGGCGAGACGTTCGCCGAATGGCGGTCGCGGACCCTGGTCGCACCCCGCAACGCGGCCGAAGTGGCCGCCGTGCTGGACCTCTACTACTGCCTCGACTGGGCCTACCTCGAGGCCGAGCGTGCCGCGCTGCCGCTGCCGGGGCCGATAGACGCCAACGCCATCGGGCAGCGGCGGTGGGCGCTGGAGTGGGCGGTGATTTTCCACGGGCCGTTCCACGACGCCCCGGCGGGCTGGGACCAGATCGACCTGTCCACCTAGTTGGGAGCGCTGGCGACTCACACCGGCCGGTAGGTGGTGACCCGCACGGAGAGCGTCACGGTCAGCGGGTCCGGGAGGGCGGCGATCGCCCCGGCGAGCGCGTCCGGCCCGGTGTGCCACGCGCTCGGGCCCATGCCGACGACGGTGGCGACTTCGTCGTGGCCGAGCGTTAACGGCGCCTCGGCCACGTCCACGGCCGCCGGAGCAAACCCGGCCAGCCGGGCCGCCACGCGCCGATCCTTCGCCGGATCGACCCGGAGCAGCCGGAGCGGGTCAACGAGCTCGGCCAGGTGGTGCCGCGTAGGCGTGACAACAAGCACGGCGCCGTCCGGCCGCAGCACCCGCCGGAACTCGGCGCCGTTGCGCGGCGAGAACACATTCAGCAGTACGCCGACCGCGTCGTCGACGAGCGGCAGGCCGCGCCAGACGTCGCACAGCACCGCGTCCGCCCGCGGATGCGCCCGGGCCGCCCGGCGCAACGCCGCCTTGGATACGTCGATGGCGAGCCCCGCGGCGCCCGGCAGAGCGTCCAGCACCTGAGCCAGGTGGTGCCCGGTACCGGCGCCGACATCGGTGACGAGACCACGTCCCGGGTACGCCTCGCGTGCCGCGACCGCGAGCGCGGCCGAGAGGGGCTGGTAGTGGCCCGCCGTGAGGAACTCCGCACGAGCCGACACCATCGGCGCCGGGTCCCCGGGGTGCGGCATCCGGCCGATGCCCAAGTTGACGTACCCGTGCCGGGCGCGGTCGAAGCTGTGCCCGGCCGGGCAGCGGAGCGCGGCGCCGTCCGCCGTCTCGGTCAGCGGCTCTGCACAGATCGGGCACCGTAGATACTGGAGGACGTCGGCCAGCATGCACCCTCCATGACTAGGGTCTGACTATGGTCGCAATCACCCATGATGACCTCGTCAAGGCCCCCAAGGCGCTCCTGCACGATCACCTGGACGGAGGGCTGCGCCCGTCAAGCATCCTCGAGCTCGCCGACGCGATCGGGCACCCGCTGCCGGCGGCCGACGCCGAGGGGCTGCGCCGGTGGCTCGCGGCGGCGGCCGACTCCGGTTCGCTGGAGCGCTATCTGGAAACGTTCACCTATCCGGTCGCGGTGATGCAGACCGAAGAGGCGCTATACCGGGTCGCCGCCGAGTGCGCGCTCGACCTGGCGGCGGACGGCGTTGTGTACGCGGAGGTGCGGTTCGCCCCCGAGCAGCACCTGGAGCGCGGGCTCTCGCTGCCGGCCGTCGTCGAGGCGGTGGTCGCCGGGTTCGCGGAGGGATCGAGGCGGGCGGAGGAGGCCGGGACACCGATCCGGGTCGGCACCTTGCTGACCGCCATGCGACACGCGGCCCGCTCGATGGAGATAGCCGAGCTCGCGGTGACGTTCCGGGACCTCGGGGTGGTCGGCTTCGACATCGCCGGCGCCGAGGCCGGGTTCCCGCCGACCCGGCACCTGGACGCGTTCGAGTACCTGCAGCGGGAGAACTCCCATTTCACCATCCACGCCGGCGAGGCGTTCGGCCTGCCCTCGATCTGGCAGGCGATCCAGTGGTGCGGCGCGGACCGGCTCGGCCATGGCGTACGGATCGTCGATGACATCACGCGCGGGCCCGGGGGTGGCGCGGCCGGGGCGAAGCTTGGTCGGCTCGCCGCGTACGTGCGCGACAAGCGCATTCCGCTCGAGCTGTGCCCATCGTCCAATGTGCAGACCGGTGCGGCGCGGTCCATCGCCGAGCATCCGATCGGCCTGCTGCACGACCTTCGCTTCCGGGTCACCGTGAACACGGACAACCGGCTGATGAGCGGGACGTCGATGTCACGGGAGATGCAACTGCTGGTTGACGCGTTCGGATACGGCTGGGCCGAGCTGCAGTGGTTCACCATCAACGCGATGAAGAGCGCATTCATCCCGTTCGACGAGCGGCTCGCGATCATCAACGAGACCATCAAGCCGGCGTACGCGAAGCTGGTCTCGTCGTCCGCCTGAGGGCCACGGCCGCCACTCACTCACCGTGACCATCAGCCAACAGCTTGCAACCAAACGGTATGAACATCTCAGCAC
>DASXRC010000213.1:0-25960 GCA_036506795.1 Micromonosporaceae bacterium
CCGGTCAGTCTCGGCAAGCCGGCCTCGCCGTCGTCCAGCGGCAACATGGTGGTCATGGTCAAGAATCCGCAGGAGTACTTCGATTCCGGCACGTTCGGCATCCCGGCGGACTCCCCTGGCGGCTACCGCACGCTCGTCTACTGGAGCCAGCGTCTCACCTGGGGTGGCCAGTTCATCCACGGCGCGCCGTGGTCAGTGGGCGACCAGGGCCGCCGCAACGTCTCGCACGGCTGCACCAACCTCTCCCCGACGAACGCGCAGTGGCTGTTCAGCATCACGCACATCGGTGATCCGGTGATCGTCAAGGGTACGGAACGCGGACTCGACTGGGGCGACGGCTGGACCGACTGGAACGTCTCCTGGGAGGAGTACCTCAAGGGCAGCGCGCTGCCGCACGACGCCGCGCGGTCACCGGCGCCGTCGCCGAGCTGACCCGTTTTGGCCGGCCGCGCCCGGACCTGGTAACCTGGCACCTCGCGTGTGGTGTGCGCTTTCGCCACCTGCGCTTGACCATCCAACCCGAACGACACAGGACGAAGGCTGTCGCGTGGCGAACATCAAGTCACAGATCAAGCGCAACCGGCAGAACGAGAAGCGCCGGCTGCGCAACAAGTCGGTCAAGTCGTCGCTGAAGACCGCCATCCGCAAGTTCAACGCCGCGTCCGCGGCGGGCGACTCGGAGGTCGCGAGCGTGCTCATGCAGGAGGCCGCGCGCAAGCTGGACAAGGCCGTCAGCAAGGGTGTGATCCACAAAAACCAGGCCGCCAACCGCAAGTCGGCCATCGCCAAGCGCCTCAACTCGCTCTCCGCCTAACGCCGCGCTCCGGGCCGGCCCGCCCCGTGGGCCCCGTCGATGGCCGCCGGGCGCCGGCTTCCCCGTCGATGGCCCCCCGCCCCGGCTTTCCCCGTCGATCATGGTCCTGTTGTCGCTAGTTGATCTGTCGGTCGCGACAACAACTCCTTGATCGACGGGTTTCTGCATGATCGGCGCGAGACCCGCGTGCGGGCGCGGTCCGGGGCCGGCTCACTCGTAGCGGGCGGAGCCCGACTGGCGAGCCCGCTGGCCGGCCGAATCCGGAGACTCGCCGTGATCGGCCCGCGGACGGCTTACCCGCCGGTCGCCGTGCTCCGCCGGGTGCGCGTTGGGCGGCCGAGCGGCCGAGCGGAACGGATCGCCCGCGACGAACGCATCGCGCCCGGCTAACGCTGCGCGCCCCGCGAACGCCCCCGGCACGGCGGCCCGGCCGATCGCCCTCGCGCGCCTCTCGCGCATGACCTCCGTACGGGCTTGACTCGGCGTACGCGCCGCGGACCGCTGCACCGCCCCGGCGACGACATCGTTAATCTTGACCATGCTGGCCACCGAGAGCGGCAGGACGACCACTCCCCACAAGGTCACCAGCTCGGCGAGCGAGAGCAGCAGCGCGAACGCGATCGTTCCCTCGAAGAACAGAAAGCACATCAGGCCGGACGGGTTCAGGTACCGCAGGCCGAGTACCCGGGCATAGAGCGGGCGGCGTCGCCGCACCTCCGTGGAGATGGCGGCGGGACGGGACCGGACCGGCATGGTCATCACGCGCCGCCCGCCTGCCGGGCGGCGGCGACCGCGAAGATCGCGCGCTCAAGGGCGTACCCGCGGTCGTCCGCACCCCCCTTCACCTCGGCGTTGCACTCGGCAGCGGCCTGCATCGCGTCGACGAGGCCCTCCGGTGTCCAGCCGCGGGCCTGCCGCTGCGCGCGCTCGACCTTCCAGGCGGGCATGCCGAGACCGCTTGCGAGCTGGTACGCGTTACCCCGCCCGGCCGCGGCCACCCGCGCCACGGTCCGGACGCCGTCGGCCAGCGCATCGGCGATCGGCACCGGGTCGACGCCGACGTGCAGGGCCCACCGCAGCGCCTCCAGCGCGGCCGGCACGTCGCCGACCATCGCCGCGTCCGCGACGGTGAAGCCACTCACCTCGGCCCGCCCCCGGTAGTACCGAGCCACGGTGTCGGCGCCGATGCGCCCGTCGGTGTCCGCGATCAATTGGGCGCACGCCGAGGCCAGCTCGCGCAGGTCGTTGCCGACCGCCGCGAGCAGCGCCTCAGCCGCGTCCTCGGTGCACTTGCCGCCGAGCCGATGCACCTCGGCGCGCACGAACTCGACCCGGTCGCGGTGCCGGGTCAGCCGGGCTGCGGACACCACCGTCGCACCGGCCGCGCGAAGGCCGTCGGCAAGCGCCTTTCCCTTTGCCCCGCCGGCATGGGTGACGACGAGGCTCACATCCGGGTCGGGAGCCTCGGCGTACGTCAGGAGGGCATCGACCAGGTCCTTGCGCGCGTCCTGCGCCGCCTGCACCACGAGGACGCGCCGCCCCCCGAACAGCGAAGGGCTGAGCATCTCGGCCATCTCGGCCGGCGTCAAAGCCCCGGCCTCGTATTCGCGCACGTCGGTGGCCGGGTCAACGGCCCGCGCCGCGTCGACCGCGTGCGCGATCGCACGCACAACGAGGAGATCCTCGTCGCCGAGCACGAGCACGACGGGAGCGGGTGGGGCCGGCGTCACGCCGCCATACTTCCACGCGCCCACGACGGGCTGGGGGACGCTGACTCGTTGGGTCTCGGACCGCCGCCACGCCGCCGACCCGCCGCCGACCGGCCGCCGCATATGGGCGGCCCGCGGGCGGCGGGTCATCGTCACGGCGGGTGACCTCCGGGTCCGTACCCGCGCGCCGCCACGGCCAGTCGGCCCTCGGTCCGCACCGCGGCCAGGTCACCGTCACGGTCGGTGCGCAGCACGCGCGCGCCGTCTCGGGCAAGCTTGCCGAGCACCGAGGCGTTCGGATGCCCGTACCGGTTGTGGACACCCACGGACACCATCGCGACCGCCGGGTCGACCGCGTCGAGGAAGGCCGGCTCCTGGTACGCGGAGCCATGGTGGGCAACCTTGAGCACCGCGGCACGCAGCCCACCGGGCCCGACCCGGCCCAACAGTGCCTGCTGCTCCTCGTTCTCCGCGTCTCCGGCGAGCAGGAGGTCGACGCCGCGCTGCCGTACCCGCAGCACGAGCGAGTTGTTGTTCGGATCGGATCGCGTCCCAACGATCGGCTGGGGCGGACCGATCACGGTCAGCGTCAACCCGCCCACCGTGTCGGTCCAACCGACCCGGGCCACACCCACCGGAATCCCCCGCGTGGCCGCGGCTCGGGCCACCGACGCCAGGCCGGCGGCGGGCTCTTGCCACGCGGTGGTGACGATGGCCGCCACGCCGCGCCCGCGCAGCACCCCCTCGATGCCGCCGACGTGGTCGGCGTGGAAGTGCGTCACGACGAGCAGCGGCACGGTGCGCACTCCGAGCCGACGCAGGCAGCCGTCGGTCGGACCGGAATCGGGACCCGCGTCGACCACGACCGCCGCACCGGGCAGGGTCGGCAGCACGACCGCGTCGCCCTGCCCCACCGAGCAGACGACCATCAGCCAGCCCGCCGGCGGCCAGCCGCCCGCCACCAGTCGCACAGGCAGCGCGCCGACGACGGCGGCCACCGCGACGACGGCAGCCAGCCGCCGAACGTGCCGGCGGCGCGCTGCCACCAGGAACGCCACGGTGACGCCGGCCATGAGCAGCGCGCCGGCCCACCCGCCGGGCCATGGGAGCGTTCCACCGGGCAGCCGCGCGCCCTGACCGGCCACCGCCACCAGCCACGCGGCCGGCCAACTGGCCAGCCAGGCAGCGAACTCCGCGCCCGTGGGCCACACCGGCGACACCACCGCGGCCACCACGCCGAGCACGGTCGCCGGCGCGATCGCCGGCACGGCGAGCAGGTTCGCCGGGACGGCGACCAGGCTCACCGTGCCGGAGAGACCGGCGATGACCGGGGCGCACGCGACCTGGGCCGCGGCCGGGATCGCCAGCGCCTCGGCCAAGCCCGCCGGTACGCCGCGGGCGCGCAGCGCGTCCCGCCACCGCGGCGCGATCAGCAGCAGCCCGCCGGTCGCCAGGACCGACAGCGCGAATCCTGGGTCCCCGGCCAGCTCCGGGTCGACCACGACCAGAACCGCGATGGCAGCGCAGAGCCCGGGCACGGCGGCCCGCGGTCGCCCCGACGCCAGCGCGATCAAACCGAGCGCGCCCATCGCGGCCGCCCGCAAGACACTCGGCGTTGGCCTAGCGAGTACGACGAACCCGGCGAGAGCCGTCGCGCACGCCGCCGCCGTCAGCCGGGGGGCGGCCCGGATCCCCCGTGCCAGAAGCAGCACACAACCGATCAGGATGGCCACATTGGCGCCCGACACCGCCACCAGGTGCGTCATCCCGGTCGCCCGGAAGTCGTCGGCGACAGCGGGATCCAGCCGGCTGGTATCCCCGACCACGAGGCCGGGCAGCAGGCCGCCGGGCCGGTCGGGCAGCGGCGCACACGCGCGCTGCAAGCCGGCGCGCAGGCTACCGGCCGCCCGCTGCAGCCATGGTGCCCGGCCCAGCCGCCGCGGCGGCTCGCTGGTCGACAGCGCGGCGGCCCGCAGGTCGCCGCGCTGGGGCGGCCGCAGTCGGCCGCTCGCGATGACGCGCTGCCCGGGTAGCAGCCCGCGCCAGCCGTCGTCCGTGGCGAACACCACCATGCCGGCCGCCAGCCGGATCGTGGCAGGCGCCGCCGAGCCCGCGCCGCCGACCCGGTCCACGGTCAGCCGGCGCGCATCTACCATGACCACCCACGTCGCGCGCTGACCCGACACCGGTCGCGGATCATCGCGTACCACCAGCTCGGCCTCCACGGTGGCGTGCGCCCGGGCCAGGCCGGCCAGCGGTTCTGCCTCGCGCACCGATGCGCGTGCGGCCGTCGCGCTGGCACCGCACACCACGCCGAGCAGCACCGCGACGGCCACCCACCCCCACCCCTGCCGACGTCCTCCCGCAGGGCCAACCGTCGCCGCGGCCACGCCCGCCGCCATAGCGGCAACGCCGACGACACAGACAGCGGTACGCGCGGACAGCGACAGGGCGACCAGCGCGGCGAGCCAGGTCCCGAGGGCGATCCCGGCCAGTCGCACGTCGGGAACGCGCCGCCCGATGGAGGAACCGTCCTCCCCTCCACTCGGCATGCCGAGCACGTTAGGAGCGCGCGATGTCGGCCGCACCGTGTCGCGCCCGTACCTGTGGATGAGTTCGTCGACTGTGGACAGCGCCCGGGAGCACGCGGAGTGTGCTACGGCGGGCAGCTAGCATCGGCCCGGTGAGGCTGACCGTGCTCGGTGCCTGCGGGGCGTGGCCGGAGGCTGGGCAGGCGTGCAGCGGGTACCTCGTCGAGCACGAACGATTCGTGCTCGTCGTCGACCTCGGGTACGCCACCGTCCCCCAGCTGCTCGCCCACGTGCCGGCCGCGCGAGTCGACGCCGTCTACATCAGCCACGGGCATCCCGACCACTGCGCGGACCTGAACCCGCTGCTGCGGGCGCGCGCGCTCGACGCCGAGCCCGCCCCGCCGCTCCCGGTGTACGCGCCGCCCGGAGCGCTCGACGCCGTGCTGGCGTTGGACCGCCCGGGCATGCTTTCCGAGGCGTACGCGCTGCGCGAGTTCATCCCCGGCGATCGGATGCACATCGGCCCGTTCCGGGCGGAGACCTGGCAGTTGCCACACTGGGTGCCGAACGCGGGCGTCCGGTTGACCGCCGGTGACCGCGCACTCGCGTACACCGCCGACACCGGCCCCAGCCCGGCGGTGGTGGAACTCGCCCGCGGCGCCGACCTCATGCTTGCCGAGGCGACCTATGTGGACAGTGTGCCGGCGGACTCGGCCGCGTACCTCTCCAGCGCGCGCCAGGTCGGCCGGCGCGCGGCTGAGGCCGGCGCTCGTCGCCTGCTGCTGACACATCTCTGGCCCGGTACCGACAGCGCCGCCGCGCGCGAGGCCGCCCGCGAGGCGTACGCCGGTGAGGTCGCCGTCGCGAACGCCGGTCTGGTCGTGGACCTCGGGTAGCGCCGACCGCCGTTCACACCGTCACGAGGTCCTTGAGCTGCTCGTAGCGGGCGTCCCCGATGCCGTCCACCTGGCGCAGCTCGCTGACCGACCGGAACGCGCCGTGCTGGGCGCGGTGGTCCAGGATCCGCTGCGCGAGGACGGGGCCGACGCCGGGCAGCGAATCCAGCTGGGCCAGCGTGGCGGTGTTGAGGTTGACCTTCTCGCCCGCACCCACGGCACCGCTCGGGCCGGCCGGCGCGCCGTCGCCGGGTGGTGGCGTGACTCCCACGACGATCAGCTCGCCGTCCGCGACGGGGCGGGCCAGGTTCAGGAACGACACGTCGGTGCCGGGCAGCACTCCCCCGGCCGCGGTCAGCGCATCGGCGACCCGCGCGCCGGACGGGAGCCGCACGAGCCCCGGGCGGCGGACCCGGCCGGCGACCGCGGCGACGATCTCGCCGGACGAGGTGGCGGATGCGCTCGCCGCGGGCGCGTTGGGCGACGTCGCCGCGACCGGTTCCGCCCGGGGCCGCGCCCGCCATGCCAACCCGGCGGCGACGAGCACAACGAGCGCCGCGACGATGGCGAGCATGCGAACCCCGCGCCGGCCCGGGTCGAACGCGCCTCCGCCGAGTGCACCCGCCCCGGTCGGGTCGGCGCGCGACCGGGCCGGCGGCTCGGTCATGCCTTCCTCGTCCCGGAACGACGCCGACGAGCCGTCGACCAGGCGGCCCAGCCGCCGGCGGACCGCTGCCTGCTCTTCCTCCGCCTCACGCACGACGGGACGTTAGCCCGCCCGCGGCCGTCGGGGCGGATCTATCACCGTCCGCTGTGGACGGAGGTCGGACCTGTGCACGACGGCCTGATCAAGCCGCGGTGTGCTATGACGCCGCGAGGTCCAACCGCCAGTCATTGCAGCGCAGGACGCTCCCGCGAAACTCGAAGTCGATCACCGCGAGCTGCTCGAAGCCAGCCTTCCGGCAGATGGCGTTGGAGCCGGGGTTGTCGACCGACGGGAACGCGTGAACGTACCGGTGTCGCCGCTCCGCCCGGGCGGCGGCCACGGCGGCGAGGGTCGCCGCGCCGGCGATGCCCCGGCCCTGAAACTCGGGCAGGACCGCCCACCCCATCTCCCACACGGTGGAGCCCCGCCACTCTCGTTCCCAGTACATGACGCTGCCGGCGACCTCGCCCCCGGGGTCCAGCACCACACGGAAGACGCGACCGGTGTCACCGATCTCCAGGTAGCGCCGGTGCCGGTCGATCAGCCTCGCTTCGGTCTCCGGGCCGCCCAGGTGCTTGGTCATCTCCGGCGTGTTGGTGCGGCGCAGCAGATCGAGATCGTCTTCGGACCATGGCTCCAGCCTCACTCGTGCGGTCGTCTTCATGCGATCCACCCTGCCGCAGGGATACGACGCTATCCGCGCCTATGCACCACGACAGCGGCCATGCCAGGCCCCACGTGCGCGGCCACCGCCGCCCCGAGCTCCGTGGTGGACCGCTCCCGAATGTGGTCGCCGAGCAGGGAGGCGAGCCGCTCGAGCAGCGCTTCGGCGCGTTGGGGAGCGTCGAGGTGGTGCACGGCGACGTCTACGTCGCCACCCCCGGCCGCCTCGATGGCGAGGTCGACCAGCCGCGCCAGCGCCCGGCTGGCGGTGCGGACCTTGTCGCGCAGGACGATCGCGCCGTCCACGACATGCAGGATTGGCTTGACCGACAGCGCCGTGCCGACCAGCGCCGACGCCGCGCCGATTCGGCCGCCACGGCGCAGGAACTCGAGGGTGTCCACGTAGAAGAACGTGTCCGTACGCTCCACGGCGGCCAGCGCAGCAGCGCGTACGGCCGCCAGATCCGCGCGCTCGGCGGCGGCCGCGGCGGCCGCGAGCACCGGAAAGCCCAGGCCCATCCCGGTCGATCGCGAGTCCACCACGGCGACCCGGTCGCCCGCCTCCGCCGCGGCCAGGGCGGCCGCCTCGCCGGTGCCCGAGAGCGCCCCGGAGATGTGCACCGAGAGCACGCCCGTGGCACCCCCATCCAGCAGCCCTCGGTACGCGGCGGCGAACTCGGCGGGGGACGGCCGCGAGGTGGTCACCGAGTGCCGCCGGCCGGCCAGCGCCCGAGCGACGTCGGCGGGGGTCACGTCCCGGCCCTCCAAGCCCTCGACGCCATTGATGACGACCGAGAGCGGCACGACCGTGATCCGGCTCGCCTCGACCAGCTCGGCGGGTAGGTACGCGGTGGAGTCGGTGACGACCGCGACGGACATGCGGGCACGGTAACGGATTCCGGGTCGCGGGACACGCGGCGCACGCGATCAGGCCGGCCGCACCTCGCTGACGAGGAAGGGCATGCCTTGCTGGCAGGTCGTCATGATGCTCTGGTCAACGTGGCCGCGGACGGTGATCCGGGCGTTGACGCGGAAGAGCGCCCGGTCCACGCCCGCCCGGGCGATCAGCAGGTACGCCCCGCCGGGCGCGTCCAGCAGCAGGCAGTTGGCCTCGACGCCCTCGGCGACGACGCCGGTGATCGTGACTTCGGAGCCGATGGACGGGGGCGGGCGGAGGGACGGCCTAGGGCGGAGGGACGGCGTCGGGCGGAGGGACGGCGTCGGGCGATCGGACGGGGTCGGGCCGTCCGACGGGGTCGGCGAGCGCTCGGCTGGTGTGGACACGCTTCCTCCCGGGGTCCGTGCGTCGTCGGAGCCGCCCGCGCAGCCGGCCAGCACCACGACGGCCAGCACGACCGCGGCGACAGTCGTCCGACGCGTACCCATGGATATGGGACGCTACCGGGCCGGCCCGGGTTGCGCCTCAGGCCCCCACGTTGTGCGCGCGCATCCGCCAGCCGCGAGCGGGGTCGTGGCGCAGCTCGGTCCAATGGCAGTTGTCCAGCCCGCCGAGCGCGTGCAGCGTGTCGGCCGACCAGCCGAGCAGCGCCCCGCAGCCCTGCCGAGCGGCGCCGCCGTGGGTGACCACGACGACCGTGCCGCCGGGCGCGGCCTCGACCGCGTCGAACATCGCCTCGCCGACCCGCTTGGCCATGTCGTCCAGGCTCTCGATCCCGCAGCCGGGCGCCGGTACGCCGGCCCGCCAGTCGGCGTACTCGCGGGGCCAGCGCCGCCGGATCTCGTCGATCGTGTGGCCCTGCCACTCGCCGAAGAACCGCTCGCGGAGCCTCGTGTCCAACCGGACCGGGAGGCCGGTCTGCGCGGCCAGCGCGCCGGCGGTCTCCGCGGCCCGGACCAGGTCACTCGCCACGACGGCGTCGGGCCGCAGCGCGGCGAGGCGCCGGGCGGCGGCGACCGCCTGCGAGCGGCCAAGGTCGTTGAGCCGGATGTCGGTCTGTCCCTGAACCCGGTCGCTGCCGTTCCAGTCGGTGTTGCCGTGCCGCCAGATGATCAGACGGCTCATGCGCCGGGCGGTCCGGAGGCTCTGACCAGGTCTCGATCGACGAAGGGGATGACCGGGCAGTCCTTCCACAACCGATCGAGCGCGTAGAACTCGCGCTCCTCACTGTGCTGCACGTGCACCACGATGTCCACGTAGTCGAGCAGCACCCAACGACCGGCGCGCTCGCCCTCGCGGCGGACGGGCTTGGCCTTATCGGGCAGCCCCAGCAGCCGTTCCTCGATGGCGTCGACGACCGCGAGAACCTGCCGTTCGTTGGGTGCGGAGGCGAGCAGAAACGCGTCGGTGATCACGAGCTGGTCGGCGACGTCGATGATGACGATCCCCTGGGCCTTCTTGTCGGCCGCCGCCTGCGCGGCGGCCAGAGCCAGCTCACGAGCGCGTTCGGATGCGGGCACCGGTCTCCCTTCATCGGCCTGCGGTGCAGCCTCCAGCCTCTCACACGCCCGCGCCGAGCGACCCGTCAGCGCGGGGCGAAGCGACGGCGTGACCACGGTCGGACAAACCGCCCACAACACCCGAGCTACGACTACCGATAGAGGCGGCGCTTCGCGATGTACTGCACGACGCCGTCGGGCATCAGGTACCAGACCGGCTTGCCCGCGGCCACTCGTGCCCGGCAGTCGGTCGAGGAGATCGTCATCGCGGGCACCGGCACGAGGGTGACCGTGTCGGCCGGGAGGTGGGCGTCGGAGAGCGTGAAGCCGGGCCGGGTCACCCCTATGAAGTGCGCCAGCTTGAACATCTCCGCGGCGTCCTTCCAGGACAGGATCTTCTCCAGCGCGTCGGCGCCGGTGATGAAGAACAGCTCAGCGTCCTCGCCGTACACGGCGCGGATGTCGCGCAGGGTGTCCACGGTGTACGTCGGGCCGGGCCGGTCGATGTCCACCCGGCTCACCTGGAACCGCGGGTTCGACGCGGTTGCGATGACGGTCATCAGGTACCGGTCCTCGGCCGTGCTGACCGGGACGTCGCCCTTCTGCCACGGCCGCCCGGTCGGCACGAACACCACCTCGTCGAGCGCGAACCGGTTGGCCACCTCGCTCGCCGCCACCAGGTGCCCGTGGTGGATCGGGTCGAAGGTGCCGCCCATGATGCCGACTCGTCGGAGGCGCTCCACGGCTGGATCTTAGTCAGCGAGCCGCGACCGCCGTCCGGGCCGCCAGGGCCCGACCGAGCTCGTCGTCCGCGTCCACGACCGCGCGGCGTAGGCCGGGATGCAGGTCCGTGCGGCGCAGCAGGTCCGCCGCCAAGCCCCGGGTCGCGGGGTCGACGGCGTACCGGGGGTACGCCGACTCCGCGGTCCGCTCGATCATCCACGCGGTACGCCTAGCCGCCATCGCGGGCATGTCCGCGAAGTAGCGTTCGACGTACGCCGCGGTCAGCGCCGTGTGCTCGGGCTGCCAGAAGCCGCCCGCGGTCGCCTCGATCAGTCGGTTCGAGATCGTGGTGTCCTCGATGATCGCGCGCCACGCCGCCTCCTTAGCCGCGGCGTCCGGCCGCGACGCGCGGCACCGGGCCGCCCACTGTTCCCCGAGTGCGCTCCGGTCAGCCGCCAGCCTGGCGTCGATGTCGGCCGGCCCCGCCTGGGCGAGCACGACCAGCCGGTGCAGGATCCGCCAGCCCAGCTCGTCGTCGACGGCCACCCCGGCGGGCACGCCGTCGCCGGAAAGCCAGCCGCGGAGCAGGCCGGCGTCGACGGTGTTGTGGACGAGCGCCCGCGCGGCCGGGACCTGCCGGGCGTCGCCGGGCGCGGCCGCGGTCAGCACCCGCGCACAGACGTCGGCCAGCCGGCCCGCCGCCGGCGGCTGCGCGGCCGGCGCCAGGTAGCGGTCGACCAGGTCGCGCACCGTCAACAGCACGCTCTCCAGCACGATCGCCTCGGTCTCGGCCGGCAGCGCCGCCTCCGCGAGGGTCACCAGGTCGTCCGCCGGCCACCGCGCGTCGCGAACCGCTTCGAGGACCGCACCCCACACCAGAGCGCGGGCGAGCGGATCGGCCAGGGCCGGCAGCACCATCGGGACGGCGGCGGCCGAGGCGTCGTCGAGGCGCACCTTCGCGTACGTCAGGTCTCCGTCGTTGAGCAGCAGCAGGTCGGCGGCGGGCTCGCCGGCGAGCGCCGGCACGGCGGTCCGGACGCCCTCGACGTCCAGCGCGATCACGGGTCGGCCAGAAGCGACACCGCTGGCCAGGTCGTACCGGCCGATGCCGAGCCGATGCGGGCGCAGCGTCGGATACGCCTCGGGCGCGGCCTGCTCGACCACGACCGAGCGGTACCGCCCGTCGGCGTCCAGCTCGACGGCCGTCGCGAGCGTGTTGACCTGCGCCCGACGCAGCCACACCTCGGCCCAGGCGGACAGGTCCCGCCCGCTCGCCGTGGACAGCGCCGCCAGCAGGTCCGCCAGCGTCGCGTTGCCGAACGCGTGCGTCTCGAAGTGCGCGCGCACGCCGGCGAAGAACGCGTCGTCGCCCACCCACGCGACGAGCTGCCGGAGGACGGATGCGCCCTTCGCGTACGAGATGCCGTCGAAGTTGGTCAGCGCGCTCGCGGCGTCCGGCACGTCGTCGGGCGCGACCGGGTGGGTCGACGGGCGCTGATCCGTCGCGTACCCCCAGAGCTTGCGTCTGATCGCGAAGCTGGTCCATGCCTGCCGGAACTCGGTGACCTCGGCGGCGAGCCGCGTGCCGAGGTACTCGGCGAACGACTCGTTCAGCCACAGGTCGTCCCACCAGCGCATGGTGACCAGGTCCCCGAACCACATGTGGGCCATCTCGTGCGCGATCGTGACCGCTCGCGCCTCGCGTTCGAACTCACTGGGCACGGAGCGGAAGACGTACTCGTCGCGGATCGTCACGCAGCCTGGGTTCTCCATGGCACCCGCCGGGAACTCGGGCACGAACGCCTGGTCGTACTTGCCGAACGGGTAGCGCACCCGGAACAGCTGGTGGAACCGGTCCAGGCAGGCGCGGGTCACCGCGAACAGCTCGTCCGCGTCCCGGTCCAGCTCCGCGGCCAGGCTGGCCCGGCAGTAGATGCCCAGCGGGACGCCGTCGTGCTCGGTGTGCACGGAGTGGTACGGCCCGGCCGCGACGGTGACGAAGTAGGTGGCCAGGGGCGCGGTCTCCGCGCACTCCCAGCGGCCCGGCGCGACCTGCGTCGCCGGTGCGTTTGCCACGACCGTCCACCGTGGATCGACGGTGACCCGCAACCGCACCGGCGCCTTGAGGTCCGGCTGGTCGAAGCACGCGAAGATGCGCTGGCCCTCGTCGAGGAAGGAGGTGGCGTACACGTACGTCTCGCCATCCGCCGGGTCGGTGAAGCGGTGCAGCGCGTCGCCGGTGTTGGAGTACGCCATGTCGGCCACGACCACGAGCTCGTTGCTCGCCCCGAGCCCGGTCAGCGCCAGCCGGTTCTCGGCCAGCGCCTCGGGGTCGATCGGTGCCCCGTTCAGACGGGCCGACACCAGGCGCTCCGGCTTCACCTCCGCGAACGTGTCCGTGCCGGGAGCGACCGCGCCGAAGCGGACCGTCGTGACGGACCGGAACCGCTCGGGGCCCGTCGTGAGGTCCAGGTCGATGTCGTACGACTCGACGGTGAGCAGAGCGGCCCGGGCGGCGGCTTCGGCGCGGGTGAGGGTCGGCATGTGGCTCATCCTGCCTGATCCGCCGGTTAGGGTAGGGACTGGTGCGGCATCCAGAGGGGAAGTTCGACGCGCGGCACGCGGTCTGGCGGCGGGCCAGGATGGGTCGCGACGGCGAGTTCAGCCTAAGCTAGCCAACGTGATCACCACGCTCGCCGTGGAGAACTACCGTTCACTGCGACACCTCGTGTTGTCGCTGCGCCCGCTCAACGTGGTCACCGGGGCGAACGGCACCGGCAAGTCCAGCCTCTACCGTGCGTTGGGGCTGCTCGCCGATGCCGCCCGCAACGGCGCGGTCGCAGCTCTGGCGCGGGAGGGCGGACTGCAGTCCACGCTCTGGGCCGGCCCGGAACACGTCGGGTCGTCGGTCCGCAGCGGCGAGCACTCGATCCAGGGGACGGTACGCACCGGACCGGTCAGCCTGAAGCTCGGCTTCGCCGGCGATGACTTCGGGTACGCGATCGACTTCGGCATGCCCGTGCCGACGGCCGGGGACGGCCCGACGCACGCCTCGGCCTTCAACCTCGACCCCGAGATCAAGCGGGAAGCGGTGTGGAGTGGGCCGATGCTGCGGCCGGCGATGCTGCTCGCGGATCGAGGTGGCCAGGCGGTGCGGGTCCGCCGTGACGACGGCGGCTGGACGATCGTGCACGACGCGCTGCGGCCGTACGACAGCATGCTCAGCGAGGCCGCCGACCCCCACCAGGCACCGGAGTTGATGACCCTGCGCGAGCGGATCCGGTCCTGGCGCTTCTACGACCACGTCCGCACCGACGCGGGGGCGCCGGCCCGGTCGGCACAGATCGGCACGCGTACGCCCGTCCTGAGCCACGACGGCTCCGACCTCGCCGCCGCCCTGCAGACCATCCGGGAGATCGGCGACGCCGCCGCGCTGGACAAGGCCGTCGACCACGCGTTCCCGGGCAGCACCCTGGAGATCGTGACCGGGTCCGGGCGGTTCGAGGTGACCCTGCGCCAGCATGGACTGCTGCGTCCACTCGGCAGCGCGGAGCTGTCCGACGGCACGCTGCGGTACCTCCTATGGGTGGCGGCGCTGCTCACTCCGCGTCCGCCGGCCCTGCTGGTGCTCAACGAGCCGGAGACCAGCCTCCATCCCGACCTGCTGGCGCCGCTGGCCGACCTCATCGTCACGGCCTCGTCCGCGACGCAGGTCGTGGCCGTGACCCACTCCCGGCCGCTCGTCGCGGCGCTGCAGGAGCGGGCGCGTGACCTGGCCACCATCGAGCTGGTCAAGGACTTCGGCCAGACTCGGCTCCTCGGCCAGGGCCGGTTGGACGAGCCGCCCTGGCATTGGCCCAGGCGCTAGGCGACCATCATCTCCATGCGGGTCGAGATCGATGGCGCACCGCCGACGGCAGCGGCGCTTCATCACCGCGCACTCGTCAACTACGGCCACTTCACCTCGATGCAGGTGCGCGACGGGCGCGTACGCGGGCTCGACCTGCACCTGCAGCGGCTCCGGACCGCCAGCATCGAGCTGTTCGGCACCGACCTGGACCCGAACCGGGTGCGCGGCTACCTGCGCACCGCGCTGGGAGCGGACACCTCGGCGTCCGTCCGGGTGGACGTATTCGTCCTGCCGACGGCCGGGGAGCCGTCCGTCATGGTCACCACACGCCCGCCCGTCGACGCTCCCACCGAACCCCAGCGCCTGCGCACCTTTGTCTACCAGCGCACGCTGGCGCACCTCAAACACGTGGGGACGTTCGGGCAGATCTACTACGGCGCCCTGGCCGAACGCGAGGGGTTCGACGAGGCGCTGTTCGTCGGACCGGACGGCGCCATCTTCGAGGGCGGCATCACGAACATCGGTTTCGTCGAGCGCGACCAGGTGGTCTGGCCCGAGGGGCCGATGCTCGCCGGCGTGACGATGCAGCTGCTCGACCGGGTGTTCCCGGTGTACGGCGTCAAGACGTCGCACCACATTGTCCAACTGTCCGAT
This sequence comes from Micromonosporaceae bacterium, assembly GCA_036506795.1. Classification (GTDB taxonomy): domain Bacteria; phylum Actinomycetota; class Actinomycetes; order Mycobacteriales; family Micromonosporaceae; genus DASXRC01. The sequence goes on from DASXRC010000213.1 coordinate 14,944, forward strand.
GTGGACTACTTCTCCGCGGTGTTCGTGGCCAACTCGACCGGCGTCGGCCCGGTCGGCCGGGTCGACGACCGTGAGCTGTCCGTCGACGAGACAGCGATGGAGCTGATCCGGCGGGCGTTCCGGGCCATTCCGTGGGACACGATCTGACCGAAGCGCTGGTACCCTCGATCCATGCGGACGACGTGCCAGCAGCACGCGTGGTGGCGCCCCTAACGGGCGGCCACCTCTCCGCGTACCCCTGAATCCTCACGCGGCCGCCCGGTTGGGCGGCCGTTCGCGTTGTCGACGGCCCGGACCGGGCGGCTCCCCGTCTCGAAGGAGCTTTGCGATGACCGCGGCCATCACGCGCGCCCGCCGGCTGTCCGGGTTCACGCCCTCCGGGCACCTACAGCTGGGCAACCTGATCGGCGCGATCCGGCCGATGGTCGACGGTGCCTCGGATGCCGAGTCGGTGGTCCTGCTCACCGACCTGCACGCGCTGACCACAGAGCACGATCCGGCGGAGCTTCGAGCAAACACGCTCGAACAGGCGACCGTGCTGCTCGCCGCCGGAGTGGATCCGCGGCGCTCGCTGTTCTACCGGCAGTCGCACGTGCCGGAGCACACCGAGCTGCACTACCTGCTCGAGTGCGCCACCGCGTACGGCGAGGCGCGTCGGATGATCCAGTTCAAGGAGAAGGCCGCCCGGCAGGCGCAGGTCCGGCTCAGCCTGCTGACGTACCCGGTCTTGATGGCGGCCGACATCCTGCTGCACGACGTTCACGAGGTGCCGGTCGGCGAGGACCAGAGCCAGCATGTCGAGCTGACCCGCGACGTGGCGATCCGGTTCAACGCGCGGTACGGCACGACGTTCGCCGTGCCACGGGCGGTCAATCCTCCGGTCGCCGCACGGATCATGGACCTCGCGGACCCGGCGTCGAAGATGAGCAAGTCGGCAGCCCGGACGGTCGGCACGATCTTCCTGCTCGACCCGCCGTCCGTCGTGCGGCGGAAGGTCGCGCGCGCCGTCACCGACGTCGAGACCGAGGTGCGGTACGACCCGGCCACGAAGCCCGGCGTCTCCAACCTGCTGGAGATCCTTGCCGCGACGATCGGCGATGACCCGGCCACGCTCGCCGGCGGCTTCACGGCGTACGGCGAGCTGAAGACCGCGGTGGTCGACGCGGTCGTCGCCGTCCTGACCCCGATCCAGGAGCGGTACGCCGAGCTCGCCCGCGAGCCGGACCACGTGCACCGGGCGCTGGCGGATGGCGCCGAGCGCGCCCGCGAGACGGCCTCCGCGACGGTAGGCCGGGCCAAGCGCGCGATCGGGTTGCGGTAGCCAAGATCTACGCAACCTCGCCCGGGTTGGTGTGTTCCCGCGAGTTGATCGCACGACCTTGGCGAGAATGTGTGGATCTAGGACTCGTCGACCACCGCATCGGTGTCCGGCTCGTCGTCGGGGCGCCGGCGGCGGGCCTTGCGCGCCGCGAGACGCTCGGTCGCGGTGACCCGGCCCGACCGCTCCTCCAGCCGGGTGTCGCCGCCGCGCGTGCCCGGCACGTAGTCGGTGCCGGCGTACACGGTCGGCTGCCAGTCGAACTCGCGGGTACCGATGCGCACGGGAGCGCCCGGCTCGGCGCCGGCCTTCGCGAGCGCCTCCTCAACGCCCAGCCGGGCCAGCCGGTCGGCCAGGAAACCGATGGCCTCGTCGTTGTCGAAGTTCGTCTGGCGTACCCATCGCTCGGGCTTGGCACCCCGAACGACGTACACCCCGTCGGCGTCCCGCTCGATCGTGAACCCGGAGTCGTCAACCGCGGGTGGCCGGATGACGAGCCGGGTCGGCTCGGGCGGCGGCGCGGCGGCGCGGTGGGCGGCCACGAGCTCGGCCATGGCGTACGCGAGCTCCTTCAGGCCCTCCCCGGTGGCCGTGCTGACCTCGTACGCCGGCAGCCCGCGGGCCTCGAGGTCGGGCCGGACGATTTCGGCGAGGTCGCGGGCGTCCGGCACGTCGACCTTGTTGAGGGCGACGAGGCGCGGCCGGTCCTCCAGCCCGCCGTACGCGACCAGCTCGGCCTCGATCGCGTCGATGTCCGAGATCGGGTCTCGGCCGGGCTCCGGCGTGGCGCAGTCCACGACGTGCACGAGCACCGCGCAGCGCTCGATGTGGCGCAGGAACTCCAGGCCTAGCCCCTTGCCGGTCGCCGCGCCGGGGATGAGCCCGGGGACGTCGGCGATCGTAAAGGTGTGCTCGTCGACGCGGACCACGCCCAGGTTCGGCACGAGCGTGGTGAACGGATAGTCGGCGATCTTCGGCTTGGCGGCCGAGAGCACCGAGATGAGCGAGGACTTGCCCGCCGACGGGAAGCCGACGAGACCGACGTCGGCCACGCTCTTCAGTTCCAGCACGACGTCGAGGCGGTCGCCCGGCTCACCCAGCTCGGCGAAGCCCGGGGCCTTGCGCCGGGTGCTGGCCAGAGCGGCGTTCCCGCGCCCGCCGCGCCCGCCGCGAGCGATCTCATACGCGGTGCCCGCGCCGACGAGGTCGGCGAGCACCGCACCGTCGAGCGAATGCACGACCGTGCCATCCGGCACCTTGAGGACCAGCGGCGCACCGTTCGCCCCGTCCCGGTTCGAGCCCTGCCCTCCCTTGCCGTTTTCGGCCTTGACGTGCGGCCGGAAGTGGAAGTCCAGCAGCGTGTGCACCTGCGGGTCGACCATGAGCAGAATGTCCCCGCCGTGGCCGCCGGTGCCGCCATCCGGCCCACCGAACGGCTTGAACTTCTCGCGGTGGATCGAGACGCAGCCGTGTCCGCCGTCGCCTGCCTGCAGATGCAGGACGACGCGGTCGACGAAACTGGTCACGAACTCAATCCTTCCTCGAATGAAACGGCGAAGCGGGCCGAGGCGCTCGGCCCCGACCCGCTCCTCGCGCGTTCGTCAGTTCTCGACGGGAACGATGCTGACGGTCTTGCGACCGCGCTTCGTGCCGAACTGCACCGAGCCGCGGGCGAGCGCGAACAGCGTGTCGTCGCCACCGCGGCCGACCAGGTCGCCGGGGTGGAACTTCGTACCGCGCTGCCGGATCAGGATCTCCCCGGCGTTGACGAGCTGCCCGCCGTACCGCTTGACGCCGAGCCGCTTGGCCCCGGAGTCGCGGCCGTTCCGCGAGCTCGACGCACCCTTCTTGTGTGCCATCTGAGACGCCTACTTCCCGGTGGAGATGCCGGTGACCTTGACGCGGGTCAGCGGCTGACGGTGACCCTGGCGCTTGTGGTAGCCGGTCTTGTTCTTGAACTTGTGGATCCGGATCTTGGGGCCCTTGGTGTGGGCGACGACCTCGCCCGCCACCGCGACCTGGGCAAGCTTCGCCGCGTCGGTCACCAGGTCGTCACCGTCGACGAGGAGCACCGCGGTCAGCGTCACCGCGTCGCCGGGCTCGCCCGCGAGCTTCTCGACCTCGATGACGTCGCCCTCGGCGACCCGGTACTGCTTGCCGCCGGTCTTGACGATCGCGTACATCGGACGCGGACTCCTGTCGTAGCTGCTGGCGGATGATCGTGGCGTTCGCGGCGCCGGCCCGGCCGGCTGGCCGGTGGGCACGCTAACGCGGCACACGAAGGTGCGCCGCAGGCAAGGGTACGCCATGGGCGACGCACCGCCCAAACCGGGCGGCGGGTCCGGCCCGGCGGCAGGTGACGCGGGTCACCCGGGGCGGCCGCGGGGCGTGGCCGGTCAGTTGGGCGACGGCAAGGTCCGGGTCAGGGGCGGGTACGCCGGCGCGCACCCCCGCGCCGCGCCCGCCGGCGGCCGCCGCCCGTCGAGACCGTCCCGTCCTCGTCGAGGTCCGTATCCAGCTCCACGGCATCGATGTCGGTGTCGAGCTCGGTGGCGGCGGCCGTGTCGTCGCCCTCCCCCTCGTCCAGCTCGTCGTCCCCCTCGTACCGGGACAGGTCGTACCCCATGGTGTCGTCGTCCGGGGCCGCCGCAGACGGGACCGCCTCGACCGCCTCAACCGCCTCCGCCGGCTCGGTGGCGGCCGCGGCCTTGCGCCCGCGTCGCCGGCCTCCGGTCGAGGCGCCCGCCGCCGCCACGGCCTTCACAGCCGCCGCTGCCTTCGGCCGGTCCGGCACGGGTTCGGTGTGGATGATCAGGCCGCGCCCCTTGCAGACCTCGCAGGTCTCGCTGAACGCCTCGAGCAGACCCGCGCCGATGCGCTTGCGGGTCATCTGCACCAGGCCGAGCGATGTGATCTCGGTGACCTGGTGCTTGGTGCGGTCCCGGCCGAGGCACTCGGTGAGCCGGCGGAGAACGAGCTCGCGGTTGGACTCCAGCACCATGTCGATGAAGTCGATCACCACGATGCCGCCGATGTCGCGCAGCCGGAGCTGGCGCACGATCTCCTCCGCCGCCTCGAGGTTGTTTCGGGTGACCGTCTCCTCCAGGTTGCCGCCCGCGCCGGTGTACTTGCCGGTGTTGACGTCGATGACCGTCATCGCCTCGGTCCGATCGATCACGAGGTGGCCCCCGCTGGGCAGGTAGACCTTGCGGTCGAGCGCCTTGAGGATCTGCTCGTCGATGCGCTTCTCGGCGAACACGTCGACCGTGCCGGTGTGCCGTCGCAGCCGCGACACCAGATCCGGCGACACGTGGGACAGGTATGCCTCGACCATCTCGTACGCCTCGTCGCCCTGCACGACGAGCTCGCGGAAGTCCTCGTTGAAGAGGTCGCGCACCACCCGGATGACGAGGTCGGGCTCCTCGTAGAGAAGCACCGGCGCGCCGCCCTCGGCGGCCTTGCGCTGGATGTCCTCCCACTGGGCCTGCAGGCGCTTGACGTCGCGGGCGAGCTCATCCTCGGTGGCGCCCTCCGCGGCGGTCCGCACGATCACACCGGCGCCGTCGGGCACGAGCATCTTGAGGATGTCGCGCAGCCGCTTGCGCTCGGTATCGGGCAGCTTGCGGCTGATCCCCGACGCGTTGCCGTGCGGTACGTAGACCAGGTGCCGGCCGGAGAGCGCCACGTGGCTTGTCAGCCGGGCGCCCTTGTGCCCGATCGGGTCCTTCGTAACCTGGACGGGAACCGAGTCGCCGGACTTCAGCGCCTGCTCGATCGAACGGGCGCGGCCCTCGAGTCCGGTGGTGTCCCAGTTGACCTCGCCGGCGTAGAGCACGGCGTTACGCCCGCGCCCGATGTCGACGAAGGCCGCCTCCATGCTGGGCAGCACGTTCTGGACCTTGCCGAGGTACACGTTGCCGGCCATCGTGCCGGAGGAGGCCCGGCTCACGTAGTGCTCGACCAGCACACCGTCCTCGAGCACCCCGATCTGCGTCCGATCGCCGCGCTGGCGTACGACCATCACCCGGTCGACCGCCTCGCGCCGAGCCAGGAACTCGGCCTCAGACAGGATCGGCGGCCGGGTACGCCGCTGGTCGCGGCCGTCCCGGCGACGCTGCCGCTTGGCCTCGAGGCGGGTCGAGCCCGACACGCCCTGAACCTCGTCGCTCGGCCGGCGTGGCTCGCGAATCTTGACGACGGTGTGCACACCCTCATCGGCGGGCGACTCGGCCTCCACGGAGCCCTTGCGCCGGCGGCGCCGCCGGCGCCGGGTCAACGCCTCGGCGTCGCCCTCCTCTTCCTCGGCGTCGCCCGCGGCGGCCGCCTCCACCTCGGTCTCCTCGACCTCCTCGTGGGTGCCCCGGCCGCGGCCACGACCCCGTCGGCCGCGCCGGCGCCTCCGCCGGGCCTCCTCGGTCTCCTCGTCCGCCCCAGCCTCCTCGGCGGCCGCCTCGGTCTCCGCCGCGGTGCTCTCCGCGGTGGCCTCGCTCGCCGCCTCGGCGGTGTCGGGGGTACGCCGGCCGCGGCGCCGCCGTCGACCGGTCTCCGGGCCCTCGCCCGCCTCGGGCGCCATGAACAGGACCCCCGGCGCCGTGGCCCGCTCCGATCGGGCGGTCGCCTCCGCGCCCGGCTCCGCGGCCTCGGCCGCCTCCGGGCCGCCCGCTCCGTCGATCATGGACTTCTTGCCGCGTCTCGATCTCCGAGTAACGGCAACTGCTCCTTGATCGGCGTCGGATTCCATGATCGGCGAAGCCGCGGGACGCGACGGCTCGGCCGCGCCACTTTTCGCGCGAGCCGTTTCCGCGGGAGCCGCCTCGCCGGCTGTCGGCCCCTCGGCCCCCGCCGCCGGGGCCGCGGCCTTGCGGCGACGGGTGCGGGTGGCCTTCGCCGGTGCCGTCGGCTGGTCCTCAGCCGCCGGCCGCGCAGATTCGCCCGATTCATCCGTTTTCTTCGGTACGGCCGCCTTCCGGCGTCGGGTGGATGCCTTCTTCGCGGCCGGCTGACCGGCTTCAGGTGCGGCCGCCGTCTGATCGGCCGGTTCGGGTGCGGCCCTGCGCCGGGTCGCGCGGGTACGACGGGTGGTGCCTGTGTCTTCGGCGGTTCCGCCGACCGGCTCCGTGCCGGCCGCCTCGCCGCCCATTGGCTCATTGTCGAGCATCCGGACGTTCTCCAGTTCTGGCTTCCCCGGGCGCGGGTGAGCGCTGCCACGCAGGGTCGCCGAATGTGTTTCCGGCGTCCGCCCGTGAGGCGGATCACCGAAGTCTGGCTTCGAGCGCCGGCCGGTGAGACCGGCTAGCGTTCTCCGATTGGTGCCCCGCGATCCGCCTCCAACGGATCGCCGATCTCCCCCTGCGCGGTCAAGGTGCCCTGTGCCAGACGGGTCGCCCGAGGCGGGACCGGTGGCTCCAGGTCGGCCACCACGCGCAGGCCGGAGAGGACGTCATCGGGTCGCACGGTCGGCGTGACCTGCCGTACGACTAGGTCGAGTATCGCACACGGCACGGCCCCGACCTCGGAAGGTGCCTCCGGCTCCTCCATCACCTCGATCCGGGCGACCGCGCCGCGCGCGTCGAACGTGCGCCGCCCTTGCTTGGTCATCCGCTCCACGAGCACCTCGGTCGCTGTGGCGAAGGCGGCCGCCGCATGGCGCAGCGTCGACGGTTCCACGCCCGGCAGTTCGATGCGCCAGTGCGACGCGTCGATCCGGTCGGCGAGGCTGCCGGCGCCCGTCGCTTCCACGGCGTCGAGCACGTCGAGTCCGGGGGAGAGCGCCGCGTCCAGTGCGCGGACCAGCTCGGCCGGGTCGACCCGTGCCTGCAGGCCGACCTCGACGTACTCCGCCTCGCTCGCGACACCGGTCGGCGCCGCGCTCGCGTAGGAAATCTTGGGGTGCGGCGTGAAGCCCTGCGAGTATGCCATCGGCACCGTGGCCCGGCGAAGCGCGCGTTCGAACGCTCGGGCAAAGTCACGATGCGACGTGAACCGGAGCGGCCCACGCTTGGCGTACCGGATTCTGATCCGCTGTACGACCGGTGCCTGGCCGCCCTCCGGCTGCCGCTTCCTGCTGATAGTTCTTCTCCTTGGATTAGGTGCGTCCGTATCCATCCTCGCCCAGGTCCGGGCCGCGACACCAACCGCCTCGCCACGAGAGTTAACACGGGCCCACTACAGTGCGCACACGTGACCATGGCTCCAGCGCCCGTCGACGAGGCGAGCCCGGCTGCCGCCGCGCCGGGACCCGGCCGCCGGCTCGCCCGCTCGGGCTGGATCCCAGCCGCGCTCACCGTGGCCGGCGCCGTCTTCGTGCTCAGCTACTACGGCGTACCGCCGGTCGACCTGGCGAAGTTCGCGGCGTACCGCCTGATCGTCATCGTGGTGCCCGGCACGCTGGCGTGGCGTGCTCTGCGCGGTGGCGGCGATGGCCTCGTGCCGGACGTCGCCGCCGGATCCGCGCTGGGGTACGCGCTGGAGGTGCTCGCCTACCTGCCGGCGCGGGCGATCGGCCAGCCGCGGCTGGCGCTCGCCGTGCCCGCCGCGGTCCTGATCGCTTTCGTTGCCGTGCCGCGGCTGCGCCGATTCTGGCGCGGCCCGGGTGACCGGGTGCCGACCTGGTGGGCCTGGCTGGTGTCGGCCGCGGTCGTGTTCCTGCTGGTGTGGAGCGCGGCGACGTTCTACCGCGGTCACGGACTCACGTGGCCGGGCAACGGATCGCCGTACATCGACATGACGTACCACCTGGCGCTCGCCGGGGAGGCCCGCCACCACGTGCCGCCGGTCGTGCCGTACGTGCGCGGCGAGCCGCTGAACTACCACTGGTTCGTGTACGCCGATGTCGCGGCCACGAACGCCACCACCGGCGTCGAGCTGCAGACGCTGCTCTACCGGCTCTCGATGCTGCCGATGCTCGCGCTGCTAACCGTGCTCATCGCGGTCCTCGCCCGGCGCATCACGGGTCGGTGGTGGACCGGCCCGGTCGCGGTCGGCTTCGCGTACGCCGCGACGGTCGCGAGCCCGTATCCCTGGCTGAGTACGCCGGTGAGCAGCGGGAACGGGCTGGGATTCCTGTGGGTGAGTCCGACCCAGACGTTCGGTGCCCTGCTGTTCGCACCCGTCGTGCTGCTCCTCGTCGAGCTCTGCCGTGGTGAGGCGACCGGGCGGCCGCGTTGGGGGCCGTGGGTGCTGCTCGCCGTCCTGCTCGCGACGCTGACCGGCGCCAAGGCGACGTTCCTGCCCATCGTGCTGGCCGCGCTGCTGCTCGTGGTCGTCGCCGGCTGGCTGACCACGCGGCGGCTCAACCGCCCGGCGCTCGTCGGGCTCGTGCTGACCGCGGCCGCCCTCGCGTTTGCCCAGCTCGTGCTGTTCGCGGGCTCGAACGGCGGCCTCGTCGTCGACCCGCTGTACACGGCCCGCGCCCAACCCGTGGTCACCGCTACCGGCCTGGCCGGGCCGCGCGACCGTGCGTTCGGGCCGTCGCTCACGGCCGTGCTGATCTGCGTCATCGGCTGGACCGTCACCTGGGCCGGCGCGTTCGGCCTGCTGGCACGGCGCCGCGGAGGGGCCGACCCCGCCAGGTGGCTGCTGCTCGGGATCGGCCTCGCCGGCGTCGGTGCGTTGATCACATTCCGGCACCCGGGCGGCAGCCAGGTCTACTTCTTCCAGTCCGCGCGGCCATATCTGGGCCTGCTCGCCGTCTCCGGGCTCGCCGCCGCGCTGCCGGCGGGCCGGCCGACCGGGCGCACGGCCTGGCTGCTGGTGGGCGCCGGCCTCGCCGGCGGCCTGGCCGTGTGGGTGCTCCGCGCGGCGAGCGACCCAACCGCGCCGACGCTCGGGTCGACCGGCGGGCGCGCCGCCCTGATGGTCGCCCTCCTCTGGCCGTACGCCGTCCTGGCCGCCGCCGCGGCGCTGCTGTACGCCGGGCTGCACGCCGTGGGCCAGAGGGTGCCGTCGCGCGCCGGGACCGCGCTGGCCGCCACGCTGGTGTTCGTCACCGGATTCGGACTGGTCGCCAGCGCGACGTTCGTCAAGGGACCGATCCGGTCCGCCGTCGTGAACGGCTGGCGCGCCGAACCGCGTCCCGACGCGGCCGGCGAGATACGCACCGGCATTCCGGACGGCGCCGTCGAGGCCGGCCGGTGGTTGCGCGACCACTCCAGCGCCGCGGACGTGGTCGCGACGAACGCCCACTGCTACAACGGCGTCGCGCCGTGCTCGAACCGACACTTCTGGATCTCCGGGTACGCCGAGCGGAGGGTCCTCGTCGAAGGCTGGGGCTACACGGGGACTGCCCTTCGGCGAAGCGAGGAGACCGGGGTGCCGCACGGCCACGTGCCGTACTGGGACCCGGACCTTCTCGCCGCCAACGACCGGGTGTTCAGCGCGCCGTCGGCCGAGGCGGTCACCTTCCTGCGCGACGCGTACGGAGTGCGCTGGCTGTTCGTGGATCGGCGCTTCAACCCGCCGGCGGCGACGCTGGACTCGTTCGCCACGCTCCGGTTCGAGGCCGGCGACTGCGCGGTGTACGAGATTCCGCGCTGATCAAGCGGCGGTCGCCCCGGCGCTCGCCGTGGCGCGCACCGGCGTGAGCGGCAGCAGCTTGCGGCCGGTCGGGCCGACCTGGATCTCGGTGTCCATCGACGGGCACACGCCGCAGTCGAAGCACGGCGTCCACCGGCAGTCGTCCTGCTCGTACTCGTTCAGCGCGTCCTGCCAGTCCTGCCAGAGCCAGTCCTTGTCCAGGCCCGAGTCCAGGTGGTCCCAGGGCAGCACCTCGAGCTCGTCCCGCTCGCGGGTGGTGTACCAGTCCAGGTCGACCCCGTACGCCGGCAGCACCGCCGCGCAGGCCGACACCCACCGGTCGTACGAGAAGTGCTCGGACCAGCCGTCGAACCGACCGCCGTCCTCCCACGCCCGCCGGATGACCGCTCCGACGCGCCGGTCGCCGCGGGAGAGCAGGCCCTCGATCAGCGACGGCTGCCCGTCGTGGTACCGGTAGCCGATCGCCCGGCCCAGCGAGCGGTCGCTGTTGATCGCGTGCTTGAGCTGGCGCAGCCGATCGTCGATCACGGCGGGGCTAGCCATCGGCGCCCACTGGAAGGGCGTGTGCGGCTTGGGCACGAAGCCGCCAATCGACACCGTGCAGCGGATGTCCCGGCTGCCGGTCGCCGCGCGGCCGGCCCGGATGACCTCGTGCGCGAGCCGGGCGATTTGCAACACGTCGCGGTCGGTCTCGGTCGGCAGGCCGCACATGAAGTACAGCTTCACGTGCCGCCACCCGTGGGAGTACGCGGTGACGACGGTCCGGATCAGGTCCTCCTCGGACACCATCTTGTTGATGACCCGGCGGATGCGCTCGCTGCCGCCCTCCGGCGCGAAGGTCAGGCCGGTGCGCCGACCGTTACGGGACAGCTCCTCGGCCAAAGTGATGTTGAACGCGTCGACGCGGGTGGAGGGCAGCGAGAGCGACACGTTCGTGCCCTCGTACTGGTCGGCCAGCCCGGAGCAGATGTCGCCGATCTCGGAGTGGTCCGCCGAGGACAGCGAGAGCAGGCCGACCTCGGAGAACCCGGAGAACTCCAGTCCGTCCTTGACCATCTGCCCGACCGTGGTGATCGACCGTTCCCGCACCGGACGGGTGATCATTCCCGCCTGGCAGAACCGGCAGCCCCGCGTACATCCGCGGAAGATCTCCACCGCGTACCG
>DASXRC010000214.1:0-31786 GCA_036506795.1 Micromonosporaceae bacterium
ACCTCGGCGAACCGCTCGGCGAGCTCGTCCGCCGCGTCGGCGTACCGGCTGAGGGCGTCGAGGTGTACGCGGACGTCGTCGGTCATCTCATCCTCCCCACGGCCGCGAGCTCCTCGACGAGCGGCCCGGACTGCGGCGGCCACTCGCAGAGGAGGGCACAGCTCGAATCGTCGCCGAACGACAGCTCGAACCGGCCGCGGCGGAGAATGCCACGCGGCGTCCGTACCGCACGGCGGATGACCGCGCGTGGCCACTCGCCCACGATGACGCCGCTTTCGCTCACGTGGACGCCGTCGGGTGTCATCTGGGTACGCCCGGTTGGGCGCAGTCCCACCACGATGAGCCGCTCACCGGTCACCGCCAGCGCGGACCTCGTCATCTGCTCGTCCACTACGGCGTACACGTCGCGAGCCAGGCAGTGCTCCGGCCCGACAACGGCGTACCCCCAGGTGAGTCGGCGCACCAGGTGGCCGGGGTTGGCGTCGAGGCCGAACCAGGCGAGCGGGTTGACCATGCCGACCAGCTCGCGGCCGAGCGGGACGCGCTCGGTGACGCCCGGATCGGTGCGGACGCGCGCCGCGATGCGCAGCTGCTCACCCGAACGCAGCAGGGGCCGGACTACCGGAGCCAGCAGCGCGGTAGGGTCCCCAGGCATGGCGCCCAGCATGCCATCGCACGGGCGGCTCGAGGAAGGGGGCGGGCGACGTGGGTGACATCAACAGCCTCGGCGAGCTGGTCGAGTACGCGCAGCGTCAGGTCGAACGGCTCACCGAGATGCAGGCCCACCTGGCCGAGCAGTACGCCGAGGCGACCTCGCCGCGCGGCCACGTGCGAGCCCGCACCGGCCCTGGCGGCGCGCTCCAGGAGCTCCACATTGGACCGGACGCGCTACGGCTCACCACCGATCAGCTCGCGGCCGAGGTCACGGCCGCGGTGACGAAGGCGCAGCGGGAGTACGCCAAGCGCGCCGATGAAATCTTGGCACCGCTGCTGCACCAGCGCCCCAGCGAGCAGTCGATGGCGAGCGTCGAGGCCGGCATGAGCCGGCTCGAGGCGATCGCGGACGACCTCGAGCGCATCGCCGAGCGCCGAGGGTTTACGGACTGAGCTGCAGGCCCTCGCCTTCCCCGGCCGGCGAACGCCGCTCGCAGGCGCTCAGTGGGCGCCGGGTTCGGTGTCGTCGTCGGGCGGCCTCTTGTCCGGGACGTCGCGTTCCCCCGCCCCGCCGCCCTCGGTCTCCCGAGGTGCCTCGTCCTCCCCGGCCAGCGCGGCGCGCAGCCGTTCCCGCTGACCGCGCCGGCGCGCGGACGCCGCGGCGAGCTGCTCGGCCATCTGGTCCCGCCAGCCACGGAGCAGGAAGTACGCGAGACCTGCCGAGGCCAGGACAGCGATCATCAGCTTGACGAAAATGTTCATGTCGATCGGCCACAGCACGAGGGCAACCGCCACGAACAGGCCGATGCGGCCCAACGTGTACTTGACGGCGGGACTCATCGCTACCCCTCACCGGCCCGATGGGACAGCCACCGGACGCCGTAGAACCAGATCAGCGCGTACGCGACCGATGCGACGAGGGCGCCCGTCCCGCCGGACACCAGCGCAGGCAGGCCTCCGGCGAGCCCGGCCGCCACGAGGCCGAGCCCGACCCCCACCCCGGCCGCGACCAGCGCGGCGACGACGCGGGCCGGCCCGTAGCGCCAGGCGCGGAAGTCCTCGACGAACAGCCACCCGGGAAGGATCACCGCCAGCCAACCGTTCGCCCGGCCGAAGTCGCCGAACCCCAGCAGCGCGAACGCCCCATCGAAGAGCACCAGCGCCATGATCCCCACAACGAACCCGCCCAGGGTCAGGCCCAGCAGATCGACCGCCCTGATGAGCCGCCCCTGGGCGTCACGGCGGACGTCGCCGCGGTCCGTTCTGTCGTTCATGTCGGGATGAGGGTACGTGATGGTCGGTCGATGATCGACGGTAGCAGTGCGAAGGGTGCGGGCGGTCAGGCCCAAACCTGCTGTGGTTCGGCGCGCCGCTCGGCCAGCGTCGGCGGCGGGCCGTACTCGCGGACCACCTCGTACCGCGTGTTGCGCTCGACGGGTCGGAAGCCGGCGTCCCAGATCAGGTCGAGCAGATCCTCGCGGTGCATGGTGGTCGGCGTGCCGTACGCGTCCGCGTCGTGCGTGATCTTGTACTCGACGACCGAGCCGTCCAGGTCGTCGACGCCGAAGTTCAGCGACAGCTGCGCCACCGACAGACCGTGCATCACCCAGAAGCACTTGAGGTGTGGCACGTTGTCGAGGAGCAGCCGCGACACCGCGAACGTCTTGAGCGACTCGGCGGGCGAGGCCATCGTCGTCCGGTCCTGCAGGCGGTTGCGGATCACGCCGTCGGCGGAGTCGACGAAGTCGTGCTGGTAGCGCAGCGGGATGAAGACCGCGAAGCCACCGGTCTCGTCCTGCAGCTCGCGTAGGCGCAGGACGTGGTCGACCCGATGCCGAGGCTCCTCGATGTGGCCGTACAGCATTGTGGACGGCGTACGAAGTCCCTTGGCGTGGGCGATCCGGTGAATGCGCGACCAGTCCTCCCAGTGTGTGGCGTGGTCCACGATCTGCTGGCGGATCTCCCAGTCGAAGATCTCCGCGCCGCCGCCGGTCAGCGACGCCAGGCCGGCGTCGATCAGCTCGTCGAGGATCTCGTCGGCCGGCAGGCCCGAGATCTTCTCGAACCAGTGGATCTCGGTGGCCGTGAAGCACTTGAGCGACACGTCGGGCAGCGCCGCCTTGAGCTCGCGCAGGACCCTCGGGTAGTACTTCCACGGCAGCGTCGGGTGCAGGCCGTTGACGATGTGCAGCTCCGTGAGCTGCTCACCCTCCATCTCCTTGGCCTTGGCGACGGCCTCCTCGACGCGCATCGTGTACGCGGCCTTCTCGCCGGGCTTGCGCTGGAAGGAGCAGTAGGCGCACGAGGCACTACACACGTTCGTCAGGTTCAGGTGCCGGTTGACGTTGAACATCACGCGGTCACCATTGAACTCGGTACGCCGGTGGTGCGCGAGTCTGCCGAGCCATGCGAGATCATCGCTCTCATAGAGCGCTACGCCGTCCTCCCGGGTGAGCCGCTCCGCGGCGTACACCTTCTCTTCGAGCTCCCGCTTTCGTCCGGCGTCCATGCTCGCGGCGTCCCTCTCTCGGGCGATGGTCCTCCCCGCCGAGACTACGTCCACAGTGCGCGGCGCACGGCGAAGGGTGTTAGCCAGACGGGTCACCCGCATTTAGCCGAATTGCCGGTTCTTGCTCGCGTCCGGTTATCTACGAATGCATCGACAGGCCGAGGCCGCTGGGGTAAGACAGGGTGAGACGGAACACATGACACGCGGTCCACGGCGGTCACGGGCCTGGGTGGGGCCGGACGGGGAGCGGGCAGGGATGGCGAGGCGCAGGCGTCGGGGGAGGAACGTGGCCCAACCCCAGGGCGTCCTCGGCCCCGCGCTGCGACCGATCGCCTGGTCGGCGCTGCTCGGCGCGGCGGCGACCGCGGCCTTCGGGGCTCCCGCGTACGCGGACCCGAGCAACGCGACGACCGTGCCCGATACGGGATCGCGGCCGGTACCGGCCGGCGCTCTGTCCTTGCCGAAGCCCGAGAGCTTCACGGCGCCGATCGGTCAACGAACCCCGCTCAGCAGCCTGGCCAACCAGATCACGGCCGCCGAGACGGAGCTCTCCACCATCGGCGAGCAGCTCAAGCAGCTGGGCATCGAGCTTTCCGAGCTGCGCAGCGCGCGAGTGCTGGCGGATTACCGGTGGCGACAGGCGGGCGATGCCCTGCGGGTGGCCCAGGACCGCGCGCATCAGGCGGCGAACAAGGCGTTCAAGGACGCGGCCGGGATGCCGCCCGGGCTCCGCGACCTGTACGGCCTGGGCGCCCTGTCCGGCGTCACCGACGACTCCTCGGCCGCGTCCGAGGCGGCGGCCCGCGATGTGACCCGAGCGCAGGAGGCCGAACAGGCTGCGCAGCAGGCGTACCTCGACGCGCTGAACGCCGAGCGGTCGGCGTCGGCCCGGTACACCCTGCTGCAGGCGACGTACAAGCAACGCGAGGCCGCCCTCCTCGAGCTCAAGCGACGGCACGCGTCCGAACTCGCCGCCATCGAGCGCGAGATCGAGGCGAACGAGCAGCGGCTCGGTGCCGCATACGTCGGCGGGGACATCGCCGGCATGAAGGCCAGCGCGCAGGCTCTGGCCGCAGTGGCCTTCGCCCTCAGGCAGCTCGGCAAGCCATACCTATGGGGCGCCGAAGGGCCGGACCGGTACGACTGCTCGGGCCTGATGTGGGCGGCGTACCGGTCTACCGGCTTGACGTTGCCCCGGGTGGCCAAGGACCAGTACTACGCCACCCGGACGAAGTCCGTCTCGCGGTATGCGCTGCTCCCGGGCGACCTGCTGTTCTTCAGCAGCTCGAGCGACTGGACCGGCATTCACCACGTCGGCATGTACATCGGCAACGGAAAGATGGTGCACGCGCCCACGACCGGCGACGTCGTGAAGATCTCGACGGTGTGGTGGTCGCGTTTCTTCGCGGCGACGCGCGTGTACGGTCCGGTGCCCGCGCCGGGCGCCCCCGCGCCGCCGCCTCCACCGCCCGGGGCTCCCGCTCCCCCGCCGACGACCGCGCCGCCGACCAGGCCGTCGCCCACGCCGTCGCCCACCCGGCCGTCGCCGACGCCCACTACGCCGTCACCGACGCCCACAACGCCGTCACCGACGCCCACCACGCCGTCACCGACGCCCACCACGCCGTCACCGACGCCCACCACCCCATCACCGACGCCCACCACCCCATCACCGACGCCGACGACGCAGTCGCCCACTGCGGCAGCGGAGCCCACCTCCCCGTCGCCCACCGACACCACGGCCGCGGCACCGGAGACCTCGGCGTCCACCGAGCCAACGACTTCTTCGACCGCGTCCGCGCCGGCGCCCACGTCCACGTCGGGCACCTGACCTCGGCGTACGCGCTCCGGCTGTGCGCCGTCGCCCGGATATGGCACGGTGAGGGGCGGTAATGCCGTAGCTCGAGTGGCAGTGGGGACGAGGCATCCCCAAGCGGGCGTGCGGGAGGGCGTTGATGGACGAAGAGAAGGGCGGTGCGCCCGAGGCTCCCGTGGTCGGGCGGGCGACGGTCGCCGGCCAGACGCCGGTGAAGCCTCCCGATGTCGTACGCGCGCGGGTTCGGCCGGCCGGCGGCACCTACCGCGGCGGCGAAGGCCCGGACACAGTCACTCCGCCCGCCCCGCCCGATCGTGTCGACGACCTGCCGCGGGCGGGTACGCCGGTGGTACCTGCCTTGGTCTCGGCGGTGTCGTGGGACGCGTTTGCCATCCCGCCCTGGAAACCAGCGGACGCGGCCGGCGACGACCCCGAACCGTCCGTCCCGACGCCCGACCCACCCGGGCAGCGGGTCGACCCCGCTCGGGCCTCGGCGCCCGTGCCTGCCTGGAGCCGCATTAGCGCCGCGGACCTGCCCGGGCCGCCGCCCATCGTGAGTCGATCGCGGGTCTACCGGACCGGCGCAGTGATCACCGGGGAGCCGGCCGAGCCGGGCACGCCGGCCGAGCCAGGCACGCAGGCCGGGCCGGAGTCGCCACCGGGGCAGCCGGCCGCGCCGGTTCTCCCGTGGCCGCCCATACAGTCCTGGCCCGTCACGGAGTTCCGGTCGCCCGTTTCGTCGCCGCCGGACGCATCGTCACCGTCGACAGCCGAGCCGATCGAGCGACCACGACCGCCGATGCCGCGCGTCGCCGAACCGCCGCAGCCGGCCCAGCCGCCGCAGCCGGCCCAGCCGCCGCAGCCCGCCGAGCCGCCGCAGCCCGCCGAGCCGCCGCAGCCGCACGAACCACCGCAGCCGCACCAACCGCCGCAGCCGCCGAAGCCCCCCGAGCCGGCGGAGCCGCCCGCGCCGTCGCCATACCCCGGGCCGGAACCGACCCCGCCGTCACCCGGGCCACAGCCGCCGGCGCCGGAGCCCGGACCCCCGGTCCCGTCGCCACCACCCCCTCCACCCCAGCCGGTTCCGCCGGGACCCGAACCGCCCGGCCCGCCGGGTCCCGGCCCCCAGCCGGGGCCGCCGTACCCGCCGAACCCGCCCGCTCCGCCGGCGCCTCCCCCGGGCCCGCCGTCGCCTCCCCCGGGCCCGCCGTCACCGCTCCCTGGGCCGCCCAGCCCACCGGGTCCGATGCCGGCGCCGCCGTTCCCGCCGCCTCCGCCGTCGATGGCGAGCGCCGCCGAGGAGTCCCGCCCGCCCCTGCCTCCGAGTGCCGTGCCCGTGGTCGCCTCGGCCGAGTACGGCCAGTGGGCCCGCAACCAGCGACCAGACGGCAGTGTCTACGGTCGACCCGGCGGACCGGCCTCGCGCGGCCCCGCGATGGCCGAAGGGGGCCCGCCCGCCAGCCAGGAGAACTCGGGATCGCTGACCGGGCACATCCTCGGGCACGGCCAGATGGATGTGGCCCGGTCGACGAACAGCACGGCGCGGGTGATCCTGCGCGCCACGCTGGTTGTCGCCGCGCTGGTCGCGGTCGGGCTGCTCGTCGCGGCGCTCATGAGCGGCTCCCTGGGAGCGGTGTTCGCCGGATTGTTCGGCCAGTAGCACCGGCCGGGGGGTGATGCTGACCACTGGCGGCGTGCGTCCGGCGGGAGCGGCGAGCCGCTCCCCGTACACTCGAACGGATCATCCACCGGCGCACGCGTTGGCGTGCGCTCCTGGGCGTTCTTGCAGGCGAGTCGGCGGCGCGCAGCCGCGCTGGGACGAGGCCACCGGGCCCGGACCGATAGGTTCGGCGGCCAAGGACGCGCCCGCGCCCGAGAGGTATTCGTGACCAGCTTCGCTGACCCCAGCACGTTCCCATCCTTCCTTGACGACCCCACCGACTCGCCCGCCGAAGGCTTCGCCGATCTCGGCCTCCCCGCTGCGCTCGTTCGCGCGCTGACCAGGGACGACATCACCGAGCCCTTCGAGATTCAGGCCGCGACGGTGCCGGACGCGCTCGCCGGTCGGGATGTGCTCGGTCGGGGCCAGACGGGATCCGGCAAGACGCTCGCGTTCGGCCTGCCGGTGCTGGCGCGCGTTGGCGGGCGCCCGGCCCGGCCTCGCCGACCGAGGGCGCTGATCGTGGTGCCGACCCGGGAGCTGGCGATGCAGGTCGTCGACGCGCTCGCCCCGCTGGGCCGGTCGATCGGGGTGTCCCTCACGACCGTTGTCGGCGGCGTGCCCTACGACCGCCAGATGGATGCCCTTCGCCGTGGTGTGGAGATCGTCGTGGCGACCCCTGGTCGCCTTCGCGACCTCATCGACCGCGGCGCCTGCTCGCTCGACGACATCGAGGTCACTGTGCTCGACGAGGCCGATCAGATGGCCGACATGGGCTTTCTGCCCGAGGTAACCGAGCTGCTCGCGCTGACCCGGGCCGGCACGCAGCGACTGCTGTTCTCGGCGACCCTCGACACCGACGTCGACGCGCTGGTGCGGCGGTTTATGTCCGACCCGGTAACGCACTTCACCTCGCTGCCCGTGGCGACGGTGTCCACAATGGACCATCACGTGCTGCTCATCCCGCCGCAGGAGAAGTTCAACGTCGCCGCGTCGATCGCCGCCCGGCATGGTCGAACGATCATGTTCGCACGCACCCAGGCCGGCGTGGACCGCCTCGTCGAGCAGCTCGCGTCGGTCGGCGTCCGGGCCGGCGCGCTGCACGGCGGGAAGACTCAGCGCGTACGCACGCGGACGCTCGCCGAGTTCCGCGAGGGTCGGACGGGCGTGCTGGTCGCCACGGACGTGGCCGCCCGCGGCATCCATGTCGACGGCATCTCGCTGGTCGTTCACATCGACCCGCCACGGGACGCCAAGGGTTACCTGCACCGGGCGGGACGCACCGCGCGCGCCGGGGAGTCCGGCGCGGTGGCCACCCTCGTGCTGCCCAAACAGCGCAAGTCGACCGTCGCGATGCTCGAGAAGGCCGGCGTCGAGCCGGCACAGACGCGGGTACGCGCGGGTGACCCGGCGCTCGCCGAGCTGACCGGCGCGCGGGAGCCGAGCGGCGTACCGGTGGCGCCGGACCCGGAGCCGCGGCGCACCGGGCGGCAGGCCCGCCCCGGCCGTGACCGGGCGGCGCCGTGGTCCGCTGTCGCCGGCTCGGACCGCGCACCGCGCCGGGATCGGACGGCCCGAGACCACCCGTGGTCCAAACGGTTCCGCCACCGCGAGTCCCGGTAACTCAATCCCACGTTCACCCGCGCGGAGGCCTTGGACGCGGCCGGCGACCGGTAACGTCGGAATCCATGCCGACCCTGCCGAAGTCCCTGTTCTGGCGGCGCACCGACACCGCGGGCGCCGACCACGCCCTGGCGGACGACGCTCGGGGCCTGTACGCCCGCGGTGTCGCCGTCGCGGCCGCTCCCGTGCCGTACACCTGCCGATATGAGCTGGTGACCGACGAGGGGTGGGCGACGGTGCGGCTCGAGGTCAACGCCGAGGGCGCGGGGTGGCAGCGGACGGCGCGCCTGGAGCGGGCGGCCGGCCGCTGGCGGGTGACGACCGCCGAGCAGGGCGACCTCGACCGTGCCCTCGTGTCGGCCGGGCATGCTCGGGCCGGCTTGCCCGGCACCGAGGAGCCCGATCGACTGGCCGAGGCCGTCGACGTGGATCTCGGCGCGGCGCCGCTATTCAACACCCTTCCGGTACGCCGGCTCGGCCTGCTGGCGGCGCCGCCGGGCACGGAGCGCACGGTCGTGGTCGCCTGGGTGCTCGTGCCCTCGCTGGAGGTCGTGGCCGCGGAGCAGCGGTACACGGCGCTCGACGGTGGGGTGCGGTTCTCGTCCCGGTCGTTCAGCGCCGAGCTGGACCTCGATGCGGATGGGTACGTGGCCCGCTACCCCGGTCTCGCCGAGCGCACGCCATAGGCTCGCAGCGTGGAGGTCCTCGCGGAGACGGTCAGCCTGATCGCGATCGTGGTCGCGGTCCAGGCTCTGGCCCGGCGGCTTGGGCTGCTCGCACCCATCCTCCTGGTCGGCGTCGGTGTGGCGATCTCGTATCTGCCGCACGTACCCTCAATCGACCTCGACCCCGAGTTCGTCCTCATCGGCATCGTGCCGCCGCTGTTGTTCGTGGCGGCGCTCGAGACATCGGTGCCCGCCGTCCGGTACAACCTGCGCCCCATCCTGCTGCTCGCGGTCGGGTTGGTGCTGTTCACCGCGACCGCGGTCGGCCTGGTCGTGTACGCCCTGGTACCTGGCGTACCGCTGGCCATCTGCCTCGCGCTCGGCGCCGTCGTCGCGCCGCCCGACGCCATCGCGGCCACCGCCGTCGCCCGCCGAATCGGCCTGCCTCGACGCATGGTCACGATCCTCGAGGGCGAGAGCCTGCTCAACGACGCCACCGCTCTGGTGCTCTTCCGGATCGCGGTGTTCGCGGCGGTCGGCTCGGCGATCGACGCTCTCGACATCACTCGGGAGGTGGTGGTCTCCACCGCCGGCGGGCTTCTCATCGGTGGCGGCTGCGCGGTCGTCATCGCGTACCTGCACAAGCGGACGACGGATCCGCTGATCGACAACTCGATCTCGCTGCTCACCCCGTTCCTCGTCGTGCTGGCGGCGGAGGCTGTCCATGCCTCGGGGATCGTCGCGGTCGTGGTGGCCGGGCTGTACCTCGGGCACCGCCTGCCCATCCTGATGTCGGCGGCCTCCCGGCTGCAGATGGGCGCGTTCTGGAAGATCGCCAATTACGTCCTCGAGGGGCTGGTCTTCCTGCTCGTCGGGCTGCAGCTGCGGGGCGTGCTCGCCCGGCTCGACACCCCGTTCGCGCAGATCGTGGGCATCACCGCCGCGGTCCTGGGCACAGTGATCGTCACCCGGTTCGTCTGGATGTACCCCGCCACGTACCTCCCGCGGCGCATCCCGGCGGTGCGGCGACGGGACCCGCCACCCCCGTGGACCGTGCCGACGGTGATCGCCTGGGCCGGGATGCGTGGCGTGATCACCCTGGCCACGGCGCTCGCCCTGCCGCTCACCCTCGCCGGCGACGCGACCTACCCACGCGACCTGTTCGTCTGGCTCGCGTTCGCGGTCATCCTCGGCACGCTCGGGCTGCAGGGCACGACGCTGCCCGCGTTCGCACGGTGGCTTCGCCCGCCGCCCGACGATCCCATGCAGGATGTGCTGGCCGAGGCCGAGGTGCAGTTCGCGGCGAGCCGGGCCGCCCGAGAGCGGCTGGACGAGAGCGCCGACAGCGCGCCACCGGACGTCGTCGAACGCCTCCGGCGGCTGACCGAGAGCAGGAGCAACACCGCGTGGGAGCGCCTGGGCGGCGACGCAGAGACACCGTCTGGGGCGTACGTCCGGCTGCGCCGCGAGATGCTACTGGCGGAGCGGGAGGTGTTTCGCCGGGCCCGCGACGAGGGTCGCATCGCGGAAGAAGTGCTTGTCAAGGCCCAACGCGATATGGACCTGGAGGAAGCTGCGTTGGAGCGAGGAGGGCAATGAGCTGCGAACACCTGGACCAGGCGACCGAGCTAGCCCCGCAGAGCACCGAGGGCTGCCAGGACTGCCTGGCCGAGGGCCGGACCGATTGGGTGCACCTGCGCCTGTGCCTGACGTGCGGCCGGGTGAGCTGCTGCGACTCGTCGCCCCGCCGGCACGCCACCGCACACTTCGAGGCCACCAAGCACCCGGTCATGCGGTCGTTCCAGCCGGGTGAGAGCTGGCGCTGGTGCTACGTCGACGAACTGGTGGGCTAGGGCACGTCCGGTTCGACCCAGTCGCCGCCGGCCAGGAACCGCTCCACGGTGGCCAGATACGGCGCCAGGTCGAGGCCCTGAGCAGCCACCCAGGCGTCGTCGTAATAGGTGTGCGCGTACCGTTCCCCGCCGTCGCACAGCAGCGTCACGATGGAGCCGCGCTCGCCACCCGATCGCAGCTCGGCGAGCAGCGCGAACGCGCCCCAGAGGTTCGTGCCCGTCGATCCTCCGACCCCGCGGCCGAGCAGGGTCGAGGCCATCCGCATGGTGGCGAGCGAGCCCGCATCCGGTACGCGGATCATCCGGTCCACCACCGACGGCTGGAACGACGCCTCGACGCCCGGACGGCCGATGCCCTCGATGCGCGAGCCGAGACCCGTCGTCACCGACCAGTCGAGCGCCTCCCAGGCGGGGTAGAAGGCCGAGTTCTCCGGGTCCACGACACAGAGCTTGGTGCGGTGCCGTTGGTACCGGGCGTACCGACCGATCGTGGCCGACGTGCCGCCGGTGCCGGCACCGACCACGATCCAGGCCGGCACCGGGTACCGCTCGCGGGCCATCTGTTCGTAGATTGACTCCGCGATGTTGTTGTTGCCACGCCAATCGGTGGCGCGCTCGGCGTTCGTGAACTGGTCCATGAAGTGCCCACCGAGGTCCTCGGCCAGCCAGCGGGCCTCGACGACCACGGAGGCCGGGTTGTCGACGAGATGGCACTTGCCGCCGTGGAACTCGATCAGGCTTATCTTCTCCGGTGAGGTCGAGGCCGGCATGACGGCGATGAACGGCAGCCCGAGCATCCGGGCGAAGTACGCCTCGGAGACCGCCGTGGAGCCGGACGAGGCCTCCACGATCGTCGTGTGCGGGCCGATCCACCCGTTGCACAGGGCGAAAAGGAACAACGAGCGGGCCAGGCGGTGCTTGAGCGACCCGGTGGGGTGGACTGACTCGTCCTTGAGGTAGAGGTCGACGCCCCACTCCGTCGGCAGCGGAAACGACAGCAGGTGGGTGTCGGCGGAGCGGTTCGCGTCGGCGTCCACCTTGCGGATCGCCTCCGTCAGCCAGGCGCGGACGTCGTCGTTACATCGATCCAGCTGTGGCACGCCCCGACGGTAACACCCGCCAAGATCACTCCTTGGCTCGGTGGCGGGCGATCCGCCTGGCGTGACGCCGTTGACCGGCCCGGCCGACGGCCAGCACCACGCGGGCCAGCCGCGTCGACGCACCGGGCACGGCGTCCAGGAGCCGAACCTGGGCGCCCCGCCAGCGCGGGATGGATACGACCGGGCGCGGATGTCGGGCAAGCTGGGCCACCCGCTCGGCCACCCGCTGTGGGCGCAGCAGGGTGCCGGTGAACGAGGCGGCGGCGCCGTCGTCGGCGAGCCGGTCGTACAGCATCGGGGTCCACACCCCATCGGGACACACGCACGAGATGTGTACGCCGGTCTCCCCGGCCGCGCGCAGGTCGTTGAGGGTGCCGATGCTGAACGCGATCAACGCGTGCTTGCTGGCGGCGTACACGACCTCGCCCGGCGGCGCGATCAGGCCGGTGAGCGAGACGATGTTGATGACGTGCCCCCGGCCGGCCGGGCGCATGAGCTCAAGGGCGGCCATGGTGCCGTTCATCGCCCCGAGCGCATTGACCTCCATCACCGCGCGGCGGGTCTCGGCATCGTGTGTCCACGAGGGACCCGTCACGAGGATGCCCGCGTTGTTGACCCACAGTCGCAGGCCGCCGTCCGCGGCGTCCGCCATCGCCGCGGTCGCGCGGCAGGCCGCCTCGTCACGCACGTCCAGGGCGGTGGCCCAGCCACCGAGCGGCCTCGCCGCGGCGGCCGCGGCCTCGGCGTCGACGTCCGTGACCAGCACGCGCCACCCGTCGCGGTGCAGCGCCGCCGCGATCGCGGACCCCAGGCCGCGGCCCGCGCCGGTCACCACGGCGGCGCCGGCCGAATGCCCAGTCACGGCGGCAATCTACCGGCAACGGTCTCGAGCGTCAGCGGTGAGGGCTCGGCTGCGGCCGGTTCTCCCACCGCGTCGACAGGGCGATGGCGGTACGCGTGGAGGCCACGCCGGGAGTGCGGTTGAGCCGCACGATGAGCTGCTCGAGCTCGGCGATCGCGCCCACCCGGGCGACGACGCGGAATGACTCCTCGCCGGCCATGAAGTAGCACGACTCGATCTCCGGCAGCTCACGCAGGGCGGCCACGACGTCATCGATCTCCACGTCGGAGTCCTGGACGATGCCGATCAGCGCGGTCACGCCGAGGCCGATCGCCTCGGGCTCGACGTCGGCGTGATACCCCCGGATCACGCCGCTCGCCTCGAGCTTGCCGACCCGCTCGTGCACCGCCGGGGCGGACAGTCCGACCTGTCGGGCAAGCTCGGCGTACGACAGCCGCGCGTTCATGCGCAGCAACTCGACGAGGCTGCGGTCGATGGTGTCCACGGCCTGTAGACCCTAATCCTCAGCCACCGTGTGGCATGAACATGAGAGGCACTCGCGGAGCCCGCCGCGCTAACTTCTCAACCAGTGCGATTTCCACGTTTCCCGGACACGGCACGCTGATGGTGCTCTACTGGGCGTAGCCGGCCTGGGTCTCAGCGACGCGAGGAGGGGGTCGTGGACACTGGAGATCGTCTGCTAACGCCGGGCGAGGTGGCCGCGCTGTTCCGCGTCGACCCGAAGACCGTGACCCGGTGGGCCGCGGCGGGGCGGATCGGCAGCATCAGGACCCCCGGCGGACACCGCAGGTTCCGGGAGTCAGAGGTTCGCGCCCTGCTCGAGGGCGAAGGGGAACTGCACGAAGGCGAGGACGTCGGCAGCCGGTCAGAACACGGTTCGCGTTAGTCAAGAACGGGGCCGCCAGGGTCGGCCACCGCGCCCAACTCGCCGGACCACCGGCGAGACAGGTCATTGTGTACGCCGAGGGCGTCGAGAATCTTGCCCGCGACGAAGTCTACGAGCTGCGCCGCGGAGGCGTTCGCGCCCGCGCCATAGAAGCCGGGGCTGGCCGGCAACACCGTCGCACCGGCGTCGTGCAGCGCCAGCAGGTGCACCAGGTGGCTGCGGGTCACCGGCGTCTCCCGCGGCACGACGACGACCCGGCGACCCTCCTTGAGGTTGACCTCGGCCGCGCGCTGCAACAGGTCCTTGGACAGCCCGATCGCGATCCCCGCGCACGCCGCCGTACTCGCCGGCACCACGACCATCCCCCGCGTCGGGTACGAGCCGCTGCTCGGCCCCGCGGCCAGATCACCGGCCGGCCAGTGCACGACGTCGGCGCCCGCCAACTCGCGCCCCACCCACGCGGCGAGGTCGCCCTTCCAGTGCGCGTCCCGGAACGGGCGTCCGGTCTCGTCCAGAATGGTCAGTCGGGCGGCTCGGGAGACCACGAGGTCAACCGGCTCGCCGGCGTCGAACAACGCCCTCAACACGGCCGCCGCGTACGGCGTACCGGAGGCTCCGGATACGCCGACCACCCACGGACGTCGCGCGCTCATGGCAGGCCGCCGCGCACGACGAGGTCCAGCAGCGCGAACACGAACAGCGCGACCCCGACGAAGCCGTTCGCCGTGAAGAACGCCCGGTTGACGCGGGACAGGTCGTCCTGTTTGACGATCGAGTGCTGGTAGATGAACGCCACGACCGCGAGCGCCAGTCCGATCGCCCAGAGCCAGCCGAAGCCGACCAGCGCGCCGTACCAGACGAACAGCACGGACGTGAGCACGTGCGCGGCGGCCGACGCGCGCAGCGCGAACCGCACCCCGTACCGGGCGGGCACGCTGTGCACCCCGATCCGCCGGTCGACCTCGGCGTCCTGGCTCGCGTAGATCAGGTCGAAGCCGCCGATCCACAGCCCGACGCCGGCGGCAAGCACCCAGGCCGGGCCGGTCCCGGCGAATGTGCCGGTGACCGCGAGCCAGGCGCCGACGGGCGCGACCGCCTGGGCCAGTGCGAGCAGCGCGTGCGGCCAGTCGGTGAACCGCTTCGCGTACGGATAGACCACGAGCGGAACCACGGCGAGCGGGGCCAGCGCGAGGCACAGCGGGTTGAGCGCGGCCGCCGCGCCGAGGAACACCGCGAGCGCGATCGCCGCGCCGGTCCAGGCCGTCCGCACGCTGACCGCACCGGTGACGAGCTCTCGTCCGGCGGTACGCGGATTGCGCGCGTCGATCCGCCGATCGATGATCCGGTTGGCCGCCATCGCGAACGTGCGCCCGCCGATCATCGCGACGGTGATCAGCGCCAGGTCGCCCCAGCGGACGCCAGAGCCGTTCACCTGCATGGCCGTGAGCGCGGCGAGGTACGCGAACGGCAGCGCGAACACGGAGTGCTCGATCGCCACGAGCCGCAGGAACGCGCGAATGGGCCGCCTCTGCTCGACCGTCGTCGTCACGTGAGCCCGTACTCCTTCCACCGCTTGTCGACCAAGGCCCGGATCTCCGGCGACATGACCGCCGGGGCGGGCCAGCCGCGGTGGTAGCCCTCGGTCGGCAGCTTCCGGGTCGCGTCGATGCCGGCCTTGCCACCCCAGAACTGCTGGTACGACGCGTGGTCGAGGTGGTCGACCGGGCCCTCCGTCAGCAGCAGGTCGTGCGCGTAGTCCACGTTGCCGAACGCCCGGAACGCGACCTCGGGGTAGTCGTGCACGTGGCAGTCGTCGTCGACGACGACGATCAGCTTCGTCAGCGAGAGCAGGTGCGCGCCCCAGATCGAGGACATCACCTTCTGCGCCTGCTTCGGGTAGCGCTTGGCGATGGACACGATCAGGCAGTTGTGGAAGACGCCGGGCTCCGGCATCGACATGTCAACGATGTCGGGGATCAGCATCTTGATCAGCGGCAGGAAGATGCGTTCGGTGGCCCGTCCGATCGGCCCGTCCTCCTGCGGCGGCTTGGACGTGACGATCGAGTGGTACACCGGATCGCGCTGGGTCGTCATGCACTCGACGTGCAGCACCGGGAACGGCTCGACCGGAGTGTAGAACCCGGTGTGGTCGCCGAACGGACCCTCGGGGTGCCGCTCACCCGGCTCGACGTACCCCTCGAGCACGACCTGCGCGTGCGCCGGCACCTGCAGTGGCACGGTCAGGCAGTCGACCATCTCGACCCGCTCGCCGCGCAGAAACCCCGCGAACAGGTACTCGTCGATGTCGGACGGCAGCGGTGCGCTCGCCGCGTAGGAAACGACGGGGTCGCAGCCGAACGCGATCGCGACCGGCAGCCGCTCTCCGCGTCGCTCGGCCACGGCGTGGTGGGCGGTCGAGTCCTTGTGGATCTGCCAGTGCATGCCGAGCGTGTTGGGCGAGTGCTGCTGCAACCGGTACAGGCCGAGGTTGCGCTTGCCGGTCTCCGGGTGCTTCGTGTGGGTCAACCCGTAGTTGTGGAACACTCCGCCGTCGTCGGGCCAGGTCTGCAGGGCCGGCAGCCGATTGAGGTCGACGTCGGCACCCTGGTAGACGACCTGCTGGCACGGCGCGGTCCGCACCCGCTTGGGCGGCACGGACTTCAGCTGCATGAGCTTGCCCAGCCCGTCCCGGATACCGGCCCAGCCAACGGGCAGCTCCGGCCGGATCAGGTCGCCGATCCGGGCGCCGATCTCGTTGACGTCCGCCACGCCGAGTGCCATCGCCATCCTGTGGTCGGTGCCGAAGACGTTGATGGCCAGCGGCATCTCGCCACGGGTCGGCCGCTCGAACAGCAGTGCTGGCCCCCGCGACCGCACGGTTCGGGTGACGATCTCGCTGATCTCCAGCGTGGGATCCACCGGGACGGCGACACGGTGCAGCTCGCCGGCCGCCTCCAGCGCGGCGAGGAAGTCCTTCAGATCGGTGTACGGGAAGCCTCGTGCCGCCATGCCGACCAGTCTGGCGTACGGCCGCCCCGCGTCACCGGGGGGTGGGCTGTCGCCGATCGCGGAATGGTCGCCGCGGCGGCTACGAAACCCCGAAGTCGCACTGCGGGTTCCGTAGCCGCGGTGGCGATCAAAGCCTGCCCTTACTTGACGCCCGCGTACGAGTGCAGGCCGGAGAAGAACAGGTTCACTCCGAACAGGTTCATCAGCATGGTCGCCCAGCCAAGCACGGCGATCCACGCCGCGGTCGAGCGCTTGACGCTGGCGGTCGCCCGGGCGTGCAGGTAGCCGGCGTACACGACCCAGGAGATGAACGCCCAGGTCTCCTTCGGGTCCCAGCCCCAGTAGCGGCCCCACGCAGACTCGGCCCAGATGGCGCCGGCGATGACGGCGAACGTCCAGATCGGAAACGCGAACGCGATCAGCCGGAAGGTCAGCCGCTCGAGCGAGTCCGCGTCGGGCACCCGCGCGCCGAGCGTGAACGGGAAGCCGGGCCGGCCCTCGTCGTAACCCAGCCGGATCAGGTACATCGCGGCGGAGACGAAGCCGACGAGGAAGATGCCCGACGCGATGACGGCCGCGGTCACGTGGATCGCCAGCCAGTACGAGTTGAGGGCCGGCTGCAGCGGCGTAATCGGGGCGTAGAGCACCATGCCGGCCAGGCCGAGCAGGAGCACCTCGACCAGCGCGATGAACAGCCCGAGGTGGCGCACGGCGGGCCGGCGGGCGAGCACCACGAGCCACGCCGCGCTGCCGACGAACGTCACCGCCAGCACGAACTCATACATGTTGCCCCACGGCACCCGGCCATCCGCGAGACCGCGGGAGAGTACGCAGCCAAGGTGCGCCAGGGCGGCCACGACCAGCGCCGCGACGGCGGCCCGGCCGGCGAGCGCCGCCCGCCGCGGCGGGCCCGCCTCCACGATCTCGGCCTCCGTCGGCACCGACGCACCGCCGGCAACACCGCCGGCCGTCACGAGCTCGCGAGTCGCTGCGCGGCCGACCACACTCCGGGTGCCGAACGCGTACTCCGCGGCGTGGCACACCATCGCCACCAGGTACGCCATGATCGCAACGACCAGCAGCTGGTCGGAGAGTGCGGCCATCGGCTAGCCCTTCCCACTCGTCTCGACGTCACGGATGAGCTGTGTGAACTCTTCGGCGAAGGCCGGGTAGTCGGTGCGCGGCAGGCCGCCCGCCTCGGTGAGCGTACTACTACCAGCCGTCGGAGAAGTACCTGCCGTCGGAGAAGATCCGACCCGGAACCACACTCGCCGCCGCTTGCCGGTCAGCGACAACATCAGCCCGGCCAGCAGCATCACGACGCTCCCCAGCACGATCGGCTCGCCGGGGTCGTGGCGCACGGACAGCGCCACCCACGGCCGGGTTCCGACGAACTCGACCGTCGTGCCGTCGTCCAGCCTCCATGACTGGCCCTGCCGCAGCAGCTTCGCGCCGACCTGCTTGAGCCGACCGGTCTCCACCTGGTGCTGGTCCAGCCGGTACACCGAGCCGGGGATGCCGGCGTCGAGGCCCAGATCCCCCCGGTACGCCACGATGTTCAGGGCCGGCGACCGCTCGGCCGGGAAGGTCGAGCGCACGAATGGCCCGCTCGCCGGCGCGGTCGGCAGGTACAGACCCTCGAACGCGACCTGCTGCCGCGGCGCGCGCTGCCCGGTCTTCGGATCGACGTTCGCGTCCGGAAACGCCGCGACGCCCTCACCGGTCAGCATGTCGTCCTGGGTCAGGAACGGGGCGACGGTCTCCTGGCTCTGCCCGTACCGATCCGTGTACCGGACCACCGGCGCGTAACCGTGCGCGATCAGGTAGACGTTCGCCCCGCTCAGCCGCAGCGGGTGGTTGACGGAGAAGCTCACCGGCCGCGCGGGCGCGCCGTCCGCGTCCAGCGTGGCGAGGGCGCGGAACGACTTCGCCTGGCCGCTCGGCTGGTACTCGGCCCGGAAGTCGGTCAGCTCGAGGCAGAACCGCGGTAGGTCCGATCCGTCGACCCGATACCCGAGCCCGTACTCGTCGTACTGCTGCAGCCCGTTGCAGAACGCCGTGTCGGCGCCCGCGACGAGCAGTCGGTTGGCGTGCCAGCCGTACCAGGAGCCGAGCGCGACGCCGACGAGCACACCGACCAGCGCGAAGTGGAAGAGCAGGTTGCCGGTCTCCTTGAGGTAGCCCTTCTCCGCGCTGACCGCGGCACCGCGGACTGCGACCCGCCACCGACGCCGGCGCAGGGCGGCCGCGAGCGCGGACACGTCGCCGTCGTGGTCGCTCAGGACCGCGTGCTGGGGCAGCCGGTCGAGCCGCCGGGGCGCCGCGGGTGGCGCCGCCCGCAGTGCGCGGACGTGGTCGCGCAGGCGCGGCACGACGCACCCGACTAGCGAGACGAACAGCAGCAGGTAGATCGCTGCGAACCACGGAGAGGCGAACACGTCGAAGGCACCGAGCCGGTCGAGCAGCGGGGCGAGCCTGGGGTGCTCGGTGGCGTACCGGGTCACCCGGTCGGCGTTGACGGGCCGCTGCGGCAGCACCGAGCCCGGGATCGCCGCCAGCGCGAGCAGCAGAAGCAGGATCAATGCGGTACGCATGCTGGTCAGCTGGCGCCACGAGTTGCGCAGCAGGGCCACCAGCGGGTGTACGCGGCCGGTCGGCGGCGGTGTCTCCGCTGTCGACACCGGCCGTTCGTCGACGGTCGCCATCAGACGCTCACCTCGCCGACCCCGACCGTGCCGCGCAGCCAGTTGGTGAACTCGGTCCAGCCCCCGGTCACCAGCGCGAGACCCACCACGATCAGCAGCGCCCCGCCGATCGCGGTGACCCACCGGGAGTTGCGCCGGATCACGCCGGACAGGCCGAGCAAACGGCGGAAGCCCAGGCCGAACGCCACGAACGGCAGACCCAGTCCCAGGCAGTACGCCACGGCGAGCACCACCGCGCGGCCGGTCTCGCCGGTGACTGCCGCGAGACCGAGGACCGCGGCGAGGGTCGGCCCGACGCACGGCACCCAGGACAGCGCGAAGACGGCGCCGAACACCGGGGCGCCGATGAGGCCCGCGGCGGGCAACCGGTGGATGCGTACCTCGCGTTGCAGGCCCGGGACGAAACCGAGGAACGCGAGCCCGAGCAGCACGATCAGGACGCCCACGCCAACCTCGAACGCCCGGGCGTGCCGGAACAGGACGCCGCCCACGCTCGCGAACAGGATCGCGGTGAGCGTGAACACCACGGTGAACCCGACGACGAATAGCGCCGTGCCGGCGAGCACGCGGCCCTTGCGGCCGGCCGCGCCGGTGGCACCGGCGGCCAGGTCCGCGCCGGCCAGCCCGGTCACGTACGACAGGTAGCCAGGCACGAGCGGCAGCACGCACGGCGACAGGAAGCTGACCAGCCCGGCCAGCGCCGCCACGCCGACCGCGAGCAGCAGCGGTCCGCTGCGCGCGATCTCGGCGAAGGAGTCGCCCATCATCCTCGCCCCGCCTCGGCGGCGAGTCGCGTCACGATCGGCTCCAGCTCCGGCTGGCGGACCGGCTTGCGGATGACCACGGCGATACGCCCCGACCGGTCGAGGATCAGGGTCGCCGGGATCGTGTTCGGCGGAACCTCGAACCGCTGCGCCAGCCGGCCGGCCGGATCGAACAGGCTCGAGTACGTCATCCGGCCGGTCGCGAATGCCTTCGCCTTGTCGCGGTCGTCGCGAATGTTGATGCCCAGGAAGGACACGCCGCTGGCCCTGGTCGCGCGGTATGTCTGCTCGAGGCTGGCGGCCTCGGCGCGACATGGCGGGCACCACGATCCCCAGAAGTTGATGACGACGATCTGCCCGTTCGTGGCCGCGGGGTCGTACCCCGACCCGTCCAGCAGCTGCCCCGTGATCTTCGGTGCGGCTACCCGGTCCGCCGGGGCGTACTGGATGACCGTCCCATCGGCCGTGGTGCCCGCGCGGCCGGCCTGGCCCGCGCACCCGGCCTGGCCGGCGAGCGCGAGCAGCGCGACGAGTGGAAGCAACACCAGGCGGCGGCGCACCTAGGCCCCCTTTGCGGTGCGTGCGCCCGGCGACATGACGATCAGGTGGGCGGCCGGCTCCGAGTAGCCGATCCCGACGACGTTCGCGCCCTCGAAGTGGAACGACGTGAGGCTCGCGAGGGCGCACTGCCGCCGGCGCGGGTCGTGCCACAGGCGCTTGCGCTCGACATACCGCCGCAGGATCCAGATCGGCAGCTGGTGCGACACGCACACCGCCTCGTGGCCCTCGGCGACCACGCGGGCGGCCTGCAGAGCGGCGAACATTCGGTCTGCGATCATCCGGTACGGCTCGCCCCAGGACGGCGTGACGGGGTCGCGCAGCACCCACCAGTTGCGCGGATCGCGCAGCGCGCCGTCGCCGACCGACACCCGCTTGCCCTCGAACCAGTTCCCGCTCTCGATCAGGCGCTCGTCCACCGCGGTGGTCAGCTCGAACTGCGCCGCGATCGGCTCGGCGGTCTCCCGGGCCCGGTCCAGCGGACTCGCTACCAGGTACGTGACGTCCCGGTCGACGAGCGCCTGCGCGGCGGCCTTCGCCATCTGCTTGCCCAGCTCGGATAGCCGGTAGCCCGGCAGCCGGCCGTACAGAATCTTGCCTGGGTTGGAGACCTCGCCGTGCCGAAGCATGTGGACGACCGTGGTGCTCATGCGTGCGCCCCGGCCGCCTGCGCCGCCGCCGGCAGGGCCGCTGCGAGGTGCTCCATGGCCTCGTCGTCCAGGGCCGCCGAGACGAACCATGCCTCGTACGCGCTCGGCGGAAGGTAGACGCCCCGAGCCAGCATGGCGTGGAAGAACGCCCGGAATGCCGCGGTGTCCTGCCCCCGCGCGCCGTGGTAGTCGGCGACGTCGAGGTTCGTGAAGAAGATCGAGAACATGTTGCCCGCGTACGACAAGCGATGCGGTACGCCGGCCGCGGCCAGCGCATCGGACGCGAGCTTTCCCACGACGGCGGCCGTCTCGTCCAACCGGCGGTAGACCGCGTCATCGCAGAGCCGCAGCGTGGCGAGGCCGGCCGCGCACGCGAGCGGGTTGCCCGACAGCGTGCCCGCCTGGTAGACCGGGCCGGCCGGCGCGAGCCACTGCATGATCTCGGTCCGCCCGCCGAACGCGGCCGCGGGCAGGCCGCCGCCCATCACCTTCCCGAACGTCCACAGGTCGGCTTCGACGGGGTCCAGCCCGGCCCAGCCGGACGGCGATACGCGGAAGCCGGTCATCACCTCGTCGAGGATCAGCAGCGCACCGTGCGCGTGCGCGATCCGGGCGAGGTGCTGGTTGAAGCCGCCGCGCGGGGCGACCACACCCATGTTGCCGGCGGCCGCCTCGGTGATGACCGCAGCGATGTCGGTGCCCTGCGCCGCGAACGTGGCCTCGACGGCGGCCAGGTCGTTGTACGGCAGCACGATCGTCTCGCTTGCCGCCGCGCCCGTGACGCCGGGCGAGTCGGGAAGGCCGAACGTCGCCACACCCGAGCCGGCGGCGGCGAGCAGCGCGTCGACGTGGCCGTGGTAGCACCCGGCGAACTTCACGATCTTCGACCGGCCGGTTGCGCCCCGGGCCAGCCGGATCGCGGACATGGTCGCCTCGGTGCCGGAGTTGACGAGCCGGACCTGCTCGGCGGGCGTACGCCGGACCAGCTCCTCGCCGAGGTCCACCTCGCCGGGGGTCGGGGTGCCGAAGCTGGTCCCGGCCGCCGCGGCCGCCTGCACCGCGGCGACGACCGCGGGGTGGGCGTGACCGAGGATCAGCGGACCCCATGAGCAGACGAGGTCGACGTAGCGTCGCCCGTCGGCGTCGAACAGCCAAGGCCCTTCGCCGCGGACCATGAATCTCGGCGTCCCGCCCACCGCCCCGAACGCACGCACCGGGGAGTTGACCCCGCCCGGCACGATGGCGCGAGCGCGGTCGAAGAGGATCTGCGAGGCCGGCGCGTCGGCCGGGTAAGGGCCGGCGGCGCCGTGGTGCGTTTCGGTCACGGTCCGACCATTCTGTCAGCGCTCGAGGTGGGCCCGAGAAGCGCCCCTCCACGCCCGTGCGCGTGTCCAACAACCGGACCACGGTGACGATAGTCTGACCCCGTGGAGCGTCCCGAGCTGGCGATCTCGGTGCAGCGAACCGAGTCGGAAGCGGTGCTCAACCTGGCCGGAGAGATCGACATGCTCACGGTCCAGCGCCTGTCGAACATGATCAACGAGGTGCTTGCCGACCCGCCCCCGCGGATCGTGTTGGACCTGTCCGGTGTCACGTTCTGCGACTCGCAGGGCCTAGGCACGCTCGTGGTGCTGAGCCGGAAGGCCACCACCGCGCAGAGCGTGCTCGTCCTCACGAACGTGGCCGAATTTCTGCTGCGGGTGCTGGACATCACCGGACTGCGGTCAGCACTCATGATCCGCAACCTCAACTAGCCCGGGGGCTCAACCACCCAGCGGGCCTCTTCGAGCACGGTCAGCGCACGGCGCACGGTGGCGTCGCCGTCGGGGCCATCGCGCTGGGCGGCCGCGTCGAGGCTGGCGCGCAGCAGCGTCGTCGCCTCGTCGACGGCGGCGGTGAGGCCGACCCAGCGCGCCTCCCGCTCGCGTACCTTCTCGGTCTGGGCCTGCAGCTGGCGGTTCTTCGCCCACAGCTCGACGAATACCGACACCTTTGCCCGCAGCACCCACGGATCGAACGGCTTGGTCATGTAGTCCACCGCGCCCACGGCGTACCCCCGGAGGGCGAGCTGGGCCTCCCGGTCGGCAGCGGTAAGGAAGATGATCGGTACGTGGCGGGTCCGCTCCCGCCGTTTGATGTGGCTCGCGGTCTCGAACCCGTCCATCTCCGGCATCCGAGCGTCGAGCAGGATCACCGCGAAGTCGTCCACCAGCAGCTGCTTCAGGGCGGCCTCGCCACTTTCGACCGCAACCGTGTCCACGGGCAGCCCCTGCAAGATCGCCTCCAGCGCGAGCAGGTTGTCCCGCCGGTCGTCGACGAGCAGCGCCTTCGCGCGTTCATCCATCCCAGGCGTCCTTCCTGCGCGCACCGGTGACCCAGGCCGCCATCAGCTCGATGAGCTCGTCCAGGTCGACCGGCTTCGTGATGTAGTCGCTCGCACCGGCGACCAGCGCCGACTCTCGGTCCCCCGGCATCGCCTTCGCCGTGAGGAACACGACGGGGAGATCCGGGAACCGGTGGTTCCGGCGGATCGCCCGGGTGGTCTCGTACCCGTCCTGGTCCGGCATCATGGCGTCCATCAGCACGATGTCGACCTCGGGATGCTCGACGAGCAGGCGTACGCCGTCGGCGCCGTTGTCGGCGTAGAGCACGGTCATACCGTGCAGCTCCAGCGCGCTGGTCAGCGCGAACACGTTCCGCACATCGTCGTCGATGATCAGCACTTGGGCGCCGTCGAGCTGCGGAGCGCTGGGCGCGCTGCTCCGTCCGGGCCTCGCCAACGGGCGCACGATCGGCATGCTGGCGCGGCTGGGCAGGTTCGCCGGCGCAATCGTCGTGACCGTCGGGACCGAGTCCGGGATCAGCACATCCGGGATGTAGAGCGAGAAGATCGAGCCATCGCCGGGCGTCGAGTTGACGGTGATCATGCCGCCGATGAGCCGAGCCAGCTCTCGGCTGATCGACAGGCCGAGGCCCGTGCCGCCGTACTTGCGGCTGGTCGTGCCGTCCGCCTGCTGGAACGCCTCGAAGATCAGGGAAAGCTTGTCGTCGGAGATCCCGATCCCGGTGTCCGAGACGGTGAACGCCACGACCCGTCGCGCGGTGGCCAGCGTCGGCACCGTGAACGTCATGCCGTCGGGCGCCGGCGCGATCTCGAGCCGCACTGCCCCGCTGTCGGTGAACTTGACAGCGTTCGACAGCAAGTTGCGCAGGATCTGCTGCAGGCGCTGGGCGTCGGTGACGATCGTGGGCGGCAGGTCCGGCGACATCTCCACGTCGAACCCGAGTGCCTTCTCCTCGGCCTGCGGCGCGAAGGCCTGTTCGACATAGCCGCGCAGCTCCGCGAATGTCACCTCGACCGGTTCCACGTCCATCCGCCCGGCCTCGATCTTCGAGAGGTCGAGGATGTCGTCGATCAGCGACAGCAGGTCGGAGCCGGCGCTGTGGATGGTCCGCGCGAACTCGATCTGCTTCATCGTCAGGTTCTGCTCGGTGTTCTCCGCGAGCAGGCGGGCGAGCAGCAGCAGTGAGTTCAGCGGCGTACGCAGCTCGTGGCTCATGTTGGCCAGGAACTCCGACTTGTACTCCGAGGCCCTGGCCAGCTGCTGCGCCTTCTCCTCCAGTCCGCGCCGCGCCATCTCGATCTCGCGGTTCTTGGTCTCGATGTTGACGTTCTGGTCGGAGAGCAGCTTCGCCTTATCCTCCAGCTCGGCGTTCGTCCGCTGCAGCTCAGCCGACTGCTCTTGCAGCTCGTGGGCCAGCCGCTGGGACTGTGCCAGCAGCTCCTCCGTACGCCGGTTGGCCTGGATGGTCTTCAGCGCGATGCCGATGGTCGCCACCAGCCGCTCGAGGAACGCCAGGTGTAGCTCCGAGAACGGCTTGACGGAGGCGAACTCGATGATGCCCAGCACCTCCCCCTCGAACAGCACCGGCAGCACGACGTCGTCCTCGGGCTTGGTAGCGACCATCCCGGAGCGCACGGCCAGCGGGCTCGTGGGACCCCCGGTGACCCGGATGGTGCGCCGCGACATCGCCGCCTGGCCGACCAGACCCTCCCCCGGCCCGAACGTCACGTCGTGGTCGCGGGCGACGTAGCCGTACGACGCGGCCAGCCGCAGCCGCATGGCGTCGTCACCGCGGTCGACGAGGAAGAACGCGCCGAGCTGTGCGTCCACCAGCGGGGTCACCTCGGTCATGATCATGCGGCAGACCTCACCCAGGTCGCGCTGGCCCTGCAGGAGACCACCGATGCGAGCCAGGTTCGAGTCCAGCCAGCCTTGTTCGGCGTTCTTCTTGGTGGTCTCGCGAAGCGTGACGATCATCTGGTTGATGTTGTCCTTCAGCTCCGCGATCTCGCCCTCGGCGTCGACGGCGATCCGCTGGGTCAGGTCGCCGCGGGTGACCGCGGTGGAGACCTGGGCGATCGCGCGGAGCTGAGTCGTGAGCGTCGAGGCGAGCTGGTTGACGTTTCCGGTGAGGTCACGCCAGGTGCCGGACACGCCCTTCACCTGTGCCTGACCGCCGAGCTTGCCCTCCGTGCCCACCTCGCGGGCCACCCGCGTCAGCTCGTCGGCGAACGAGGAGAGCTGGTCCACCATCGTGTTCACAGTGGATTTCAGCTCCAGGATCTCGCCCTGCGCGT
This sequence comes from Micromonosporaceae bacterium, assembly GCA_036506795.1. Taxonomy (GTDB): domain Bacteria; phylum Actinomycetota; class Actinomycetes; order Mycobacteriales; family Micromonosporaceae; genus DASXRC01. Next base: position 25,957 of record DASXRC010000214.1, read on the forward strand.
CGACCGTGATCTTCTGTGACAGGTCGCCACGGGCGACCGCGGTCGCCACCTGGGCGATGTTGCGCACCTGCGAGGTCAGGTTCGAAGCCATGAAGTTGACGTTGTCGGTCAGATCCCGCCACGTGCCGCCGACCCCGCGCACCTGCGCCTGGCCGCCCAGCTTGCCCTCCGTGCCCACCTCGCGGGCCACCCGGGTCACCTCGTCGGCGAAGAGCGAGAGCTGGTCCACCATCGTGTTCACAGTGGACTTCAGCTCCAGGATCTCCCCACGGGCGTCCACGGTGATCTTCTGGGATAGGTCACCGCGGGCCACCGCCGTGGTGACCGAGGCGATGTTGCGCACCTGCGAGGTCAGGTTCGACGCCATCGAGTTCACGTTGTCGGTGAGGTCCCGCCAGGTACCCGACACGTCCTTGACCTGGGCCTGGCCGCCCAGCTTGCCCTCCGTGCCCACCTCGCGCGCGACCCGGGTCACCTCGTCGGCGAACGACGAGAGCTGGTCCACCATCGTGTTCACAGTGGACTTCAGCTCCAGGATCTCCCCACGGGCATCCACGGTGATCTTCTGGGACAGGTCGCCGCGGGCCACCGCGGTCGCTACCTGGGCGATGTTGCGCACCTGAGACGTCAGGTTGCCGGCGAGCTCGTTGACGTTCTCGGTGAGGTCGCGCCACGTGCCGGAGACGCCGCGTACCTGGGCCTGTCCGCCGAGCTTGCCCTCGACGACCACCTCGCGGGCCACCCGGGTGACCTGCTCGGCGAACGACGAGAGCTGGTCCACCATCGTGTTGACGGTGTCCTTGAGCTCCAGGATCTCGCCCTGTGCGGCAACCGTGATCTTCTGTGACAGGTCACCGCGCGCCACCGCGGTCGCCACCTGGGCGATGTTGCGCACCTGGGAGGTCAGGTTCGACGCCATCGAGTTGACGCTGTCGGTGAGATCCTTCCAGGTGCCGGCCACGTTGGGCACCTCGGCCTGACCGCCCAGCTTGCCCTCCGTACCCACCTCACGCGCCACCCGGATCACCTGCTCGGCGAAGACGCGCAGCGTGTCCGTGAGCGAGTTGATGGTGTCGGCCAGCTCGGCCACCTCGCCCTTGGCCGAGACCGTAATCTTCCGCGACAGGTCGCCCTGGGCCACCGCCGTCGAGACCTGCGCGATCGAGCGCACCTGGTTGGTCAGGTTCGAGGCCATCGTGTTCACCGAGTCGGTGAGGTCACGCCAGGTGCCGGCCACGCCGCGGACGTCCGCCTGGCCGCCCAGCTTGCCCTCGGTGCCCACCTCGCGAGCCACTCGCGTGACCTCGCTAGCGAACGACGAGAGCTGGTCCACCATCGTGTTCACTGTGCGACCGATCGTCAGGAACTCGCCGCGCAGCGGCCGACCCTCGATCTCCAGGGCCATGTGCTGCGACAGATCGCCCTCGGCCACCGCGACGATGACCCGTGCGATCTCTGTGGTGGGCCGTCCGAGGTCGTCGATGAGGCTGTTGACCGCGCGTACGCCGTCTGCCCACGCCCCCTCGTAGCTCTCCTCGTCGAGACGCTCGGTCATGCGGCCATCGCGGCCAACTACCCGGCTGATTCGGACGAGCTCTCGATTGCGCTGATGCTGGAGGGCCACGACCTCGTTGAAGGCGTCAGCGACCTCCCCGGCGAGGCCCACGCGGCGGGTGAGCCGCACCTTGAGGTCGCCCTGACGCACGCGGCGCAGGGCCGTGGCCAGCTCGCCCAGGAGCGCGGCCTCGTCGGATCCGCTGTGGACGCTGCCGTGGGCGGAGGTCGCGGTCGGAGAGCCGGCTTCGATCGGTTTCGCGGAGTTCATACGGAGTCCTCGCTGCATGTCGGTTATCCGCTGCTGGCCGCCCAGGACCGATGGTCAGGCCTCATCATTGCGCCATAAACCCCGTCGGGGCGAGCGGGACATTGGAAAGCGCGGTCGGACCGGTAGAGACTGCGGGTGTGTCAGCCGCCGTCGTCGTCCGCCGCGTCCGTCTGCCCGCGGACCGTCACACGCCGTCCGCGGCCCGTGCCGTCGTGCGCGATGTGCTGTCGGAGGCCGACCTGACGGAGCTGATGAACGAGGCGCTGCTGCTGACCACCGAGCTGTCTACCAACGGGGTAGTCCACGCGGGCACGGACCTGGATATCGAGGTCGTCGCCGATCAGGCGGGCCTCACGGTGACGGTGACGGACTTTGTGGACGGACCGGTCGAGAAGCTGACCGTCCGCCCCGGCGGCGAAGGCGGACAGCTTGCTGAGCGGGGCCGAGGCCTGCTGCTCGTCGACCACTTCGCCTCAAGCTGGGGTACCACTCATCTGCCATCCGGCAAGGGTGTCTGGTTCCGTCTAGACCTGGCCAAGTCGGGGCGTGGCGCGGCCGAGTCGCGGCCGCCGGGCGATGGCCAGCACACACGCCCGACGGGCCCGACGCGATCGCCGGGCGGCGTGGATGTCGTGGCGCCGAGGGCGGAGGACTTCGCGGCGCTGATGCAGCTCGCACCGGACCCGACGCGGACGGACACCATCGAGGACTTCGCGGCGGAGCTGCTGGCCCGGGCGGCACAACTCGTCGGGGCGTCGGGCGGCGCGATCCGGTTCGACCGGGGCGACGGCGCCGGGCTCCGCCTGCTCGCCCGGCACGGCCGGCCGCCGTACGCCGACGCAGACGCGATCCGGGTTCCGCTGTCGGTGGGCCGCCCCCGATCCGGCGAGCTCGAGCTGGAGGCGTCGCCGTCCGCGTACGCCCGGCCGGTTGCCGCTCTCGTCGCCGAGCGGGTGTCCCTATACCTCGAGAACGATCGGCTCCGCCGGGCGGACGTGCGGCGGCAGACCTGGCTGACGTTCCTCGCGGAGGCGAGCGAGCTGCTCGCCCAGTCCCTCGACGTGGAGCTGACGCTCGCGCTGATTCCGCAGCTCGTCGTGCCGCGGCTGGGCCAGTGGTGCGCGATCCACACGACCGACGAGTGGGGCACACTGCGGTTGGCCGCCGCCACGCATGCCGAGGAGGCCGCGCTGCCGTCGCTGTACGCGGCGCTGCGGGACACCGCAGTGGACTCCGTCGTGGCGCGGCTGCGCGACGCCTCGCGGACGGGCTCGCAGGTGCCCCTCGGCGCACCGACCGAGGGGATCGCGGTCCCGCTCGCCGCCCGCGGTGCCAGCCTGGGCACCCTCGCGGTCGGCCGACATCTCGGGCACCGGCACGAGCCGGACGAGATTGCCGTGCTGGAGGATGTGGCGCGCCGCGCGGCGCTGGCGATCGACAATGCCCGGATCCATGCCGAGCGGCGGCGGGTCGCGCACACGCTGCAGCAGTCGCTGCTGCCGCCGGTACTGCCGATCGTGTCCGGGATCGGGTTCGCAGCCGAATACGTGCCGACGGGCGGCGACGGCGAGGTGGGCGGCGACTTCTACGACGTGGTGCCGATGCCCAATGGCCGGTGGCTCGTCGTCGTCGGCGATGTGTCCGGCAAGGGCGTCCAGGCCGCGACCGTGACCGGCCTCGTCCGAGACGTGATCCGTGTGCTGATCCGCGGCGGCCGGCCGCTCACCGAGGTGCTGACCACGCTGAACGAGACGCTGGTCGAGCGGGGTGGCGGCCGGTACTGCACGCTCGCGCTCGCCTCGGTTGGCCGCGGCGCGGAAGGCGTGCTCGACCTATCGCTCCACCTCGCCGGGCATGACCGGCCGGTCCTGCTCCGCGCCGACGGCAGCGTCGGGCTCGTCGGCAAGGGCGGCACCGCGCTGGGCCTCCTGGACGACATCGCGTCGCCCTCGAACGTGTTCGCGCTCGCACCGGGCGACGCATTGGTCTTCTACACCGACGGCGTGACCGAGCGGCGACGTGGCCGGGAGCTGTTCGGCGTTGAACGGCTGCGGGAGGAGGCAGAGCCGCTGGTCGGGTACTCGGCGGAGGTCGTCGCAGCCCGCCTGCGGACCGTGACCCTGGGCTTCTCGGCCGAGGCGCCGCGCGACGACATCGCCATCCTCGTGCTGCGCAACGAGCCGCTCGCCTAGCCATCGACCGGCCACCCTCATATGCCGCCTGGGTAGCGGCCCGGAGCCAGCAGGTGGCCTGGGTCGAACCGCTCCTTCGTCTCTCGCAGGTCGGCCAGCCGCGGCAGGTCACCCCACAGGTCGACGGCGGCGCGAATGCGGCTCGGCGCGGCCAGCACCACGCACGACCCACCGCGCGCCAGCAACACTCCGCGCACTGCCGCGAGGATCGCGGCGACCCGGTCGGGAGCCGTCCGGCCGGGCAGCGCCGCAAACACCTCGCCGACGCCGGCACGCCCCCGCACCGGGACCGGCACGCCGGCCGCGTCGCGCAACGCGTACACCGCCGCGTGCAGGTCGGTGATCGGAACCGTGACGTGCAGCGCCACGTCGTCGGCGCCGAACGGATAGCGGCCCCACCACGGCGGTGCCGCGTCCGCGGTCGCGGCGTCCCCACGCAGCAGCGCAATCAGCTCCGCGGCCCGCGCGGCCACCTCGGCGAGCCGACCCTCCAGCAGTACGCCCAGCGACCCCGCCCCGCCGCGGCCACTCGTCGACCGCTGGTGCGGCAGGGGCGCCGACGTGGCGGGCAGGTTCACCTCGATCGCGGCCGGCCTGACGGGTGCGGCGAGCAGCTCCGCCACCAGGTCGTGCACCTCGAGCGGAGTCCAGACCGACCGCACCACCCACACCGCCGCCGAGGGCAGTGGCTGCGTACGCACGGTGGCCGACACCAGCACGCCGAGCGCTCCGTACGAGCCGCACAACCGCTCGGCCTCGGTTCCGCGGTCGGCGTCGGGGGCCTGATCGTCACGGTGCTCGGCGGGCGCGGACGCGCTCGCGGCGGCCAGCTCGGTGTGCTCCAGCGCACCGCCGGCGCGGACATAGCTCGCACCGACGAGCTGGTCGCACGGCGAGCCGTGCCGGTGGCGAAGCGGCCCGGACTCGTCGGTCACGACAACTCCCCCGAGCGTCGCGCCGGGTGACGCCGGGTCGAGCGCGAGCCGCTGGCCGGCTCGCGCGAGCGTCGCCTGGATGGCGCGGATGGGCGTGCCGGCGCCGACCTCGGCCAGCTGTTCGGCGGCGGCATGGTGCCACACGCCGGCGAGCCGGCCGGTGTCGAGCACGAGGTCGACGTGCGACGGCGGCGCCCCCCAGTCCAGCTTCGTCCCGGCGCCACGAGCCACCACGCTGAGGTCGCGGTCGGCGACCAGCCCCAGGAGCGTCGCGACGGCGTCGATGCTGCCGGGTGCCGCGACCCAGTGCGCGGGCACGCCGGCCACCGAGTCAGCCGGCCCTGCCTCCCGGACGAATCCCGGGCCGCAGATCTGGGCGAGCCGTCTGGCGATGCCGTCGCCGCCTGGACGGTCACTTCCGTGGTGCATCTAGAGCCCCCGTGTCGACGACGCGGCAGAGACCGGATGCTGGTTCGCTGCGGCCCTCGGTGGGGAGGTCCGCACACCATCATCGTACACTTGTTCGAACAAGGCGGCCAGCCGCCGGCCCGCACGGTCCCGGTAACGTTGGCCGGCGTGACCAGCCACACGCCTCCCGTCGCCAACCGCGTGCCCACCGAGCGCACCCACCATGGCGACGTTGCCATCGACGAGTACGCGTGGCTCGCCGGCAAGGACGACCCGGACACCCTTAACTACCTGCGCGCCGAGAACGCGTACACCGGGGCGGCCACCGAGCACCTCGCCGGCCTGCGCGAGAAGGTGTTCGCCGAGATCAAGCTCCGGACCCAGGAGACGGACCTGTCGGTACCGAGCCGGAAGGGCGGCTACTGGTACTACACCCGGACGGTGGAGGGTCAACAGTACGGCATCCAGTG
>DASXRC010000215.1:0-18820 GCA_036506795.1 Micromonosporaceae bacterium
AAATGGCTCGTTACACAGGTCCCGACTGCCGCCGTTGCCGGCGGGAGAAGATGAAGCTGTTCCTCAAGGGCAGCAAGTGCGACGGCCCGAAGTGCCCGTTCGAGTCCCGGCCGTTCCCGCCGGGGCAGCACGGCCGCGGCCGGACCAAGGAGAGCGAGTACCTGCTCCAGCTCCGCGAGAAGCAGAAGGCCCGCCGGGTGTACGGCGTGCTGGAGAAGCAGTTCCGGACGTACTACGAGGAGGCGAACCGCCGGTCGGGCAAGACCGGTGAGGAGCTACTGAAGATCCTCGAGTCGCGGCTGGACAACGTGGTCTACCGGGCCGGCTACGCCAAGTCCCGGGACATGGCCCGCCAGCTGGTCAAGCACGGCCATTTCCTGGTCAACGGCAGGAAGGTCGACATTCCGTCGTTCCTCGTCCGGGAGCACGACGTCGTGGAGGTCCGCGAGAAGTCCCGCGACCTGACGCCGTTCATCGTGGCGCAGGCCGAGGCCGGCTCGAAGATCGTGCCGGCGTGGCTGGAGGCGATCCCCAGCCAGCTCAAGATCCTCGTTCACTCGCTCCCGGCCCGGCAGGTCATCGACACGCAGGTCCAGGAGCAGCTCATCGTCGAGCTCTACTCGAAGTAGCGCTCGTGCCGGTGGTCCGCCCGAGTGCGGACTACCGGGTCAGTGTCGTGGGCGTCATATGGCGGGCGCCCGACGTACAGGAGGAAGCAAGTGCTCATCACCCAGCGGCCGACCCTCTCCGAGGAGTCGATCAGCGACACCCGGTCCCGGTTCACCATTGAGCCACTCGAGCCGGGCTTCGGTTACACGCTCGGCAACTCGCTGCGGCGTACGTTGCTCAGCTCGATCCCGGGCGCGGCGGTCACCAGCATCAAGGTTGACGGCGTGCTGCACGAGTTCACCACGATCCCCGGCGTCAAGGAGGACGTGGTCGAGCTCGTCATGAACATCAAGGAGCTCTGCGTCAGCTCCGACCACGACGAGCCCGTCAGCATGTACCTGCGCAAGCAGGGCCCCGGCGACGTCGCCGCCGGTGACATCCAGCCGCCGGCCGGCGTCTCGGTGCACAACCCCGAACTGAAGCTCGCGACGCTGAACGCCAAGGGCCGGCTCGACATGGAGCTCACCGTCGAGCGTGGCCGCGGCTACGTCAGCGCGGCGCAGAACAAGCAGCCGGGTGCCGAGATCGGCCGCATCCCGGTCGACTCGATCTACTCGCCGGTGCTGAAGGTGACCTACCGGGTCGAGGCCACCCGTGTCGAGCAGCGCACCGACTTCGACCGGCTGATCATCGACGTCGAGACCAAAGCGTCGATCACTCCGCGGACCGCGTTGGCGTCCGCCGGCTCCACGTTGGTCGAGCTGTTCGGGCTCGCCCGGGAGCTGGACGAGACCGCCGAGGGCATCGACATCGGCCCGTCGCCGCAGGACGCTCAGCTGGCCGCGGACCTGGCGCTGCCCATCGAAGAGCTGGACCTGACCGTTCGCTCGTACAACTGCCTCAAGCGCGAGGGCATCAACACCGTCGGCGAGCTCATCGGGCGTACCGAGGCCGACCTGCTCGACATCCGGAACTTCGGGCAGAAGTCGATCGACGAGGTCAAGATGAAGCTCGCCGGGATGGGCCTCGGGCTGAAGGACTCGGCCCCGGCCTTCGACCCGGCCCACGTCGTGGACTCCTTCGGCGAGGTGGACTACGACAGCGACGACTACCGCGAGACCGAGCAGCTCTAAGCTGCCGCCGTCATTGAGGAGAGCACCGACCATGCCCACGCCCACCAAGGGCCCCCGCCTCGGCGGCAGCCCCGCGCACGAGCGGCTGATGCTGGCGAACCTCGCCACGTCACTGTTCAAGCACGGCCGGATTACTACCACCGAGACCAAAGCCAAGCGGCTGCGTCCGCTGGCCGAGCGACTGGTGACCATGGCCAAGCGCGACGACCTCGCCGCCCGCCGGCGGGTTCGTCGGGTCGTGCGGGAGAAGGACACGTTCGTCGCCCTGTTCGAGGACATCGCCCCGCGATACGCAACCCGAAACGGCGGCTACACCCGCATCGTGAAGACCGGTCCACGCAAGGGTGACGCCGCGCCGATGGCGATCATCGAGCTGGTGGAGGAGCTGCAGGTCGCCGCGTCCGCGCCGGCGAAGGTGGCCAGGAAGGCCGCCCGCAAGGCCGCGCAACAGGACAAGGTGGCCGCCCTGGCCGGCGAGACCGATGAGGAGTCGATGGCCGCGGAGACCCCGGCCCCGGCCGACACCGAAGCGTCGTCCGCCTCCGCGTCGGGCGAGGTCGAGGCCGAGGGCCCCGGCACCAAGGCCGAGGGCGAGGACTGAGCGGTACCTCCAACGAGCCCGGTCCCCCGCGGGGGACCGGGCTCGAGCCGTCCACGCACCGGGTACGGCTGGACGTGGCGTACGACGGGACCGACTTCTCCGGCTGGGCCGCCCAGCCCGGACGGCGTACGGTGGCCGGCGTCCTGGTGCATGCGCTCGAGCGGCTGGCCGGCCCGGGCGGCGCCGTCGGGCTGACGGTCGCCGGGCGTACCGATGCCGGGGTCCACGCCACCGGCCAGGTGTGCCATGTCGACCTTGCCGACCAGGCCTGGGACGAGCTGGCCGGCACGCTGCTGCGGCGGCTCGCGGCACTGCTGCCGCCGGACGTGCGGGTGACCGCGGTGCGGCCGGCGCTGCCCGGTTTCGACGCCCGGTTCTCCGCGCTCGGTCGGCGGTACGAGTACCGGGTCGGCGACGCACCGTACGGGGTGAACCCGCTGCGGCGGCGGGACACGCTGGCCTGGCCACGCCCGCTGGATGCGGTCGCGCTCTCGGCGGCGGCGGCCGGGCTGGTGGGAGCGCACGACTTCGCGGCGTTCTGCAAGCGCAAGGAGTACGCGACGACGCTTCGCTCGGTCAGCCGGCTGGACTGGCGCCGCGGTGACGACGGAGTACTCGTGGCGACGGTGCAGGCGGACGCGTTCTGTCAGGCGATGGTGCGCAGCATGGTCGGGGCGATGCTCGCGGTCGGGGACGGCCGGCGGCCGCCAGACTGGCCGGCGTCCCTGCTCGCCCGCCGGGAGCGGGCCAACGAGGTGATGGTCGCGCCGGCGTACGGCCTGACGCTCGTGGCCGTGGAGTACCCGGCCGACCCGGCGGAGTACGCGGTGCGTGCCGCGGCGACCCGTCGGCTCCGGGGTTAGCTACTTCGTAACCGTTATTGGCTGGGTGGCCCGCTTCTCGAGCACGGTATCCCGCAGGTGCCACTCGACGATGTCGAACAGGATCTGGCGGGCGTACGGGTCGTTGTCCGCGAACTCCTTGCCGTCGGCCCGGGCGATCACGCAGTAAATCAGGTAGTGCCCGCGGATGTCCCAGCCGACGTGGGCGGAGGAGGTCGCGATGGCCTCGGTCCCCGGCCCCGCGGCCATGCCGTTGAACCGGCCCTTCTCGGTGTCCACGATGGACTTGAGCTTGTTGCTGGCGTACTTCGCGCCGTCCGCGTCGGCGAGATTGAAGACACCCCCGGTGAGGAGATACTTGCCCGTCGGCGAGCGGAGCGTGGCGCGCACCACCTGGCTGCAGTCGAGCTCGTCGAGCAGCTTGGCGATGTCCCCGGCCACCGCGGCCTGGCAGGTGGCCACCTCCTGCGTCTTGACCACCCGGTAGGGCGATTCCTTCGGATTGACGACCACGTTCGGGGCCGGGAAGACCTCGTTGACGGTCAGCGGCCGTGGGTCCACCGCTCGCGTGCTGATGTCGCGGGGCCGGGTGGTCGGCACCGGTTCGGCGCTGCTGGCCCGCACGTCCTGCGTCTGCCGCTCGTCGGCCACGATGAACCACGAGCTCAGGCCGCAGACCGCGACCATCGCGACGACGGCCAACGCGGTGAGTACGCGGTGCCAGATCCTCGAATGCCGTTTGCCGAGCCAGCCCGACGCGCCCACCGCCGGCGGACCCACCGGTGCCTGCGGCCGGGCCGGGCGTGCGGGAGGCGGGGAACCCGGCGCAAGCGGAGGCCGGGCGGGGGCGGGCACCGCCACCCGGGCCCGGACGGGCGGCGGCGCGGCCGGGCGGGGCCACGCGCCGAAAGCGGCCGGCGGTGCGGCCGGTGCGCCGAACGCGGCCGGCGGGGGCGGCGGCGGCGCGGGCGCCGGCTCGCGGAAGCGCTGACCCGAGGGGCGGCGGACGTAGCGGTCCGGTCGCCCCGAACGGTCGACCGGAGATTGGCCACGACCCGCCGGTGGCGGGTCGTAGGGGTGGACGTGCCTGGTGTCGCCCCGACCATGCCGGCCCGGTAGCCCCTCGTCCGGATCGGCGCGGCGGCGCCCGCCCCGCGGCGTCGGCGCGGGTGGTGGCGCGTACCCGCCGAAGGGGTGCGGCTCCGGGTGGCGCACGGCCGGGTCACCCCGCCACGGCGGTGGTCCGCCGCCGGACCTGGACCCCTGCCCGTCCGCCATGGCGCACAGGGTAACGGACATCCACGGCCCGACGGACCCGGCCGCTGCGGGACAATGCGAAGCGTGACAGCCGACCATTACTTCACGTCGCGGCCGACGGCCACGCCCCGGCGCCGCGACGTCGAGTTCACGGTCGCCGGCCGCGAGTACGCCCTCGTCGCCTCCGGCGGAGTGTTCTCGGCGGACCGGCTGGACCCCGGCACGGGCGTACTGCTGCGCAAGGCCGACCTGCCCGGGCCGGACGCGACCGGTCCGCTGCTGGACCTGGGCTGCGGCTATGGCCCGATCGCGTGCGTGCTGGCGACCAGCGCCCCGGCGGCGACCGTGTACGCCGTGGACGTGAACCGGCGGGCGCTCGAGTTGGTCGCCCGGAACGCGGCCGCCGTCGGCGCCGCCGATCGGATCCGGCCCGCCACCCCGGACGAGGTGCCGGCCGATGTGCGGTTCGCCGAGATCTGGAGCAACCCGCCGATCCGGATCGGCAAGGCCGAGCTGCACGAGCTGCTGGGCCGGTGGCTGCCCCGCATGACCTCGGACGGGGTCGGCTGGCTCGTCGTCGCCAGGCACCTCGGCGCGGACTCGTTGCACCGCTGGCTCATCGAGCAGGGCTGGCGGGTCGAGCGGCACGCGAGCCAGAAGGGCTACCGGGTGCTGCGACTGATCGCCGCGCCCTGACCGGTGGCCGCCCGCCCATAACTCGCGCGACCACGGCCGCCGGATGCGGCAGGATGCCCGGCGTGGGGTACGTCGACGTCGCCGGGGTGGGTTGGATCCTGCCCGACGGACGGAAGCTGTTCGCCGAGGTCTCGTTCCGGGTCGGCGAGGGGTCGAAGGTCGCGCTCGTCGGCCCGAACGGGGCGGGCAAGACGACCCTGCTCGGGATGGTCGCCGGGGATCTGCCGGTCCACACGGGGACGGTCGCACGCTCCGGTGCGCTCGGCGTGATGCGCCAGTTCATCGGCATGATCGGCGACGACCGTACCCTCAACGATCTCGCCCTGTCGCTCTCGGCGCCCGCGCTGCGCGCGGCGGGCAAGCGCCTGGCCCACGCCGAGGCCGCGCTGCATGCGGTCGAGGCCCGCGGCAAGTTCGGCACCGCCGCGCAGAAGGCCCAGCTCGCGTACGCCGACGCGCTGGCCGGCTGGGGTGAGTCCGGGGGGTACGACGCCGAGGTGCTGTTCGACACGGTCAGCACCTCGGCGCTGGGCCTGCCGTGGGAGTTGACCAGGGACCGCCCGGTACGGACGCTGTCCGGCGGCGAGCAGAAGCGGTTCGCGCTGGAGCTGCTCCTGCGGGGCACCGATGAGGTGCTGCTGCTCGACGAGCCGGACAACTTCCTGGATGTGCCCGCGAAGCGATGGCTCGAGCGCCGGCTCAACGAGTCCGACAAGTCGGTGCTTTATGTGTCGCACGATCGGGAGCTGCTCGCGCAGACCGCCGACCGGGTGGTGGCGGTGGAGGGTGGCAGCGCATGGGTACACCCCGGCGGCTTCGCGTCGTGGCACGAGGCGCGCACGGCGCGGCACGCACGACTGGAGGAGCTGCGCCGTCGATGGGACGAGGAGCACGAGAAGCTGCGCGAGCTGATGCTGATGTACAAGCAGAAGGCGTCGTACAACGACGCCATGGCCTCGCGGTATCAGGCCGCGCAGACCCGGCTGCGCAAGTTCGAGGAGGCCGGGCCGCCCCCGCTGCCGCCGCGTGACCAGGAGATCAAGATGCGGCTCTCGGGTGGGCGTACCGGGAAACGGGCGGTGATCTGCGAGCGGCTGGAGCTGGACGGGCTGACGTACCCGTTCGATCTGGAGATCTGGTACGGCGATCGCGTGGCGGTGCTCGGCGCCAATGGCACCGGAAAGTCTCACTTCCTGCGGCTGCTCGCCCGCGGCGGTTCGGACCCGGGCGGCGACGCCGCGCCGGTCGACGGGGCCGCGCTCGCGCCGGTCGTGCACGACGGCGTGGCCCGGCTCGGCGCACGCATACGCCCGGGCCACTTCTCCCAGACCCACGACCGGCCGGACCTGATGAACCGCACGCTGGTCGACATCCTGTGGCGGGGCGACGACCACCGCTCCGGCCTGGACAAGCACACCGCCATGCGAGCGCTGGACCGGTATGAGCTGGCCCGGCAGGGCGAGCAGCTCTTCCGGACCCTGTCCGGTGGCCAGCAGGCGCGGTTCCTGGTGCTGCTGTTGGAGCTGTCCGGCGCGACACTGCTGCTGCTCGATGAGCCGACCGACAACCTCGACCTGGCTTCGGCAGAGGCGCTCGAGGACGGCCTGACCGCGTTCGAGGGCACCGTGATCGCGGTGACCCACGACCGTTGGTTCGCCCGGTCCTTCGATCGCTTTGTCTTGTTTGGCGCGGACGGCGAGGTGGCCGAAACGCCAGAGCCGGTCTGGGACGTGGCCCAGGGGTAAACGCCCCACTTCCACACCTACGCGGATGTGCACACGTCGGTGCGGGCGTGGATTTCGAAGAGGTGACGCTCGCCGGCCCAAGTCCAAGGCGTCGGTGCGTCTGCGTCGGGCGCTATCCCCGGTGCGCTCGCTGGCTCATGCGTTGGCGCTGCGTCCTGGTCTTGGCGGCACTGCCACAGGTGGCCATGTCGCACCAGCGGCGCTTGCCAGCCTTGGAGCGGTCGATGAAGAGCCAGCCGCACTGCGGGCCCGCGCATATCCGGGTGCGGTCGAGGGGCAGTGTCTCGAGGAGCCTGACCGCGCGGAGGACGAGCACGTGGCTGAGGTACTCGAGCCCCGACGTCTCCACGCTCAGGGTCGTCGCGACGTGCCGGCCTTCGGCGGTAAGGCTGGCGTGTGCGACGGCAGACCGCCAGCGGCTCTGTAGACGTTCCAGCGCGCCCTGGGGAACGGCCCGACCCTCGATGGTTGCGGACAGTACCTCCCACAGCGTCTCTCGCAGCGCCTTGGCATTGCGGAGGGCGAGGTTCGCGGCCCTCGAGCCGGCGGCGCTGGCGCGTCGCAGCGCGGCCAGCGTGGTGGGCGCGAAGTCGCCCGTCAGCTCAGCCCACTCGAGGAGCCGCGGGTAGCCGTCAAGCCAGTCGACGGGCTCGGCATTGCGGGCGGTGACCGTATTCACGAGGTTGAGAATCACGTCTCCCCCTACGAGGTCGTGGGGTTGAAAGCCGTGTTCCCGAACCGTTGCTTCCATTGAACTCGACTTTACCGGAGGCGATCAGCGAACAACGGGACGACGGCGGCATTGCCCCGTCGCCTTCGTGGCTTTCACCCTGCTACCGGTAAAAGTCGGTTTACCGGTTGACCCGGGGGAGCCCGGCGCTGGATACTGCGTTCGTGATCGAGCTCATCGCGGCCCCGTCGAGTCTCGGCCTTCGGCCCGACGCGCCCGGCATCGAGCCGGGTGCCTGGCGTGCTCCGGGGGCGTTGCTGTCGGCCGGCCTGGCCGCACGGTTGAATGCCGTTGGGGTGACCGAGCTGGAGCATCCCCGGTATGAGTTCGAGATGCAGCCGGCAACTCGGATCCGGAATGGACTCTCCATCCGGGAATATTCGTTGACGCTTGGCGACGCTGTCGGCATGGCGCTGAACGCGAGGCGCTTTCCCGTCGTCGTGGGCGGCGACTGCAGTGTCCTGCTCGGTTGCCTGGTGGGAGCTCGACGCGGTGGCCTGTGCGGGCTCGTCCACGTTGACGGGCACTGCGACTTCTTCCATCCGGCGAACTACGACACGAGTTCGCGTCTGGGCTCGGTGGCGGGCATGGACCTGGCCCTGGCCACGGGCCGTGGTGAGCTCCTCCTCACGCACTGGCCGCACGTGGGCAAACCCTTGGTCGCCGATGACGACGTCGTCCAACTCGGCGATCGTGAGACTGAGACGTCCGCAATGGACGGATCCTGGGGCACCGTTCTCGACACCCCGATCCGGCAGCTCACGGTGCGGCAGATCCTCGGCCTCGGCGTCGAGGAGGTCGCCGGGCGCGTGGCCGGGCGCGTCGCCGCGCGCGGGCTCGGCCGGGTGTGGCTGCACGTGGATCTCGACGTGCTCGACCAAGACGTCATGCCCGCGGTCGACTCGCCGGGCAGTCCCGGCCTCGACTTCCCGAGCCTGGCTGAGCTCATTGCGGCGCTGGTCGCCGCCACGCCGGTGATCGGCGTCAACGTCACCATCTACGACCCGGATCGGGACCCGGTCGGGCGGTATGCCACCCAAATCGTCGACTGTCTCGTCGCTGGCCTGGGCGCCGCTCCACAACAGGGCGTCCGGCGATGAGAACCTTGCTTGCGGCCCAGCCAACGCCGACCTACGCCGCCGAGATCGAGCAGTTCGGACGTCTCGTCGGGTTGTGGAAGATTCGCATCACCCAGTACTCACCGGACGGATCGGCTCCTCGCCACGCCGACGGTGACTGGGAGTTCGGCTATGCGCTCGAAGGTCGAGCGGTCATCGATGTGTGGCGGGTGCCCTCGCGTGCGGCCCTTGCTGGTGCTCCCCGTGCCGCGGGCCAGGAGTGCGGTCTGTGCGTCCGGATCTGGGATCCCCGCCTACAACTGTGGCGCTTCACGTTTCACGGCACCGCCCACGGCGATCAGGTTCAGATGCTCGCCCGTCAGATCGCGGATGAGATGGTCATGGAGCGCGCCGAGGATGGTCGACTGATCCGCTGGATCTTCGCCGACATCAGCAAGGGCTCATTCTCCTGGCGGAGCGAGACTTCCTGTGATGGTGGCCGAACCTGGCGGCTCGACCAGCAGGTCCACGCCACGCGCGAGGTTCCCAAGGCGAAGCGGGCCTGACCGGCGCCCGGACCCGCTGCGCCGAGGGCGCTGGCCCATGGACCGGTGGCACCACCGCCTGCGAGGATCTCGGGCTCGCCCGTCGATCGGTGCGACGGAGTGTGTTGCCTCCGCCGCGCTGTGTGCTACGGCTAGCGGCACTGACCGAGCGCGGAGAGGCGATCGATGACACCACCGCTGACATTGACGATCTCGGGTTCGGATTCGAGCGGCTACGCCGGCCTCCAAGCGGATCTGAAGGTCTTCGCGGCGCTGCGCGTCTACGGTGCGTCGGTGCTCACCGCTGTGACCGCGCAGAACACGCGCGGCGTACAGGACGTCTATCCGCTGCCGGGCAACGTGGTCGCGGCGCAGCTCAACTCCGTACTGAAGGATCTGCCACCTGCCGCGACGAAGGTCGGCATGCTGGCAACCGCGGAGGCCGCGGCGGCCGTCGGTTCGAAGGCACGCGCGGGCCTGCTACCCAACCTGGTCCTGGATCCGGTGCTGGAGGCGTCCAGCGGGCGCCGGGTTGGGGTGGCGGCCGCCATCGAGCGGCTCATGCCGTACGCCACCGTGATCACGCCAAACCGCGACGAGGCGTCCGCGCTGCTCGGCTGGCAGGTGGCCACGCCGGCTGACATGGCCGGCGCGGCCGCCCAGCTCGCCGCGGGTGGCCCGAAGCATGTCGTGGTGACCGGTGGCGACCTGGTCGCCCTCGACGAGGCGGTCGACGCGGTATGGACGAGGGCCGGCGCCCGGCTCCTGCGCGGCGTTCGCGTGTCCACACCGAACAACCGGGGGACAGGCTGCGCGTTCTCTGCGGCGATCGCGGCCCGGCTCGCGCTGGGGGACACCGCCCCGGACTCGATCGTGTACGCCAAGGAGTACGTCGCCCGGGCGCTCGGCGGCGCGCGCGGCTGGCGGCTCGGCAACGGACATGGACCGCTGGACCATCTCGGATGGTCGTCCTGGTTCTGATCGCCGTGCGGGTGCTCGACGGTCAGTCCGCCTGGTGTCGGCCGGAACCCACCGCGGGACGGCGCGACTTGCGGCGCCGACTGCGCTCGGTGCGACCGCCGCCCGCATTGGTTTCGTCGGCCTCGACTGCGGGGCCTGCGGCCGCCCCCGCCTGCGCCTCCACCCGGCCGCCCAAGCCCTCGACCCAGCCCAGGTACTCCTCTTCCGCGGCCGCTCGGCCGGAGCGCCGGTCCGGTTTGGGGGCGGAGCGCGGCTTCGGAACGAGCATGAGCGGTACGGGCTCGATCGCTGGCACGGCAGTCGGCACCGGCGGGACAGCGGTCGGCGGCTCCTTGGCCTGCATCGCCGTGGGCGTCTTCGCCGGCACTGAGGGCTTCGCCGGCCGCCGCCTTGGAAGCGGTTGTGAATGCGACGGTTCCGGCGCGGGGACCGAGGCCGACTCCGTCGTGGTGCGCGCCTCGGAGGCCGGACGCGCGTCGGACGTGGGCGATGCGTCCGACGTGGGGCGGGCGTCGGACGTCGGAGGCGGTGGCGAGTGCCACGGCGGCTGTGCCTGCTCGGGGAATACCGCGTCCCGAGTGCCGGTGGGCTCGATCGGGGTGCCATCGGCGGTGGCCGCGGCGCCGGGCCGCCGGACGACGGCCACGAGCACGGAGCCGAGCAGGCCCGCGGCGACCGCGATGAGCGAGCCCCAGTAGGGCGCGGCCTGATCGTTGTGTCCGTTCCGCACGCCGGGACCGGCGATCAGATACGCGAGCGCGAGCAGCGCCGGCCCGCCCAACCCGGACAGGGCGACGGCCACGACCGGGCGACCCAGCCAGCGCGCGAGGCCCGCTACGGCCGTCGCGATCAGGAGAGCCGCCACCGGCATCGCGAGCACGGCGACCCGCTGCCCGGTCTCGCCGGCCTGCGACGACAGGTCGGGCACGCCGAGCCGGACATAGGCGAGGGGATCGGTCGGACCGAGCGACGGCGCCACCGACGCCAGCCCGGTGAACCAGGTCAGCCCGGCGACGATGCCCACGTTCCAGGCGACCGCGCCCTCGCTCAGCACCGCCGTGGCGGCCAGGATCCCGGCGACCGCGCCCAGCCCGGCCGTCAACCCGGCCACGAGCGCCGGGCTGCCGGCGATCGGGAGCTGCGCGGCGCGCGCCTGCTGCATCGAGAGCGGGGCCACCACGAGGGCGCCAGTCCCGGCGGCGACCGCCAGCAGCATCCGGACGCCGAGGGCGGCCTGCTGGTGCCGGCGCTGGGGGGCCCGCGACGCGACAACGGCGCCGAGGATGGTGGCCACCATGGCGTACCACGCGATCCACGCGAGGTGGCCATGCCATTGGTTCTCCGTGCCCGGCTCGAACGCGCGGGCGAACCGGACGAGTCCCAAACCGTACGCGACACCCAGCTGGCCGGCGCCGGTGAGCGCGGCCACCCCGAGCGCCGTCAGCAGCACCTTGCCCCAGGTGCGAAGCGTCATGCGCGCACGCTACTGATGGCGGGACCGGGACGCCACCCCGTGCGCGCGAGAGTGGGGATGACTGGTGGTCATACCAGCGGTATGCTTACCCGCATGACCGCCAAGGTGACCTTGTCTTTCTCGGAGGAGACCATCACCGACGCGCGCCGGTTCGCGCAGCGCGACGGCATCTCGCTGTCCGCGTGGGTCAACCAGGCCGCGCGGGAGAAGGTGCTTCGCGAGGTGTTCGCGGCACACGCCGAGGCCGTCAAGCGGGCCGGCGTCGATCTGGATGCCGCTGCGCTGGCCGATGAACGTGAGATCGAGATGGTCAATGGCGTGATGTTCCGCGACCGGGGACGTCCGGGTGCTGCGTAGGGGTGAGATCTGGCGCGTCGAGGGCGCCCGGACCCGGCTCGGACTGGTGATCAGCTCGGACGTCTACAACGGCACCGATGTGCCGATCGTTGTCGTCGCCGAGGTGGTGCCGGACGAGCAGCTGCGCGATTCCCCGCTGGCGGTGCCGATGGGGCGCTATGTCGTGATGCCCGACCGGCTCTCGTCGCCGTTGAAGAAGTGGTTCACGGAGTGCGTCGACGTGGCGGACGCGGACACGATGAACCGGCTATGCCACGCGCTTCGGATCATCCAGGACTGCTGATTGAGTGGATCACGGCGTTTTGACCCCAAGAGGCGCGACCAGGTATCGTTGCCTGCTGTTGTGCGACAGCCGACGGCGTGCCCCTCGGGTACGCTTGTCGTTCGTGCGCGGCTTGCGGATCGGCGCGCGACTCCAGACCGACGACGAGACAAGGTAGACCTGTGCGTACGTACAGCCCAAAGCCGGGTGAGATCGAGCGGCAGTGGCATGTGATCGATGCCGCTGACGTCGTGCTGGGCCGTTTGGCGACCCACGCCGCCACGCTGCTGCGGGGCAAGCACAAGCCGACGTTCGCGCCGCACGTGGACACCGGCGACTTCGTCGTCATTGTGAACGCCGGCAAGGTTGCGCTCACCGGCAACAAGCGCCAGACCAAGGTGGCTTACCGGCACTCGGGATACCCCGGCGGCCTCAAGCAGGTCGGCTACGAGGAGCTGCTGACCAAGCGCCCCGAGCGCGCGGTGGAACTGGCGGTCAAGGGCATGCTTCCGCACAACAGGCTCGGCCGTAAGCTGATCAAGAAGCTGAAGGTGTACGCCGGCGCCGAGCACCCCCACGCGGCCCAGAAGCCGGTGCCATTCGAGATCAAGCAGATCGCGCAGTGAGCGCGGATGAAGGAACCAGCATGACCGACACCACTGTGCCGTCCCCGGCCGCGGTCGCCTCGGCCGTCGAGGCCGCCGCCGCTCCCGCGCCGACCCGCGTACGCCGCGCCGACGGCCGCATCCAGACGGTCGGCCGCCGCAAGGAGGCCATCGTCCGGGTCCGGCTCGTCCCCGGCACCGGCAAGGTGACCTGCAACGGCCGCGACCTCGAGGCGTACTTCCCGAGCAAGCTGCACCAGCAGCTCATCCGCGAGCCGCTGGTCACGGCCGAGAAGCCCGAGGCATTCGACGTCATCGCCAACCTGCGCGGCGGTGGCATCACCGGGCAGGCCGGCGCCCTGCGCCTGGCCATCGCGCGCGCCCTGGTCGTCAACGACCCCGACGACCGCCCCGGGCTCAAGAAGGCCGGCTTCCTGACGCGCGACGCGCGGGTCACGGAGCGGAAGAAGTACGGCCTGAAGAAGGCTCGCAAGGCGCCGCAGTACTCGAAGCGTTGATTTCAGCCTTGGACGTCTGACCGGCGGCCGGGTACGCCCCGTTCACGCGGCGGTTTGCCCGGCCGCCGCGTCGTCCCCTCACACAGCGGCGGAGGTTTCACTGCGCATGGGTCAGCTCTTCGGCACCGACGGCGTCCGGGGCGTCGCAAACGCGGATCTCACCCCCGAGCTTGCGCTCAGCGTGGCGACCGCGGCGGCGACGACCCTCGCCGAGTCCGACCGCAGCCATGCGCCGCTCGCCGTGGTCGGGCGCGATCCGCGAGCCAGCGGCGAGATGCTCGAGGCGGCCGTCGTGGCGGGGCTGGCGAGCGCCGGGGCGAACGTCCTCCGGCTGGGTGTGCTGCCGACCCCCGGCGTCGCGGTGCTCACCGATCGGCTGAAGGCCGACCTCGGCGTCATGATCTCCGCATCGCACAACCCGATGCCCGACAACGGCATCAAGCTCTTCGCCGCCGGAGGGCACAAGCTGCCCGACGAGGTCGAGGACCGGATCGAGGCCGCCGTCCTCGTCGGCACCGTGAGCGGCCGGCGGCCGACCGGGGCCGACGTCGGCCGCGTACACGATGTGCTCGACGGGCTCGAGCGCTACGTGGCCCACCTGGTGTCCACCGCTCCGCACCGCGCGGACGGGCTGACAGTCGTCGTCGACTGCGCCAACGGCGCCGCCTCGGAGGTGGCACCCGAGGTGTACCGGCGGGTGGGAGCCACCGTGATCCCGATCAACGCCGAGCCGGACGGCATCAACATCAACGACGGGTGCGGCTCGACGCACCTGAACCCGCTGCGCGCGGCGGTCGTGGAGCACGGCGCGGACCTCGGCGTCGCCCTCGACGGGGACGCGGACCGGCTGCTGGCCGTCGACGCCGATGGCGAGGTCGTCGACGGCGATCAGATCATGGCAATCCTCGCGCTGGCCATGCGCGAGGCGGGCGCGCTCACCGCCGACACGCTCGTCGCCACCGTCATGAGCAACCTGGGTCTGCGCCTGGCCATGTCCGACGCGGGCATCAGCGTGGTCGAGGCAAAGGTCGGGGACCGGTACGTGCTGGAGGAGCTGCGCGCCGGCGGGTACGCGATCGGGGGGGAGCAGAGCGGCCACGTCGTGATGCCGGCGTACTCGACGACCGGCGACGGCGTACTCACCGGTCTGCACCTGTTGGCCCGCGTGGCCGCAACCGGCCGGTCGCTGGCCGAGCTGGCCTCGGTCGTCACCCGGCTGCCGCAAGTTCTCATCAACGTGCCGGTCGGGGACCGGACCGCGGGATCCACTGCCCCATCGGTCGCCGAGGCGGTCCGCTCGGCCGAGGCGGAGCTCGGCGGGACCGGTCGGGTGCTGCTGAGGCCGTCCGGCACCGAGCCGCTCGTGCGGGTCATGGTGGAGGCGCCGACCGAGCCGGCGGCACGCGCCGTCGCGGAAAAGATCGCAGAAGAGGTACGCGCAGCGAGCCCCGCGGCCTGATCCCGGAGGTCAGCCCAGGACGAGGTCGGCGCACGTCACCGCCGCCACGCGCCCCTGCGACTGGCGCTTGGACACCTCGACGCCATCCACCAGCAGGCGGCAATGCAGGGTTCCCTTCGCGGCGGCGATGCGGATCGCCAACACGGTCGCGAGGAACCCGCCCTCGCCCATGTTCAGCTCGAGCCGCCACGGCAGGTCGGCACTGCCCACCTGCTTCGTGCCACCCTTCGCGTTCTGCACGTAGCTGATGTTCGCCGGCCCGTCACCGGTGACCTCGTACACGATGACATGGTCGGCGGTGACCGGCGTCTGGTTCGGTGTCGGCGACGCCTCCGGCGGCTGGGCCTCCCGCGCCGTCGGCGCCGCGGCCGGCGTCGTGCCTTCCGGCCGTCCACCACGGCTCAGCGCGAGTGCGACCACGACCCCGCCGATGCACAGCAGCACGGAGATGACCACCGCGGCAGCAACGCCGGCGAGCAGGCCGCCTCTCCTACGGCGGGCCGGCGGTGGCGCGTACGGCGGTGGCGCTCCCACGACGGGGTACTGCGCGGTCGGTGGATACCGCGGCGGCGCCTGGCCGACGGCGTACACCGGCGACCCATACGCCGGGGTGACCGGCGCCTCCGGCGGAACCTCCCGATGCGGCGGCTCCCCGGCCGGCGGCGGGGTCGGCGCGGAGTACGACATGCTCTGATTGTCGCCCATCCCGCCAAGGCCGAATCGATCAGATGCGATGCTCGAAACGTCGGGTTTCGAGCAGACGCGATGAGCGAAGGTCCGGTAGGGTGCGGGCCATGTGTGGGATCGTGGGATACGCCGGTGGGCGACCGGCGCTGGGCATCGTGCTGGATGGGCTGCGGCGCCTGGAGTACCGGGGCTACGACTCGGCCGGCGTGGCCATAGTCAACGGTGGGATGCTGATCGAGAAGCGCGCCGGCAAGCTGGCCAACCTCGAGAAGGCGCTCACGGAAGCGGCGGCCAACGGCGACGGCAAGGCGATGGCCGCCGGCACCACCGGCATCGGGCACACCCGGTGGGCCACGCACGGCGGTCCCACCGACCGCAACGCGCACCCGCACCTCTCCAACGACGGGCGGGTCGCGCTCATCCACAACGGAATCATCGAGAACTTCGCGAAGCTGCGGGCGGAGCTGGAGTCCACCGGCGTGGAGTTCCACAGCGACACCGACACCGAATGCGTGGCCCACATGCTCGCCGCCGAGCTAGCCACCGTGCGGCCCGAGGCGCCGGCGGACGCGCTCGCGGAGGCGATGCGCCGCGTCTGCCGGCGCCTTGAGGGAGCGTTCACGCTGCTCGCGGTCGACGTCGACACGCCAGGCGCCGTCGTGGGCGCGCGCCGCAACTCGCCGCTCGTCGTCGGGCGCGGCAGCGGCGAGAACTACCTGGCGAGCGACGTGTCCGCGTTCATCGAGCACACCCGGGACGCAGTCGAGCTCGGCCAGGACCAAGTCGTGCTGATCACCGCGGACCGGATCGAGATCACCGACTTTGCCGGCCAGGAGACCGCCGCCCACGATTACCACATCGACTGGGACGCGTCCGCCGCCGAGAAGGGCGGTTACGACTACTTCATGCTCAAGGAGATCGCCGAGCAGCCACGGGCGGTCGCCGACACGCTGCGTGGCCGACTCACCGAGACCGGCGACATTAGGCTCGACGAGGTACGCCTGACCGACGAGGACCTGCGCGACGTCGACAAGATCTTCATCGTGGCGTGTGGCACGGCGTACCACGCCGGCCTGGTCGCCAAGTACGCCATCGAGCACTGGACGCGGATCCCATGCGAGGTCGAGCTGGCCAGCGAATTCCGCTACCGCGACCCGGTGCTTGACCGGTCCACGCTGGTCGTCGCGATCTCCCAGTCGGGCGAGACGATGGACACCCTGATGGCCCTGCGGCACGCCAAGGAGCAGAAGGCCCGGGTGCTGGCGATCTGCAACACCAACGGGTCGACGATCCCGCGCGAGTCCGACGCTGTGCTGTACACCCACGCCGGCCCGGAGATCGCCGTGGCGTCGACCAAGGCGTTCCTCACCCAGCTCGTCGCCTGCTACCTGGTCGGCCTGCACCTGGCGCACGTGCGCGGCATCAAGTACGCCGACGAGGTGGCTGCGGTGGTTGCCCAGCTGCAGGCTATGCCGGGCAAGGTCGACGAAGTCTTGGCCACGATGGAGCCGGTGCGGGCGCTGGGCCGCGAGCTCGCCGACGCACGCAGCGTGCTGTTCATCGGACGGCACGTCGGCTACCCGGTCGCCCTGGAGGGCGCGCTGAAGCTCAAGGAGCTGGCGTACATGCACGCTGAAGGCTTCGCCGCCGGCGAGCTGAAGCACGGCCCGATCGCGCTCATCGACCAGGGCACACCGGTGGTGTGCGTGGTGCCGTCCCCGGCCGGCCGCGGCCTACTACACGACAAGATCGTCTCAAACATCCAGGAAGTACGCGCCCGCGGCGCCCGGACAATCGTGATCGCCGAGGAGGGAGACGAGGCGGTCCAGCAATTCGCCGATCACCTCGTCCGCTTCCCGCGCTCGCCGACGCTCCTCGCCCCGCTGGTGACCACCGTGCCGCTGCAGGTGCTGGCGTGCGAGATCGCCGCTACCCGCGGCCACGACGTCGACCAGCCGCGCAACCTGGCCAAGTCCGTCACGGTCGAGTAGGGCTCGAGGCACTGTCAGAGTCCGTCCGAGGCCCTGCTCTGACGGAGTTGGGCGGTCAAGGGGACGCCTAATGCCCAACTCTGACGGAGTTGGGTAATGCTGGGTCCGTCCAACGCCCAACTCTGACGGAGTCGGCGTCCCGCCGCGACGCGAGAGGGGTGAGGCCACGTGGTGGAGTCGCTGATCTCGTTCGCGGCGGTGGCGGCCGTCGTCACGGTGACGCCCGGGCTCGACACCGTCCTGGTGCTGCGGACCGCCGCGATCAGCGGCCGGGGTGCCGCGCTGGCCGCTGGCGCCGGCATCGGGGTGGGCTGCCTGTGTTGGGCAACCGCGAGCGCGCTCGGCCTGACCGGGCTGCTCGCCGCGTCGCGGCTCGCGTTCGATGCGCTGCGCTGGGCCGGGGCCGCGTACCTCTGCTGGCTCGGCGCGCGGGCGCTGTGGCGAACCCGGACCCGCACGCGCGCCGCGGGGGAGGCGTCCATCGTGGACGGTGATCCTCCGGCCGGCGGGCGCCCGGCCGCCGCCTTCCGGATCGGGTTCGTCAACAACCTGCTGAATCCCAAGGTGGGTGTGTTCTATGTGTCGATGCTCCCGCAGTTCCTGCCGGCGGGGGTGAACCCGCTGCTCGCCTCCATCGCCATGGCGACCGTCCACAATGTCGAGGGCATGGCCTGGTTCGTGCTACTGGCGTTCTCGGTCGGCCGCGCGGCCGGCTTGCTCACTCGACCGGCTGTCCGGCGCGGGCTCGACCGGCTCACCGCTACGGTGTTCATCGGGTTCGGCGTCAAACTCGCCGTCGAGGGCGCACGCGGACGCTGAGTCAGTCCTTGCGCCCGCTGACGGCGAGCCCGACCCCGAGGCCGACCATCGTGAGCCCGGCCGCGCCGCCGACCAGGTCGAGCCGCCGGGCCGATCGGGCGAACCAGTCCCGGGCCGTGCCCGCGACCACGCCCCACACCGAGTCGGAGCCGAGGGCGATCACCGCGAATACCGCGCCCAGGACCGTCATCTGAACGCTGGGATGCCCGGCGGAGCGGTCGACGAACTGCGGCAGGATCGCGGCGAAGAACACCGCGGACTTCGGGTTGGTCACGCCCACGATGAACCCCTCGAGCCAGGTCCGCCGACCGCCAACCGGATTCGCCTGAGCATCGAACGCGGCGCGGAGCGCCCCGCGATGCCGGATCGCCCGGATGCCGAGGTAGACGAGGTACGCCGCACCCGCCAGTTTGATCGCGGTGTACGCCACCGCGGACGCCTGCACGATCGC
>DASXRC010000216.1:0-10645 GCA_036506795.1 Micromonosporaceae bacterium
CCACTGCGCAGGGTGTTGGGACCCGCGTTGTTCGTCGCCGCCGGCCTGGAACTGCTCAAGACCCTCGGCCGGCTCTACGTGCAACGCACCGAGACCAACGCCACCTACCTGGTCGTCGCCGGCGCCGTCGGGTTGCTGGTCTTCCTCAGCGTCGTCAACCAACTGATCCTGTTCGCGGCGACGCTGGCCGCCACCAGCACCACCGGGCAGGTCACCGACCTGGCCGAACCCGGCAGGCGCGACGTGGACCACAGTAACCCCGGTCATCCCACGACCACCTGCGATGTGTGAACAGCCCGCCCGAACCACCCCATCGGTCGACATGCAAGCGCCGACCACCCGGTCACGGGAGGCCCTGACCGTGTCGCGGCCCGCGTCCTCGGCGAATCAGGCACGACGCGACCCGCATGGCGCACCCGGGCGGTTCACGTTTACGGATTCCTCGATGGGGAATGCTGCCTGTGGGTCGCCCGGCTTCGGGACTTCGGCCCACGAGCGAGGAGAGCATCATGGGCGTCATTGCCTGGATCGTGCTCGGTGCCGTCGCCGGCTTCATCGCCGAACACCTCACCGGAAAGAGGACCGGCTTTCTGCTGGCCACCATCATCGGGATCGTCGGTGCCCTGCTTGGCGGGTTCCTCGCCAAGGCGCTGTTCGGGGTAAAGACGCTGGACACGTTCTTCGACCTGAGCACATGGCTCACCGCGATCATCGGTGCCGTGCTGCTCTTCTTCCTGTTCGGCGCCGTGCGGGGCCGCCGCTCGTGGCGGGCGTAAACCGCCGGTTGCGAGCACAGGAGTGGGGCCGGCCAGCCGCGGGTTGCCGGCCCCACCTGTGGGACGACGTGTGTTGCCGACAGCGGATCAGGCGCGCCGGGCCGCACGCTGGGCGGGTGCGTGGCGGGTCGAGCGTGACAGCTGCTCGGCGAGCATGCCGGCGCGCAGCTGCGTCAATGCGCGGACCAGCAGGCGGGAGATGTGCATCTGCGACAACCCCACCTGAATGGCGATCTCGGCCTGGGTCAGGTCGCCGAAGTAGCGCATGGCCACAACTCGCCGCTCTCGCTCCGGCAACGCGGCCAGCAGTGGACGCAGGACGTGCCAGTTAGTGACCGCGTCGAAGCGGGCATCGACGACGCCGATGCTGTCGATGATCGACTGTCGCTCCTCGGCGCCGGTCGCCACCAAGGCGTCCAGCGACTCGAGGTGGCGAAACCGCCGAGAGCTCAGCGCGATCGCGACATCATCTTCGGCGGCATCGAGGTACCCGGCGAGCTCGGCCAGCGACGGCGAACGGCCTAGTTGTTGGGCCAGTCGGGCGCTGGTCGCGCCGAGGCCGACGGCCAGCTCCTGTACCCGCCTAGGCACCCGCACCCGCCAGGTGGTGTCCCGGAAATGGCGCTTGAGCGCGCCGACGATGGTCGGCACCGCGTAGGAGGTGAACGCAATTTCCCGAGCCGGGTCGTAGCCGTCGACCGCCTTGACCAGGGCGAGGGCGGCAACCTGGTACAGATCCTCCAAGGGTTCACCACGGTCCCGATAGCGGGCGGCCAACCACTGAGCCAACGGCAGGCCCGCCTCGATGCCGCGCATCCGCAGCACGGCGCGGCCGGGGTGACCGGCGGGCAGGCCGGCGCGTCGACGCAACAACTCCTCCACGGTCACGTCGCTCGCCGGTCGCGTGGCGAGCACACCGGTATCGGCACGGTCGCCGCTTGTTGCGAGGCCGGCCACGAACACAGCTGACCGTGCCGTGCCACGGTCGTTGGCAAGTCTCGGCGGCGAACCGCCGGCTGCCGTCGCAGTCGCCTGGTGAGTAACGACCGTCGTGTCGGCAGTCATGTGGCGGTCACAGCGGTCAACGCCCCTTCGGTGCCGCACCGACGACACCACCGCGCCGTTTACCCCAAGCCAGGCCGAACGGCGCGCATGCACGCCGGTGGCCGGGCTACAGGGAACAGTCATCGAGGTACACCGGTGAGGACGAACGCCCGCAGCTCCCTGCTGGAGCGCCCCGAGAAAATGTGCAGAGCAACCGCAGGGTCCAGGCGGCGAGCGAGACCGGCGAAGGGCCGGCCACGCGCACGGCCACAGTCGGGTCGGGCCGCATGGCTTACGCTACGCCGTTGCCCGGCCACCACCAGAGACAAACCGGACGATCACGCCGATCATCGGCGCGTCGTTGTTCACCGCAACCCATTTCCGACCATGGTGCCTCGGCCGTGCCGTCTCCCACCTTCGCGCAACAATGTGCGGGGACAGTCCGTGGTCGAGTGCTGTCGATGACGACGACCGGGCCGGATGTCCACAAAGGCCGATGATTTGGCGGCGGGTCAGTGTGACGGCTGCGGCAGGTCACAGTTGACCTTCGGATTGACGCCGATGTAGTTCAACGGGCCAGCAATGACCGTGATGACAGTGTTTCCGACCTTGGCGCAACTGCTGCTTGATCCGCCGAGATATCCGCGCTGGCCGGCAGCAATCAGCCCGACGATCAGCCAGATGACGACAAGTACGACTCCGATACGCACGGTAACCTCCCAATGCAGATCCCGACGACGCGGTTCCGCGGTGGCCTCCCGCCGCGCGCGACACCGTGGGCATACCCATCCGACGAAATTCCCTAACGGCACGCGCGCGACCAGCGCCACCGCCCGAGCCAACCAAACCTTCCAGCCGGGAACGCGGCACACCAATGCGCCGTCATTGTCCCGGTCGCACCGACCTTTGCGTCACGGTGGCCAGGTCGCACCACCATCCGGCGGTCCCCTCCAAACTGGCGCGCAGAAACCTGATAGGAACGCACCGGGGCGGGGAACGACCCTGGTATGGGTATAGGCGTAGGCATTTTCCTCATCGTCGTCGGCGCGATCCTGACCTTCGCGCTCGACGCAACCGTCTCCGGAATCAACCTCGACGTGGTCGGCTGGATCCTCATGCTCGCCGGCGCGGCCGGGCTGATCCTCTTCTTCTACTTCTGGAACCGACGCCGCGCCCCCCGCGCCGTCGTGACCGAGCGCCGCAACTACGAAGACCCTGGCCAGCCACCGGTGTGACCAAGCCGCACGACCTGACAACACGCCGGGCCCGCCACGTCGGGGCGCCGACCGCAAGGACCCGCGCCCACGACGATGGCGGTCCACAGCAGGCAGCGCAGACCGACTCGGCACGCGATGATCGCAGCGTCGCCGCCCGCGCGCTAACCACCCTCGGCGTCCGTCGCAATAGGACGGAGCGGTGCCTGAGGGACCTGGCGCAGCAGAGCGGCGAGCCGGGAGTGAGCCGAGGGCAGGCTCAGCAGGTGCCGAAGCCGTCGTCGAAGAGTCGCTGGGCGTACGCGCGGTAGCCGACCACCAGCTTCTGCACGGTGTGCCCGTCGTGCAGGAAGAGGTACGCCCGGTCGCCGGTGACCATCATCAGGCCGTCGAAGCGGTAGGTGCCGGCCGGCGCCGTCAGCGGCAGCAGGTGCGGATAGGCGGCCCGGACCGTGGGCACCGGCGACCCCACGGCGATGCCCTCGGGTGTGTGCAGCGGAAGGTACGCCCACACCAGGACCAGCCGGCCGTTGGCGAACACGGGGCTCGCGTTCGGCACGCCGGCGAGCCGGGGCCCGCACCCGCCGGGGTCTCGGACGATCTCGCCGCGCTGCTCGAGCTGGGCCATCGTGTCGCCGAACTGGACGTTCTGGACCCCGCCGGGATGTACGACGTCCGGGCCGTAGGTCGTGGCGGTCTTCGCTCTAGCCGCTGGCGTCGCGTCGCGGTCGGCGCCGGCACACCCGCCGATCAACAGCGCCGCCAGCGCGCACAGGACCAGCCTGACCGTTGCCATGAAGCCCCTCCTCCGGCCACCCAGGGTAACGGCGCCGTTGCAATGCGGTGCGGCTCTACCGGTCTAACTGGGTCGCAGTTGGGCATCGCGGGCGCCCCCGGCCGCGTGAGGTTCGATGGGCCGCGAGGTTGAAATCTGCACTCGCGGCTATAGAATATCGGTGCTGGTGAGCCCCGGTTCCTGCGAGCCGCCGGGAGGTGGCCGTCATGGCCTTGCTGGTTCCAGCCCACTACCACCGGCGCCGCGCCCGGCTGCGGCTCGGACACCTCCGGCGCCCACCCAGTCGCCGCCGGTGAGCCAGCCGAACGGCGAAACAACCCAAACGACAGCCCAAGACAGTCTCGGAGGTGTGTTGGTCATGCTCCTGCGTTTCGATCCGTTCCGTGACTTCGACCGGCTCGCCGGTGAGATGTTCGGCACCGCGCACACGCCCGCCCCGATGCCGATGGACTGCCTGCGCACCGGCGACAGGTTCCTGGTCCGTTTCGACCTGCCCGGCATCGACGCGGACTCGCTCGAGGTGTCGGCGGAGAACAACACGTTGACGGTCCGGGCCGAGCGGCGTCGCCGCGACCCCGACGACGCCACGTACCTGGTGTCGGAGCGCCCCTCGGGCAGCTACCGCCGGCAGCTGGTGCTGGGCGACGGCCTGGCCGTCGACGACATCCAGGCCGACTACAGCGACGGGGTGCTGACGCTGACCATCCCGGTCGCCGAGCAGGCAAAGCCACGCCGGATCGAGGTCAGTCGGGCCGGCCGCGCCGAGATCGGCTCGCACGAGGGTCACAAGATGATCTCGGGTACCAGCGGCGAGCCGGCGGAGGCCGGCGCCGCATCCTGATCCCTACCGAGGCCGGTCCGGCCCAGCTGCCCGGGGTGGCCCAGCGAAGATGCCCGAGTGCCTCGGGCACCCGGGGGCCACCCGGGCAGCGCGTCCACGTCCATCTCTCACGAGGAGATCACCCGTGCCCCCGACGCCTCGCCGGCCCAGCAGGGCATCGGCGCTCGATGACGCCGATTACCCGGCGTACGCGATGGGTGCGGCCGCCGAGGCGATCGGGGTCACGCCGGCGTTCCTGCGCGCCGCCGAGGCGGCGGGGCTGTTCGATGCGGACCGGTCGACCGGCGGGCACCGCCGCTACTCGCGGGACGACCTGCAGCTCGCCGGCCGCGCCCGCCAACTCGTCGACGGTGGTACGCGCATGGACGACGCGGTGCGCATCGTCTCCCTGGAGTATCAGCTGAGCGCCGCGCGCGCGATGATCGAGATCCTGCGCCGGCGGCGCGGCGACGGGCCGGCGCGGCCACCTGCGGGAGAGCGGAGGATGCGGGATTCGAACCCGCGAGGGGTCGCCCCCAACACGCTTTCCAAGCGTGCGCCCTAGGCCTCTGGGCGAATCCTCCGCGGGCAAGGATACGACACGCCTCCTGGTGACTGCGCTCACCCGGATGCCGGGCGCCCGGCACCGCCACCGGCCACGCCCGCCGGGTACAGTTGGCGGCGCCCCTCGTGCGGCGTACACCCCGTGAACCTCCCCAGGGCCGGAAGGCAGCAAGGATAAGCGGGCTCTGACGGGTGCACGGGGGGCCTTTCGCATCCCGGGCGACGACCGGCACCGCAAACGGGCCATCAACCTGTCGGCCTCGGGCGGTACCGTGGCTGCGGACCGACGTGAGCTCCAGGAGGTGTGCGGGCGTGGCGCTGGCGCTCTATCGCAAGTACCGGCCGCGGACGTTCGCCGAGGTCATCGGCCAGGAGCACGTCACCGAGCCGCTGAGCCAGGCGCTCCGGACGGGGCGACTGCACCACGCATACCTCTTCTCCGGCCCGCGGGGCTGCGGCAAGACGAGCTGCGCCCGGATCCTGGCTCGCTCGCTCAACTGCGTGCGGGGGCCGACACCGGAGCCGTGCGGCGAATGCGAGTCCTGCCGCAGCCTGGCCAACGAGGGCGCCGGCTCCATCGACGTCATCGAGATCGACGCGGCCTCGCATGGCGGCGTCGACGACGCCCGCGAGCTGCGGGAACGCGCGTTCTTCGCCCCGGTGGCGAGCCGCTACAAGATCTACGTGATCGACGAGGCGCACATGGTCTCGCCGGCCGGCTTCAACGCGCTGCTCAAGCTCGTGGAGGAGCCGCCGGACTTCGTCAAGTTCGTGTTCGCCACAACGGAGCCCGAGAAGGTCCTCGGGACGATCAAGTCGCGTACCCACCACTACCCGTTCCGACTGATCCCGCCGGGCGTGCTCCGCCCGTACCTGGAGAAGCTCTGCCAGGAGGAGGGCGTCGCCGTCGAGCCCGCCGTCTTCCCGCTGGTGGTGCGCGCGGGCGCGGGCAGTGTCCGGGACTCGCTGTCGGTGCTGGACCAGCTGATCGCCGGGGCCGGCCCGGAAGGCGTCGCATACTCCCGCGCGGTGGCGTTGCTCGGCGTCACCGACGTCTCCCTGATCGACGAGATGTGTGACGCCGTGGCGGCCGGCGACGGGGCCGCGGCGTACGCGACGATCGACCGGGTCTCGGAGGCCGGCCATGACCCGCGTCGGTTCGCGTCCGATCTGCTGGAGCGGTTGCGCGATCTGATCATCTTGCAGCAGGTGCCCGACGCGGTCAGCAAGGGGCTGCTCGACGCTCCCGCCGATCAGCTGGAGCGCATGGTCGGGCAGGCACAGCGCATCGGGGCGGCCACACTGTCCCGGTGTGCGGACATCGTCCACAACGGACTCGTCGAGATGCGCGGCACGACGGCTCCCCGGCTGCTGCTGGAGCTGATCTGCGCCCGCATGCTGCTGCCCGGCGCCGACGACTCGGGCGGCGCGCTGTTGCAGCGGCTGGAGCGCATGGAGCGCCGCCTCACGCTGTCCGGCGGGGAGGGTCCCGCCGCCGCGCCGCGGGCCACCGCCGGGTCCACGACCCCGTCCGCCAGTCCCGTGGTACGCCCAGAACGCGCGGCCGCGCCCACGACCGCCCCCGCGTCCGAGACTGCCCCGGCGGCGCTCGACGCAGCCGCAGTTCGTCGGGTGTGGGACGAGATCTTGGGCCAGGTCGCACGGAAGAGCAAGCGCGCCGCCGCGGTGGTGCGTGAGGCGACCGTCCGCGAGGTCGACGGCGACACGATCGTCCTGGTGTTCCGGCACAGCGTGCATGCGAACATGCTCGAGGCGTCGCCCGAGCTGCTCGTCGACGCGCTGTACCAGGTGCTCGGTGGGCGGTGGGAGGTGCGCTGCGAGGTCGGCGGCGACGCGCGGGGCGGGCCCTTTCGCGACGCCGCTCCCGCCGTTCCGGTGACCGGCGTGGCCGCGACCGGCACCGCCCCGCCCGGCGCCGCTGCGATGCCGAACGGCGGCACCCCGACGTCGGGCGAGCCCACTCCGGACGCCGACTGGCCGCGGCCGGCCACGCCGGGCGGCCCGGCGCCGCGCCCGGGCCGAAGCGTTGGCTTTGACCCTGGCGACGAGCCGCTGGACGATGACGCCGGGGCGGCTGTCCGTCAGACGAGCGAGCAGCAGGCGTTGCACCTGCTGCAAGAGCATCTCGGCGCGGAGAAGATCAGCGAGGTCGACGCTCGATAGCGACCACTCGCATTAGGCAGCGACCACCCGCATTAGGCTCGGAGTGACCATTTCGCCGACCGAGGAGTCGTCGTGCGCCCAGGGGGACAGCCGAATCTGCAGCAGCTGATGAAGCAGGCGCAGAAGATGCAGGAACAGATGGCGACCGCGCAGGCGGAGCTCGCGGAGGCGGAGGTGACCGGGACCGCGGGCGGTGGCCTGGTCACGGTGGTCGTCTCCGGGACGGGCGAGGTGCGGTCAGTCAAGATCGACCCCAAGGCGGTCGACCCGGACGACGTGGAGACGCTCGAAGACCTGGTACTGGCCGCGGTCCACAACGCGACGGAGGCGGTCCGCGAGCTGACCGAGCAGAAGATGGGGCCGCTGGCCGGCGGCCTGGGCGGCCTCGGCCTGCCGGGGTTCTGAGCCAGTTTCCATGTACGAAGGCGTAATCCAGGACCTGATCGACGAACTCGGTCGACTTCCCGGCGTGGGCCCGAAGAGCGCCCAGCGGATCGCGTTCCATATCCTCTCGTCCGATCCGGTGGACGTGAATCGGTTGGCGGCGGTGCTGAGGAAGGTCAAGGAGCTCGTGCGGTTCTGCGCGACCTGCTACAACGTCGCGGAGTCCGAACAGTGCCGGATCTGCCGGGATCCTCGGCGTACCGATGAGGTGCTCTGCGTGGTCGAGGAGCCCAAGGACGTGGTGGCGATCGAGCGGACCGGTGAGTTCCGCGGCCGTTACCACGTGCTCGGCGGGGCGATCAACCCGCTCGAGGGGATCGGGCCGGACAATCTGCGCATCCGCGAGCTGATGGCGCGGCTCAACGGCGGGACGGTCAAGGAGCTGATCCTGGCCACCGACCCGAACACCGAGGGGGAAGCGACCGCCACCTACCTCGCGCTGTTGGTCAAGCCGATGGGCATCGCGGTCACCCGGCTCGCCAGTGGACTGCCGGTGGGTGGTGATCTCGAGTACGCGGACGAGATCACGCTGGGCCGCGCCTTCGAAGGCCGCCGCGCGATCTGAGCAGCAGCCATTCCGGTTGAAACGCCCAGCGTGCCCAAAAACGGTGTACCAGACATTTTCCTTCGCGGCGGATGTAACAGCGCCATCACATTGCGGACTGGGGTTGGTCACATCGGCCCTCCCGGCTTGACCCATGGCGCCCCGGCCGGCGAAGGTGCCGTTACTGCCGGGTGACGCACGTCTCTCGACGGCCGCCGGATCGCGCCGAAAAAGCGTGCCCCGTCGCCGCTGGATCGTTGACGCGCCACGTGTACCTTGTGGCACGCGAAGCGTGTACACGCGCGCCTCGCAGTGGGGCCCGGCGGCGGATATGCTGCCCGGCCGAGGCAAGGCCGGCGCCTGCGCGCCGGAGTAAGGAGAGGACGGGCGACATGGGCGGTCCTACCGACATGACCGAGGCCGCCGCGCAGGCGCGGACGGCCGAGCCGCTCGCCGGCGAGGAGCTGGCCGCCGTTGAGGGTGCGGCGATCGAGGGTCGGTCGCTTCGCCAGATCGCCTGGCGGCGCCTGAAGCGCGACAAGGGCGCCATGGCGGGCGCCGTCGTCATCATCCTGCTGATCCTCATGGCGCTGTTCGCGCCGCTGATCGTCAAGGCATTCGGCTACCCGCCCAACTCCGTCCACCCCGAGACGCTGGATCCCGCGACTCAGGCGCCGCTGTACCAGTTCCCGTTCGGGAAGTTCAGCTCGACCCATATCTTTGGCACCGACGCGCCGCTGGGCCACGACCTGTTCAGCGAGACCGTCTACGGCGCACGGATCTCCCTCCTCGTCGCGTTCTTCGCCACCCTCCTCTCGGTCGTGATCGGCGCGACACTGGGGCTGATCGCCGGCTATTTCGGCGGCTGGATCGACACGGTGGTCAGCCGGGCGATGGACGTGTTCCTTGCCTTCCCGATCCTCGTCTTCGCGATCGCCCTGGCCGGCGTGGTGCCGGACAGCGCCTTCGGCCTGAGCGGCGGAACCCTGCGGGTCGTCTTGTTGATCTTTATTATCGGATTCTTCAACTGGGGGTACATCGCGCGTGTCATCCGCGGCCAGACCCTGTCACTGCGGGAACGCGAGTTCGTGGACGCGGCCCGTAGTCTCGGCGCCCGCGGTCCGTACATCCTCTTCAAAGAGATGCTGCCCAACCTCATCGCGCCGATCCTGATCTACGCGACGCTGCTGATCCCGACGAACATCCTGTTCGAGGCGGCGCTGTCGTTCCTCGGCGTGGGCATCCAGCGGCAGGCCAGCGGAGAGCCGATGGTCACCTGGGGCGGCATGCTCTCCGAGGCAGTGCACTACTACACGCTGCCGCACTTCATGTTCTGGCCGGGCATGGCGATCTTCATCACCGTGCTGGCGTTCAACCTCTTCGGCGATGGACTGCGCGATGCGCTGGATCCCAAGACCCGATGAGCCAAGGTTCCCGTAACGACGAGACTCCTACGACGAAGGGGAGTAGCAAATGAGGAGAAGAGTGGTGACCGCGGTCGCAACAAGCGCCGTGCTCGCCCTTGGCCTCGCCGCATGTGGCGGCGGTGGCGGCAACAACAATCAGAACAAGACCACCAACACGCCCGAGTTCAACGCGGCGATCGACAAGATCTTCAACCCTTCCGACAAGAAGGGCGGGATCATGAAGTTCGCCATCTCGTCCAACTGGGACTCGACGGACCCGGGCGACACCTACTACGGCCTGTCCTGGAACTTGATACGGACCTATACCCGGGCGTTGACTATGTTCAAGGTCGCTCCGGGCAAGGCGAGCGCCGAGCTCGTCGGTGACCTCGCCGAGGGTCTCGGCACGCCGAGCGACGGCGGCAAGACCTGGACGTACAAGCTCCGCGAGGGCCTGAAGTACGAGGACGGCACGCCGATCACGTCGAAGGACGTCGCGTACGGCGTGTCGCGGTCGCTGGAGAAGGGAATCCTCGTCAACGGCCCCACCTACTTCAACGACTTCCTCGACCTGAAGGGCTACAAGGGCCCGTACACGAGCAAGAATCAGACCAACCCGGCGATCGAGACTCCGGACGACCGGACGATCGTGTTCCACCTGGTGAAGGCCTTCGGTGGCTTCGACTACTTCGCGATGCTCCCGTCCACGGCCCCGGTGCCGCAGGCGAAGGACACCGGCGTGAAGTACAAGGAGCACCCGATCTCCTCCGGCCCGTACATGTTCAAGACGTACGAGCAGGACAAGAGCTTCACGCTCGTCCGCAACCCGAACTGGGACCCGAAGACCGACCCG
>DASXRC010000217.1:0-36110 GCA_036506795.1 Micromonosporaceae bacterium
CCCCTCGGCGTCGTCGTAGACCCCGTACCGCCGGGCGACCTCGCCCTTGGGCTCGAAATCGGACAGCAGGGGGTATTCGATGCCTCGGTTCTCGGCGAACGCCCGATGGCACCAGACACCATCGACCGACAGACCGAGCAACGTCGCATCATACCGGCCGAACTCGGACGACACTGCCTGATAGAGCGCCATCTGGTCGCTGCATACCGGGCTCCAGTCCGCCGGGTAGAAGGCCAGAATGACCGGAGCGCCGCGCAGCTTCGCCAACTCGATCCGGCGGTCCGGGCCGGCCGGCAGCGAGAAGTCCGGCGCCGTCTGGCCGGCCGACGTCATCGGGTTGCGGTGCGTCACGATCCCATGGTCGCCCCCGTGGGGTGACCGGAAATCGCCCCGGTCGGATGGTTGTTTCCGAACCGAGGCGGAATCGGGCCCCGGACCACCATTCTTCCGGGGTGATGTCAACTCACCCTCCGGTGCCGACGGTGGATGCGTGAGACGGGATCCACGCTGGCGTACGCCGCGCGGTCCTGCGGGCCGCCGCGTCGCCCCAGAGGCACCCAGATGAGCACACCGCTGCATGTGACGATGGGGCGCCTCACCGCGCCGGTAGATGCCAGCGACCACGTCCGGGGCGAGTGGCGCGCGCCGGTGACCCTCGTCGAGTACGGCGACTACCAGTGTCCCTACTGCAGGGCGGCGCACCCCGTCGTGCAGGACGTGTTGCGGCTACGCCCGCGGGCCGTGCGTCTCGTGTACCGGCACTTCCCGTTGACGAATGTGCATCCGCGCGCCGAGCCGGCAGCCGAGTTGGCCGAGGCGGCAGGGGTACACGGCCAGTTCTGGCCAGTGCATGACTGGCTGTTCGTCAACCAGGACCGGCTTGGCGACGACTTTGTGGCCGAGGCCGTACGTGCGATCGGGTTGCCCGAGGCCGCGGCTCGCGACGTCGAGGAGCACCGGCATCTGGACCGAGTCCAGCGCGACTTTGTCACCGGGATTCGCAGCGGAGTCAACGGAACGCCGACTTTCTTCGTCAACGACGTTCGCCACGACGGGGGATACGGGCTGGTCGACCTGCTGGCCGTGGTCGACGCCGCCACGCCCGCCACCGGATCATCTCGCGTCTAACAGGCCACATGGCGTTCAGCGTGGAGGCGCGTCCCGCCGCGGTGGAACGTTCGGCGGGGGAACGTGCGGTGTCTCCGTAGGAATGGGTGGCGTGCGTGGCTCGACGTCCGAACGGTCCGGCCGGACCGGTCCCGGCCGATCGACGAACCAGGCATCCTCGACGACGGGCCGCACGGAGTGCCGTCGCCGCTGCCGCCAGAACCAGATGGTCAGCGCAACAATCGTTGCCCCGGCAAGGATGAGGACCCAGCCCACCACGTCGAGATCCAGCCAGTCCGGCTCGACGGTGACGCCGTACGCGAGAATCGCCCCGACGGCCATGAGGAAGATGCCGCTTCCGATGCCCATCTGTGCCCCCCGCTAGAGCAGCTGAAGCTCCCGCGCCCGACGGACCGCATCGCGGCGGTGACGTGCGCTCAGCTTCCGGTAGATGTTGCGAACGTGCGTCTTGACGGTGTTGACGGATAGCCGGAGCTCACCAGCGATCTCCACATTGGACAATACGCTCTGCAGGTAGCGCAGCACGGTCAGCTCGCGCTCCGTGAGTGGCTCAGCGACACCCGGCGAGGAACCGGCTCCCCGGCCCGGCCGGTCGTCACCTCTGCGGAGCAGGTCGGCCAGGAACGACCAATGCGCCGTCCCGGACTCAAGGTGGCCGAGCAACAGGTCACGGTCCGGTGCGCCCACGCCGGTGAACGCGCGCCGGAAGTCCTCTGGTTCGGCGAGTTCCAGAGCGCGTTCGAGCGCGTCCGTCGCGCCGCGACGGTCGCCGGCCTGCCGAAGCAGCTGGGCCTGAATCAGGCTAGCCGAGATCCGCACCGACGTCGGCGAATCCGTCTCGGCCTGGCCCGACCACGTCGGCAAACCGGCGCTGGCCGCGCGATCGTCGCGCTCACGTAGGCACGCCCGGGCGTACGCCACCCTGAGCGCGGGCTCGGGCGACTCGGCATCCCGCGCCAGCCGCAGAACGTTGCGCGCCGAGACAGGGTCGCCGCGGGCCGTTAGAAGCTCTGCTTCGGCCGCGGCGAGAAGATGCCCGAGGTGGCTGGAGCGACGTGGTGGGACCGCCGCCCGGTATCCCGCGAGCAGCGCCTCGCGCGCCTGCGCCCAGTCGCCGAGCTCGGTCAGCAGCTGCGCGCGCACGACGATAAGGGTCGGCGCCAGTGCCGGATCCGTCTTCGCGTCGAAGAGGCCGACCGCGGCCTCCAGATTGGACTGGGAGTCGTCGAGCCGGTCGCGCTGGAGATCGACCGCGGCGAGTGCGAGGTAGGCGAACGCGCAGTGGATGGGTTCGGTCTGTCCGGGACAGGGGGGCTGCTCCAACGCCTCCGAAGCGGTACGTTCGGCCGCGCCGAGCTCGCCTCGCATCGCGAGCACAAAGGACAGTCGGCTCAGGCTCGTCACGCCGGCACAGGGCATCCCGGCGGCGACCGCGCACTCATGACCTTCCCGCAGCGTGGCCTCAGCGGCGGTGAGCTGGCCGTTCACCATTTCGGCAGTGCCGAGCGCCTGGAGGGCGATGGCGGCCGCGCCATCGTCGAAGGGTGGTTCGGAGTTGCCCGATCCGACGTGAACCTGGCGTAGGATTTCGTGCGCGATCGTCGTCATGGCGGCCACGTCGCCGCGTAGTTCCGCCTGTGTCAGGCGGAACGCCGCTGTCATCGTCGCGAACAACTCCCGCTGTTCCGGTGAAACGAGGTTGCGATCGCCTTCGGCCAGCCGCAGGTAGGGTTCTGCGCCGTCCCAGTCACGCTGTCCCAGACGGCCGGCGGCGTATGCGAGGGCGAACAGCGGGTCGGCCCGCGTGCTGGTGCGCGGCGGATCGATCGGCTCCGCCGTCGCGGATCCGCGGTGGCCGCTGGGCAGCAGGCCATACCAATGCTGAACCAGGATGCTCGCCGCCAGCGGTCGGTCCTCCGAGGCGAGGGCATGCCGGAGGGCATCGGCGGCCTGGTCGTGATCGGCGAACCAGGCGGCAGCGCGGGCGTGCAGGCCGCGAATGCGGGTCGGATGAACCCGCCGCAACTCGCCGCGTAGCGACTCACTGAGCAGTGGATTCAGCCGATACCACGAGTGAGGCTCGTCGACGGGTGTGACATATGCGCCGCGTTGCCATAGCTCGATCAGCAGACGCTGGCCGTCAAGGCGCCCGGTCAGGGCATCCAGCAGGCCGCTGGTGACCCGATCCAGGATCGACGCGTCGAGCAGCGCCTCCTGCAGATCGCGAGGTTGCTCACCCAGGACCTCTGCGAGCAGGTAATCGCCGATGCGGGGGTCGTCGCCCGCCGGTACCCCGAACCGGTGGGACGGCGGGCGCTCCTTGATGGTGAGTGCGGCGAGACAGACGGCGGCAGGCCAGCCTTCGGTGCGTCGGTGCAGGTCCTGCAGACAAGCATCGGACAATGTGATTCCCAGGCGGTCGATGGCTTGCGCGGTCTCGTCCGCGGTGAACGCCAACTGTCGCGGCCCGATCTCAGTCAGCTCGTCGCGCACGCGCCATCGGTGCAGCGACATCGGAGGCTCGCCGCGGGTTACCAAGATCATCCTAAGCCGCGCGGCGGCATGCCGCAGGAGGTAGTCGAGCCCGTGGTGGATCTCCCCGTTGCAGACCTGGTGCAGGTTGTCGATGATCAATGTGACGGGCTCGGAGGTCCGGGCGAGGCCGGCGGCCAGGTGGGCGAGGAAACCCGTGCGGCCGTTGGGGGACGGCGCGGGCGCTGACGGCCCGCCATCCTCCATGGTCAATGCGGTCGTCAGATAGCGCCAGAAGTCGTCGTCGCCGTCGTCCGTCTCGGCGGTGAGCCAGGCGATCCGGCGACGCTGCGCGGCGGCCGTCGCCCACGACGCGAGAAGCACAGTCTTTCCCCACCCCGCTGGGGCCTCGACGATCGTCAGCTCCTTGGCCACGGCCGCGTCGAGCGCGCGCAATAGCCGAGGGCGTTCGATCGTATTGGCCGGCACGCTCGGGACGGCGAGTTTCGAGATCAACAACGGTTTGTCGGCAGTTTCGATGTATGTGGCTGGGCGCACCCGGCCCACCCCCGTGAAGATCGACTAGCCCCACGAACTGATCCAAGACCTAGATTCCCGTCCAAGCCAGGTCCAAACGCACCATACCCGCTCATCCCGCCGGGATGAGCCGCCATCACCCAGTCCGAACCGAGACTCGTCGCGACGGTCGGAATCTCTCCGAAGGAGCGACGTCATGACACTGTCGGTTCCCCAGCCGTCCCGATCGCACCGCCGGCCGGTACGCCCTTGGGACCCCGTTCGCGAGATGGAGGATGTGTACGACCGGATGGGTCGCCTCATGCAGGACTTCTTCGGCGAGGCCCCGCCGGTCACCGCCGCGGTGACGCTGCCGGAATGGACCACGCCGGCCGACATCGAGGAGACCGACAACGAGTACATCGTCGAGATCGACCTACCGAACGTGAAGCGTGAGGACGTCACCCTGGAGCTGCGCGACAACGAACTGCGCATCACCGGCGAGATCAAGGACCGGGAGCGCACCGGCATCGTGCGTCGCCGATCCCGCAGGGTCGGGCAGTTCGAGCACGTCGTGGCGTTGCCCGGGGAGGTCGACCCGGATCGGGTTGATGCCTCGTTGTCCGACGGCGTCCTGACCGTGCGCGTTGGCAAGGCGAGCGGCAGCCAGCCGAGGCGTATCGAGATCAAAAGTGGATGACAGGAGCTGGCATGGCGAAGGCCGTCGGCATCGACCTTGGCACAGGCTCGGCGACCTCGGCGACGCCGCGCCCGTGCACGAGAAGGCGCGCGCCGAGATGCTGGCCGGCGACGCCCGCCAGGCGATCAAGGAGGAGGCACCCCTCGACCGGGTCCGGTTGTTGACTGGAGAGTTATAGCAGGTCGCGCACGCGTTGACCGCGCGACCGGCCGGTGGCGCCGCGGGTGGCGGTCCGGCGGAAGGCCCGTCGGCTGGCGCACCGCCACCCGGCGGCGACGACGACGTGATCGACGCCGACTTCACCCCGAGCTGAGCCAGCATGCCTGTACCCGGCACCGACCCACGAGCGACTCAGGCGGCGGGCGACGAGCGTACGCCAACCGCTGACGTGGGCGCCGGCGACGCCGACACCGTCGCCGCAGTCGCCGCCACTGTCGCCGAGCTCGAGGATCGCTTGCGGCGCGTGCCGGCCGACCTCGACAACCAGCGCAAGCGGTACGCCCGCGAGGTCCAGGCCGGGCGCGCCGCGGAACGGAGCCGCGCTACCGCCGCCTAGCTGCCCGTGCTCGACAACCTCGACCGCGCCTGGATTCCTCGACCAACATTGCCATTTCCCGCACGACACGCCGAGCCAACTACACCGCGCGTGCGAGAAGCCGCGATCACCGTCGCCTGCCGGTGACGGTGCGCACCGAACCCCTTGGGCTGCGGAGTCGGCTGCTTCCCGACTGTGGTTCGGAGCGCCGGGAACCCTGGACGGCTGGTCGTTCGTCTTGACTCGCGCCGGGCGGTTCTGAAGGATCGTGGCTTGAATCGATTCATGTCCCGAGGGAGCCCCGCATGCCGTCCGCCGCCGCGCCCGCCGCCGTCCGATTCGAGCACCGAACCGATCCCGGCCCCACCCTCGCCGTCCCAACCCGGACGCCCCGACTGTCCTGGCGGATACCCGAGGCGGAGCCCGACTTCACCGCGACCGCGTACGAGGTAGAGGTGACGCGCGACCGCGGCGCGGCCGAGACGTTCGCCGTCGAGTCGAGGGAACAGGTGCTCGTGCCGTGGCCGGCCGCGCCGATCGCGTCCCGGCAGACCGTGGCCGTGCGGATCCGGGTTCGTGGTGGTGACGGGGAGTGGACCGACTGGAGCGAGCCAGCGCTGGCCGAGGGGGGTCTCTACGACGTCGGCGACTGGACGGCCCGCTTCATCACTCCGCGCACCGTGGGTGCCCTCGGCGCCCCGGCACCGGTCCTTCATGCCACGCTCACCGTGCCGGGCGAGGTCGCCCGCGCCCGCCTCTACGCCACGGCACACGGAACGTACCTGGCCGAGATCAACGGCCGGCGCGTAGCCGACCACGTGCTGGCGCCCGGCTGGACCACCTACGGGCACCGGCTGCGCTACCAGGCATACGACGTGACCCACCTTGTCGTCGCGGGCGAGAACGTCCTCCGGGTGCTGCTGGGCAACGGGTGGTACCGCGGCCGGCTCGGCTTCGGTGGCGGGCGGGCCCTCTACGGCGACCGACTGGCGCTGCTCGCCCAGCTCGAAGTGACCACCGTCGACGGCGTCGTCTTCACCCTGGCAACCGACGGCTCCTGGCGGGCGGGGGAGAGTCACGTGCTGGCCGACGACCTCTACGACGGCCAACGCACCGACCTTCGCCGTCCCGCCTGGCCGTCGGCCACGGACGACACCGTCGACGTCCTCGACAGCGACCTCGGCCGGTTGGTAGCTCCCGACGGACCACCGGTGCGCGTCACCGGCGTGGTGCCGGCCGTCGACGTGTTCGCGTCACCGTCCGGCAAGACGCTGGTCGACTTCGGGCAGAACCTCGTCGGCTGGGTCCGGCTCCGGGTGCGCGGTCGGGCCACTGGCGACGAGGTCACAGTGCGGCACGCCGAGGTGCTCGAGCACGGCGAGCTGGGCGTCCGTCCACTCCGGACGGCCAAGGCCACCGACTCGTACGTGCTGGCCGGGCCGGAGGACGCGATGCTGGAGCCGGCGTTTACGTTCCACGGTTTCCGGTACGCCGAGGTTTCCGGCGTGCCCGGGCTGCGCCGGTCGGACGTGGAGGCCGTCGTCGTCGGCTCGGACCTGCGACGTACCGGGTGGTTCGACTCGTCGCACCCGCTGCTCAACCGCTTCCACGAGAACGTCGTCTGGAGCATGCGCGGCAACTTCCTCGACGTTCCGACCGACTGCCCGCAACGCGACGAGCGGCTCGGCTGGACCGGCGACATCCAGGTCTTCTCGCCGACCGCGAGTTTCCTGTTCGACAGCGCCGGGTTCCTGTCCTCCTGGCTGGCCGACCTGGCTGCGGACCAGCAGCCGGACGGGTCGGTGCCGTTCGTCGTGCCGGATGTGCTTCGCACGCCCGATCCGGCCGCCGCCGCGTGGGGCGACGCCGCGACCGTCGTGCCGTGGGTCGTCTACCAGCGCACCGGCGACGCTGGCCTGCTGGAGCGGCAGCTGCCGAGCATGCGGGCGTGGGTGGACCGGGTGGCGCGCCTCGCGGGCGAGGAGCACCTGTGGGCCGGCGGGCTGCAGTTCGGTGACTGGCTGGATCCCACCGCTCCGCCGGAGTCGCCGTTCGACGCGAAGGCGGATCCCGATGTCGTAGCCACCGCGTACCACGCCCGGTCCGCAGAGATCGTGTCAGAGGCCTCCGCGGTGGTGGGTGATCACGCCGCCGCCCGACTCTACGCCGGCCTCGCTGCGCGAATCCGGGACGCGTTCGCACGGGAGTACGCGACGGCGGGCGGCCGGGTGCTCAGCGACGCCCCGACCGCGTACGCGCTCGCCCTCGAGTGGGCCTTGCTGCCCGTACCGGAGCAGCGGGTGCGGGCAGGCGCTCGGTTGGCCGACCTGGTGCGATCGTCGGCGTACCGGATCAGCACCGGCTTCGTCGGTACACCGTTGATCGCGGATGCCTTGACGAGCGCCGGGAAGTCCGATGTCGCGTACCGCCTGCTGCTGCAGACCGGCGTGCCGTCCTGGCTCTACCCGGTCACGATGGGCGCCACGACCGTGTGGGAGCGGTGGGACAGCCTGCTGCCCGACGGAAACATCAACCCGGGCGAGATGACGTCGTTCAACCACTACGCGCTCGGCGGGGTCGCCGACTGGCTACACCGCCGGGTCGCGG
This sequence comes from Micromonosporaceae bacterium, assembly GCA_036506795.1. Classification (GTDB taxonomy): domain Bacteria; phylum Actinomycetota; class Actinomycetes; order Mycobacteriales; family Micromonosporaceae; genus DASXRC01. The sequence continues at coordinate 7,959 of DASXRC010000217.1, forward strand.
GACTCGCGCCGGCCACGCCGGGCTACCGCGAGATCGAGGTGCGCCCGGCGATCGGGCGGGGCCTGACCTCCGCCTCCGCGCGACACCTGACGCCATACGGCGAGGCTTTCGTGGCCTGGGAGCGCGCGAACGGCCGGCTCGCCCTGTCGGTGATGGTGCCGGTCGGCGCGACCGCGACCGTCCACCTTCCTGGTGCGCCGTCGCCGGTGCGGGTGCAGCACGGCCATCACCACTTCGAGGCGGCTGACCCGTACCCCGGCGACCCGGACCTGCCCGCGAGCCCGACGGTGCGCGACGTGCTGGACCACGAGCCGACCTGGTCCGCCGTGGCGGCGGCCGCCGTCGAGACCGGCGTCGCGCGCAGCGATCAGGACGCGGCGGCCCGCTTGCTGCGCTTTCTCGACAGGCCGGCCGGGGACCTCATCCTTGCGCTCGCGCTCGGTGACTTCGTGCCTGGGGCCGACGCGTTCCGGCAGCGCGTCGAGCGGGTTCTCCGCTCAACGCCCGAACGTATTGACGAGCAGCCACTCAACCGCTAGGGTCTGGATACCTCTGAAACGATTCAAGCCCACGCCCCCCGGAGGTTCTCATGTTCCATGTCTCGCCGCGGCGCCTGGGTGCGCTCGCGGTCATCGCGGTGGGCGCCGTCGCGCTCTCCGCGTGCAGCTCGGGGAGCCTCGGCTCCAGCGAGAACAAGGGCGGCAAGGTCACCCTGACCTTCCTCGTCGACAACGCCGAAACCACTATCAAGACCGCTGACCAGCTCTCGAAAGACTTCACCGCGAAGAACCCGAACATCACGATCAAGGTCGACAGCCGGCCGGGCGGCAGCGACGGCGACAACCTCGTCAAGACCAGGCTGTCCACCGGCGACATGGCCGACGTGTTCGAGTACAACTCCGGCTCACTGTTCCAGGCCATCGCCCCGCAGAAGAATCTCGTACCGCTCGACGAGCAGTCCTGGGTCGGCCAGCTCGACGACAACTTCAAGAAGACCGTAACGGCCGACGGCAAGGTGTACGGGGCGCCGTGGGGCAGCTTCATGGCCGGTGCCGTGCTTTACAACCGGGCCGTCTACGACAAGCTGGGCCTCCAGGTGCCGAAGACGTGGGCCGAGTTCATGGCCAACAATGCGAAGATCAAGGCGTCGGGAGTGGCCCCGGTGATCCAGACCTACCAGGACACGTGGACCTCGCAGCTGTTCGTGCTGGGCGACTTCCACAACGTGTCCGCGTCCGAGCCGGACTTCGCCGACAAGTACACGAAGGGCGAGGCCAAGTACGCCACGTCGCCCGCCGCGCTGAAGGGCTTCCAGCACCTGCAGGAGGTGCACGACGCGGGTTACATGAACAAGGACTTTGCGTCGTCGAAGTTCGAGGACGGCCAGCGCCTGCTGGCCGAGGGCAAGGGCGCGCAGTACCCGATGCTGACGTTCGCCGTCGCGGGCATCGCGGCCAACTACCCCGACAAGCTCAAGGACATCGGCCTGTTCGCGCTGCCCGGCGACGACGCGTCCAAGAACGGCCTGACCGTGTGGGCGCCGGCCGGCGTCTACATTCCGAAGACGACCGAGGGTGCCAAGCTCGACGCGGCCAAGAAGTTCCTGGAGTTCATCGCCAGCCCCGACGGCTGCACCTCGCAGGCCAAGGGCGCGATGCCCAGCGGCCCGTGGGCGGTCAAGGGTTGCGCGCTGCCCGCAGACGCGCCGCAGGCGGTCAAGGACGAACAGCCCTACTTCGACACTCCGGGGTCATCGAGCCTCGCACTGGAGTTCCTGTCCCCCATCAAGGGCCCGGCGCTCGAGCAGATCACGGTTGAGGTGGGATCCGGCATCCGCAAGGCCCAGGCCGGTGCCGCGCTCTATGACCAGGACGTGAAGAAGCAGGCTCAGCAGCTCGGTCTTCCGGGCTGGTAGGCCGCGACGCCGATCCGGTCCCGCGCCGCGGGCGCGGGACCGGATTCCAAGCCCCGAGGAGGGCTTCCCATGGCGACGACAACGACCGTCACCACCGGGACGGCGCGCGCCGCCCCCGCCGCCACGAAGCGCCGTGGCACACATCGCCACAGCCAGTACCCGTACTGGTTCTACCTCCCCGCCGCGGTCATCTACGGCACGCTGTTCCTGCTGCCGACATTCGCGGCGTTCTACTTCAGCCTGACCCGCTGGAGCATCTTCGAGTCACACTTCATCGGCTTCGGAAACTTCGTCTCGTTCTTCCATGAACCGTCGCTGGTGAAGGGTCTCACCAACACGCTGATCTACGGCGTGGTCACCTCCGGTCTGAAGGTCGTGCTCGGGATGCTGCTGGCCGTGCTGCTCACCTCGCAGATCGTCGCCCGCGGCTACCTGCGCTCGGTGGTGTTTTTCCCGGTGCTGCTCAGTGGCATCGGCGTGGGCATCATGTTCCAGGTCCTCATGAACCCCGAGCGCGGTCTCATCAACACGTCCCTCGCGGCGATCGGCATCAACGGGCCCGGCTGGCTCACCAACCCGAAGCTCGCGCTGTTCTCGGTTGCACTGGTCGACGTCTGGAAGGGCGTCGGGCTCGCTACGCTCATCTATATCGCCGGCATCGTGTCGATCCCACGGGAGTACTTCGAGGCGGCCAAGGTCGACGGGGCCGGATCGGTGTACAGCTTCTGGCACATCATTCTGCCGCTGGCCCGCCCGGCGACGGTCACGGTCATCATCCTGTCCCTGATCGGCGGGCTGCGCTCGTTCGATCTGATCTGGGCGACGACCCGCGGCGGTCCCGGCTTCAGCTCCGACGTCATCGCGTCGGTGATCTACAAGCAGTACCAGGCAGGCTTCTACGGGCTCTCGACGGCCGGCAACGTGATCTTGTTCATCCTCGTCACCGGGATCGTGCTTCCGCTGTTCTGGTTCCTGAGCCGCAAGGAGGTCGACCTGTGACCACCACCGCCGTGCCCGCGCCGACGACCCGGCCGAAGCGCAGGAGCTACTGGCTCAGCGCCATCGCGATCGTGGCGTCCTTCGTGGTGTTCGTCGTGCCGTTCCTTTTCATGGTGGTCAACGCCTTGAAGACCCGGCAGGAGGCGTCGCGGCTTGAGTTCTCCTGGCCGGCACAGCTCCAGTTCGTGCAGAACTTCCAGGAGGTGTTGCAGTCGAGGGACTACCTGCTGATCATCGCCTTCATCAACAGTACGATCCTCACCGTCGCCAGCGTTGCGATCCTGGTCGTGCTGTCCGCGATGGTCGCCTACGTCCTCCAGCGCCGCAAGAGCCGCTGGAACGGTTTCATCAGCTTCCTTGTGCTCGCCGGCCTCATCATGCCGCCGGCCGTCGTGCCGACGATCTGGGTCCTGCAGAAGATCGGGCTGTTCCGCACCATGCCCGGCCTGATTCTGGTCGAGGTGGCGTTCGGCATCTCGTTTTGCGTCCTGCTGTTCCGCGCGTTCATCTCGACAATCCCGCGCGACATCGACGAGGCCGCCACCATCGACGGTGCCAGCCCGACCCGGCTGTTCTTCCGGGTCATCTTCCCGCTGCTGCGCTCGGTCGCGATCACCGTGATCGTGGTGCAGTCGGTCGCGATCTTCAACGACTTTCAGAACCCGCTGTACTTCCTGCCGGGGGACCAGAACGCCACCGTGCAGCTGACTGTCTTTAACTTCTCGAGCCAGTTCACCAGCCAGTACAACCTGCTGTTCATGGACATCCTGCTGATCACGATCCCGCCGCTGATCATGTTCCTGTTCTTCAACCGGCAGATCGTGGCGGGCATGACCGCCGGCGGCGTGAAGGGCTAGCGGCCGCGCCGAGAGGGGGTGCGCCGGTGGTCGCTGGACTGCCGCACCACCAGCTCCGGCTGGAACACGACGTGCCGGTGCTGGTGCGTGCCCCCGTCGTTCGCCTCCTCGAGCAGCAACTGGGCCGCGGTGCGGCCGAGCTGCTCGCGGGGCTGGCGCACCGACGACAGCGGGACCGCGGCGGCGGCAGCGAAGTCGATGTCGTCGTAGCCGACGAGCGCGACATCTTCCGGTACCCGCAGGCCACGCCCGATCACGCCCTGGAGGACGCCCAGCGCCAGCAGGTCGTTGGCGCAGAATACGGCCGTCGGTCGGCGGGACGCCGGCAGCGCCGCGAGTTCCTCGGCCGCGTCCCGGCCGGCCGACACGGTCAGGTGCGGCGTTTCCACTACGCGCAGGTCCGCGACGCCGTGCTCGGACAGCGTCGCCGCCACACCGGCCCGCCGGTCGGCGACCTGCCGTATGGAGAACGGTCCGCCGACGAACGCGATCCGGCGGTGCCCGTGTCCGACCAGGTGCTCCGCGGCCAACCGTCCCCCGAGCACGTCGTCGACCGCCACCGAGCAGCGGTTGGCCCGTCCGGTGCCGCGGTCGACGAGCACGACCGGAATGCTGTGCTCGACCAGCCGGTCGAGGCGCGGATGGCGGCCGTCGTGCACCGGCGTGACGAGCACGCCACGAACTCGCTGCTCCTCCAGCGCGTCGAGGTGCCGGTGCTCGCGCGCCGGGTCCTCGCCGCTGTTGCAGACGACCAGCATCGCGCCCGCCTCTTCGACCACCGCCTCGGCACCGCGGACCACGTCGGTGAAGAAGGGGTTGGACACGTCGAGCACGACGATCGCGACCGTACGGCTGTGACCGGCGCGCAGTTGGCGGGCGGAGTCGTTGCGGACGAAGCCGAGCTCCGCGATCGCGTCCAGTACGCGCTGCCGGGTTGGGGGCGAGACCACATCTGGGCGGTTGAGCACGTTGCTGACCGTGCCCAGGGACACGCCTGCGTGCCGGGCAACCTCCTTGATGCTCGCCGTCATGGCTCCCTCTCGGTCGTCGCCGTACTCGGTCAACCCTACGCGACCGCTGAAACGTCCCAACATCCTAACGGTGTGGCGTTTCTCCACCTTGACGATGCGGTGCTTCGCGCCGTACGGTCGACAAATTCGATGAAACGTTTCATGCGGAGGATGCCGTGACAAGGTCTCGTCTGCCCGCGATGCCGGCCGGATGGTCGGGGCACTGGATCGCACCCGAGCCGCCGCCCGAGCACGAGCCACTGAATCCGACGGAATCCCCCGCACGGGCCGGGTTCTCCCGCTCGCTCTACCGGCGCAACTTCCGCTTGGCCGAGGTGCCTCGGGAGGTGCCGGCACGACTGACGGCCGACTCGCGCTACGTCCTGTGGGCCAACGGTCGAGAGGTCGGCCGGGGCCCGGCACGGTCGCAGCCGCTGCGGTTGCGCTACGACGAGATAGACCTGGCGCCCCACCTTGTGGCCGGCGACAACACCGTCGCGGTGCTGGTGACCTACTACGGCGACGCCACGCCGTTCTGGATGCCGGCTCCGGGCGGCGGCGCCATCGGGCGCGACGCGGTGCTCGTGTTTGAGGCCCGTTTTCCCGATGACATGCTCGTGTCGGACGGCCGATGGCGGTCGATGCGATCCTCAGCATGGAGCCTGGCGACCGGCCTCCCGGGCCTGCCCGGCCTGCCGGTCGAGGTGTTCGACGCGCGGGAGCTGCCCAGCGGCTGGACGGAGTCCGGCTTCGACGACTCCTCGTGGTCATGGGCGACCGTTCTCGCTGCCGGCCACATCGGCGGGTATGGGCGCTCCCGGCCGCCGACCTATCCGTACGGGCGGCTCCTGCCCCGCGGTATCTCGCACCTCACGGGTGACCGTGTCGCGCCCGTGCGGGTGCTCGACTCGTCGACCCGGCCTCGCCCGGCCTGGGAGCACGGCAACCCGGTCGCCCGGGTGCTTGAGGTACTAGGCGGCCCCGCGGGCGACTCGGTGCCTGGCGAGCTGCCCGCAACCGTCCAGGTTGGACCAGACTCGGTGTATCACCTTGCCGTCGATTTCGGCCGGATCATCGCCGGCTTCGTCGAGCTCGACGTCGATGCCCCACCGGGGATATCGGTGGAGCTCTACTACCGCGAGAAGCCCCTTAGCTCCGGCGGTTCCACGTTCAGCGACCCGGTGACCGGGGCCCGCTACGTCTCCCGGGGCGGCCGGGACACCTTCGAGGCGACGGAGATCAACGGTTTCCGGTACGCCCATCTCGTGGTGCACGCGAACCGGCCGGCCACCGTTACGGTCAGCCGCCTCCATGTGCGTGAGCACCTCTATCCACGCACCGGTGGCGCCTACTTCCGGTCGAGTGATCCCGCCCTGGACGCGCTCTACCGCGCGGGCATCCGCACGGTCCAGCTGAACTCGTTCGACGCGTACACCGACTGCCCCACCCGGGAGCAGCGGGCGTGGGTTGGCGACGGGGTGGTGCATCAGCTCGTCGACCTGACCACCAACGAGGACTGGGGTCTGGCCCGCAACTACGTCGAGCTCGGCGACTCGCCGCGGTCGGACGGCATCTTGCCGATGAGCGTGGTCGGTGAGATCGAGGCCGGCGGCGGGCTGACCATTCCGGACTGGTCGTTGAGTTGGGTGCACGGCTTGCACAACCTGTACCGGTACGAGGGTGATCTGGACTGGGTACGCCGACACCTGCCCACGGCCGAGCGGATCCTGGCCTGGTACGTCCCGTATGTCGACGAGCACGGGACGCTTTGCGACGTGCCGGAGTGGAACCTCGTCGACTGGTCGAGCATCTTCTTGAGTGGCCGCAGCGCGATCCTGACCGGGCTGTGGGCGCGAGGTCTGGCCGAGTTCGCCGAGATGAGCGAGGCCGTCGGCGAGCCGGGCGCGGCGGTGTGGGCGCGGGCGCTGTACGACAAGGCGGCATCGGGCTTCGAGGATTTCTGGGACGACGCCCGCGGGCTGTACGTCGACCACATCGTCGACGGCGCCCGGGCCTCGGCGGCGTCGCAGCTCGCGAATGCGGCGGCGATCGTCTCCGAGATCGCGCCGCGCGACCGCTGGCGGTCCATCGTGGACACGATGACGGACCCGGATCGGGTCGTGGTCCGCTCGTGGATCGGCGGCGCCGACGGCGGCTACGACCCGCACAAGATGGCCGCCCAGATCACCGGGGATGTGTCCGTCGACTGGGACGTCGAGCGGGAGATCGTCAGCGCCGAGCCCTTCGCCAGTTACCTAGTGCACGACGCGGTCGCCCGGGCCGGTCGCGCCGACAAGCTGGTCGACCTGGTCCGCCGATGGGAGGCGTTCCTCGTCGACGGCTACGACACCTTTCGTGAGTGCTGGACCTGGGGCACGCCGGTGCACGGCTGGAGCGCCTGTCCGACGCGGGACCTCGTCGCGTACGTTCTCGGCGTTACCCCCGACCGGCCCGGCTTTACCCGCGCCCGGGTGGCGCCCCGGCTGGGGCGACTGCGCGAGGTTGCCGGCGCGGTGCCCACCCCGCACGGCCGGCTGGAGGTGCGTGTCTCCGCTACGGATGCGGAGATCGACAGCCCGGTGCCGGTGGTCGTGGTGCGCGAGGACGGCTCCGAGGTCGAGCTGGACACGGGCGTGAACAAGGTGACGGTGCGGTAGAAAGGATAAGGCAATGGCGGTAGCGCTCGAGGCCCTGAGCGGGCTCGACGACTTCACGGTCGAAGTGCCGAGCTGGGCGTACGGCAACTCGGGCACCCGGTTCAAGGTCTTCACGACCCCCGGGACCCCGCGTGACCCGTACGAGAAGATCGCCGATGCCGCCCAGGTGCACACGGTGACCGGGCGGGCCCCGCGGGTCTCGCTGCACATCCCCTGGGACCTGGTCGACGACTACGGCAAGCTGCGCGACTACGCCCGGGAGCAGGGCGTGGCGATCGGGGCCATCAACTCGAACCTGTTCCAGGACGACGACTACCGGTTGGGGTCGCTGGCCAACCCGCACGCCGGGATCCGCGACAAGGCCGTCGACCACCACCTGCACTGCATCGAGATAATGCGGGAGACCGGGTCAAAGGATCTGAAGATCTGGCTGCCGGACGGCACCAATTACGCGGGCCAAGATTCGCTGAGCGCCCGGCAGGAGCGGCTGGCCGAGTCGCTGCAGCGCATCTACGCGGCGATGGACGACGATCAGCGGCTGTTGCTGGAGTACAAGTTCTTCGAGCCGTATTTCTACACGATGGACATCCCGGACTGGGGGACCTCGCTGCTGCATTGCCTCGCGCTCGGGGAGCGAGCCCAGGTGGTCCTCGACACCGGGCACCACGCGCCGGGCACGAACATCGAGTTCATTGTCATGCAGCTGCTACGGCAGGGCCGGCTCGGTGCCTTCGACTTCAACTCGCGCTTCTACGCCGACGACGTCCTGATCGTGGGCTCGGCCGACCCGTTCCAACTGTTCCGGATCATGCACGAGATAGTCGCGGTGGGCGCGCACCGCCCGGAGTCCGGGGTGAACTTCATGCTCGACCAGTGCCACAACATCGAGGAGAAGATTCCCGGCCAGATCCGCTCCGTGATGAACGTGGAGAAGGCGCTGGCGAAGGCCCTGCTGGTCGACGCCGACGCGCTCGCCGAGGCGCAGCGCAGCGGCGATGTGCTGGGCGCGCACGCGGTGCTGGTCGATGCGTACGAGACCGATGTGCGCCAGGCGTTGGCCGATCGGCGCGAGGCCCGCGGCCTGCCCCGTGACCCGGTCGTCGCGTTCGCGGCGTCCGGATACGCTGCCAAGGCCGCGGAAACGCGGGTCGGCGGCCAGCAGGCCGGCTGGGGAGCCTGACATGTCCACCGTGGATGAGTTGATCGCTCGGTCCAACCGCCTGGGGGCGGATCCGCGCAACACCAACTACGCCGGTGGGAACACCTCCGCCAAGGGCACCGCCGTGGATCCGGCCACCGGTGGGGACGTCGAGCTGCTGTGGGTAAAGGGGTCCGGTGGCGACCTGGGCACGCTCACCCCGGCGGGGCTGGCCGTGCTACGGCTAGACAGGCTGCGGGCGCTGGTCGACGTCTACCCCGGCGTGGAGCGGGAAGACGAGATGGTAGCCGCGTTCGACTACTGCTTGCACGGCCGGGGTGGCGCCGCGCCATCGATCGACACGGCGATGCACGGGCTGGTCGGCGCGCCCCACGTGGATCACCTACACCCCGACTCGGGCATCGCGATCGCCACGGCCGCCGACGGTGCCGCCCTGACCAAGGAGATCTTCGGCGACCGGGTGGTGTGGGTGCCGTGGCGACGGCCGGGCTTCCAGTTGGGCCTGGACATCGCGGCCGTGCAGCGGGCTCACCCAGAGGCGATCGGCGTCATCCTCGGCGGGCACGGCATCACCGCCTGGGGCCCGACCAGTGAGCATTGTGAGGCGAACTCGCTGGACATCATCGCGACCGCCGCACGCTATATCACCGAGCAGGGTCGGGCCGAACCGTTCGGCCCGCCGGTGTCCGGCTATCAGCCGCTGCCGGAGCCGGAGCGGCGGGAACGCGCCGCCGCGCTAGCGCCTGTGATCCGCGGGCTGGCGTCGACCGACATGCCCAAGGTCGGTCACTACAGCGACACGGATGTCGTCCTGGACTTTCTGGCTCACAGCGAGCATCCGCGGCTGGCCGCGCTCGGCACATCGTGCCCGGATCACTTCTTGCGCACGAAGGTGCGGCCGATGGTGCTCGACCTGCCGCCCACGGCGCCCCTGACAGAGGTCGTCGCCCGGCTCCGAACGTTGCACGAGGACTACCGGCGGGACTATGCGGCGTACTACCAGCGGCATGCCGACGCGAACAGCCCGCCCATGCGCGGCGCCGACCCCGCCATCGTGCTGGTGCCGGGCGTCGGCATGTTCAGTTACGGCGCCGACAAGCAGATGGCCCGCGTCGCCGGGGAGTTCTACGTCAACGCCGTCAACGTGATGCGGGGGGCCGAGGCCGTGTCCAGCTACGCCCCCATCGAGGAGGCGGAGAAGTTCCGCATCGAGTACTGGGCCCTGGAGGAGGCGAAGCTGCGCCGGATGCCGAAGCCCAAGCCACTCGCGACGCGGATCGCGTTCGTGACGGGTGGCGGCTCCGGCATTGGCCGCGCCATTGCCCACCGTGCCGCAGCCGAGGGCGCCTGCGTCGTGGTGGCCGATCGCGACGCCGCCGCGGCGAAGACGGTCGCCGACGAGATCGGCGACCCGGATGCTGCCGTCCCGGTCACGGCGGACGTCACCGACGCAGAGGCCGTCGCAGCCGCACTCCGGGAGGCGGTCCTCGCGTTCGGGGGCGTGGACCTCGTCGTGAACAACGCCGGGCTGTCCATCTCGAAGCCCCTGCTTGAGACCACGGAACGAGACTGGGACCTGCAGCACGACGTCATGGCCAGAGGCTCGTTCCTGGTTTCGCGGGAGGCCGCACGGGTCATGACCCAGCAGGGCCTGGGCGGCGACATCGTCTACATCGCGAGCAAGAACTCTCTGTTCGCCGGCCCCAACAACGTGGCGTACGGCGCGGCCAAGGCCGATCAGGCGCACCAGGTGCGGCTGCTCGCGGCCGAACTCGGCGAGCACGGGATACGGGTCAACGGCGTCAACCCGGACGGCGTCGTCCGCGGCTCCGGAATCTTCGCCGGCGGCTGGGGCGCCCAGCGCGCCGCCGTCTACGGCGTACCGGAGGAAGAGCTCGGCGCGTTCTACGCCAAGCGCACCCTGCTCAAACGGGAGGTGCTGCCCGAACACGTCGCCAACGCCGTCTTCGTGCTCACCGCCGGGGAACTGTCCCACACCACCGGCTTGCACATCCCGGTCGATGCCGGGGTGGCCGCGGCGTTCCTGCGGTGAGCGCGCTCTCCGTCGCGGCGGTCGACCTCGGCGCGTCGAGCGGCCGCGTGGTGGTGGGACGGGTCGGCGACGGCCGGCTCGACCTCTCAGAGGTGCACCGCTTCCCGAACACGCCCGTGCGCGTGGCCGGCACGCTGTACTGGGACATCCTCGGGCTGTACGCCGGCGTCGTCGACGGCCTACACGCCGCCGGGCCCGTGAGCAGCGTGGGCGTCGACGCGTGGGGGGTCGACTATGGGTTGCTGGACGCCTCCGGCGCGCTGCTCGGCAACCCGGTGCACTACCGCGACGCGCGCACCGACGGCGTACTGGAGCCAACCGCCAAACGGCTGGGGGAGGAGCGGTTGTACGCCACCACCGGCGTGCAACAGCTGCCGTTCAACACGCTGTACCAGCTCGTCGCCGCGGCCGGCACACCGCAGCTCGCCGCGGCCCACCGGTTGCTGCTCATCCCGGATCTCGTCACCTACTGGCTAAGCGGACACATCGGCGCCGAGGTCACCAACGCCTCCACGACCCAGTTGTACGCGGTGCACCGCCGGGACTGGGCGGGCGAGTTGATGGCCGACGCCGGCATTCGCGCCGAGCTGTTTGCGCCGGTGCACGAGCCCGGAACGATCGTCGGGCCGGTACTGCCCGAGGTTGGGCTGCCCTATGACACGCGGGTGGTCGCGGTGGGTTCGCACGACACCGCCTCCGCGGTGGTCGGCGTGCCGGCGTCGGGAGCGGACTTCGCGTACATCTCGTGTGGCACCTGGTCCCTCGTCGGAATGGAGCTGGACGCGCCGGTCCTGACCGAAGCCAGCCGCCGCGCGAACTTCTCCAACGAGGGGGGCGTGGACGGCACCATCCGTTACCTCCGCAACGTCATGGGTCTGTGGCCGCTGCAGGAGTGCCTGCGTGCCTGGGGCCGGACCGACCTGCCGGACCTGCTCGACCAGGCGGCCGCCCAGCCGGCGCTCGCGACGGTCGTCGACCTCGACGACCCGGTGTTCCTGCCGCCAGGCGACATGCCGGCCCGGATCGCTGAGGCTTGCCGGCGCACCGGACAGGCGCAGCCTGGGAATCCGGCCGCCGTTGTGCGGTGCATCCTGGACAGCCTCGCGCTGGGGCACCGCGCCGCGGTTCTGCAGGCGCAGGAGCTGTCGGGGTGCGAGGCCGGGGTGATCCACCTGGTCGGCGGCGGCGCGCGCAACAGCCTGCTGTGCCAGCTGACCGCCGACGCCTGCGGGCTTCCGGTGCTCGCCGGCCCGGTCGAGTCGACCGCCCTCGGCAACGTCCTCGTCCAGGCCCGGCGCGCCGGCGCGGTGGGCGCCGATCTGGCGGCGATGCGTGCGTTGATACGCCAAACGCAACCCATCCGGCGCTACGAACCTCGCGGCGCCGAACGCACGTGGGCGGCCGCGGCGGTCCGCACCGATGCGGCCGCGTCAACGTAGCGCGGGATGTCGGGAAGCGTCGCGGGTACACACTACACGGACGTCAGGCCCGCACCGGTCGCCACATGCCGATCCGCACGCGTACGCCGTCCGAAGCGTGCCCGATCGGCTCGCCGCTCGGGGCCGGCAGGCCCGCGGCCTCGATGAGGTTCTGGCGGAGGTCATCCACGCGTATGTCCCGCAGCGGCCAACGCGGGTGTTCCGCCTGCGCCGCGACGAGCCGACCGACAAGGACGGAGAACAGCCGGTACCGGGCGGTGAGGAAGTGGTCCAGGGCGCCGAGCCGGTCCTCCCTGATCGGTGCGCCGAACAGCACCCGCACGTCGCTCCGCGCGCCGGCTGAGCTGGGCCACGCCCGCCGGCTCCGGTACACGACCCCGTCGCCGTCACGATCCACCGACATGGCGGACCAGCAGTACGGCAGGCCATACCCCACCCGGGCGGCCGCCACCGCGGGCAAGCGGGCCGCGTCGAGCGACAGGAACCAGATCCCGGTACGGCCGTCCGGACCGCGAACGTAGGTTCGGACGTTCGTCTCGGGAAAGCTCGACAGCCACGGCAGCGCCGGCAACCCAGGTGCGCGGACGTCGTCCATCAGGAACGGGATCAGGCCCACCCACGCCGACCCGTCGAACGTCTCGACGGTGAGACCCGCCGGCAGCCGCCGCTGAACGACATCCGCCTCGTAACGCCAATGCAGGAACGTCAACCAGCGCCAATGGTGGATCATCACCGGCCGCCGCACCACCGGTGGCTCCGGAGCTCGCACCGGAGGCCGCCATCCGGGGTGCGTTACCGCCGCCAGAAGCGGCGGCGCTTCGGCCGGCCGAACAGGCTCTGCGCCGTGTCGGCCGATCGCCGCAGGAACCGTGTCGTGCGGGACGACCCGCGCCGGCCTTCCACCGCATCGGTCAGTCGGCGGACACCGGCTATGGCCAGGGGCACCGCGACCACGGCCACTGCCCAACGGGCCAAGCTCTTCCAGATCATCGGCGTTCTCGCTCTCGTGGCAGGTTGTTCGCCATGTGATACCCATCGGCCGCCGCTGACATGCGCGATGGAGGATTCCCACCGGGGCTGGATCAGCTACCGCGGCTCCGGTACGCAGAGCGTCAGGGCACCCGGCTCGACGCGAGCCTTCAGCCGCCTGACCATGTCCCGTGCGCCCCCGTCCAGCTCGTACGTCATCGGGGAACCGAGTCGGATGTCGGCTGCCTTGGCCCGGGTGATTCGTACGAACGGTGAGCGGTCGGAGCGGCCCGCGGCCATTCGTCCGAGCGTACGGGCCCACGCCACGGCGCCTTCGGCGGTCGCGACGCCGACCTCCAGCCAACCGTCGTCCGGCCGTGCGTCGTCGAACGCCCGGATGCCTCCGGTGATCGTGCCGACGTTGCCGAGGAGCACGCAGCTCGCCTTGCCGTCGAACCACTTCGCGCCGTCGACGTGGACCTTCACCCGGATGGCACGATCCCTGACGTGCCGCAGCCCCGTCCACACGTACGCCAGTCGCCCGGCGCGATCCTTCAGGGTCCGGTCGGCGTGGCGGATCATCTCGGCATCGAATCCAGCTCCGGCCATGACCGCGAAGTGTTCGCCATTGATCTTGCCGAGGTCCAGCGTTCGGCGTCTGCCGCGGAACCCGATCCGGACCGCACGCGCCACGTCCCGCGGGATGTCGAGGTTGGTGGCCAGCAGGTTGGCCGTGCCCGCGGGAACGATCGCCACCGCGGTGCCAGATCCGGCGAGGGAGTCGACGCAGCGCTGAACCATCCCGTCTCCACCCCACACGAAAACAAGCTCCGCACCGGCCTTGCGCGCGCGCCTCGCCTTCTTCGCCGCCTTTCTGCTCTTCGAGACCTCGTACCAGAGCAGCTTGTCGCAGCCCTCGTCGCTGATCCGCGTACGCAGTTCGTCCAGCCCGCCGTCGAGCGACTTCTTCCGGTGGGCGATCACGGCAACCGTGCCTGCGCTCATGGGGCCGTGGTTACCCACTGGCCAGGCTCGCTACTCGGCACGACGATGCCGATGCGGAGACATCACCGCATACCCCGACCGCGGACCGGGTATGACCCGTCGAGGCCGACGTGCCGCGCAACGGAAGGACTACGCGATGGATGGGGCCAAGCTCGCCGCCCAGCAGCGAGCGGAACGCTTCACCGGTCGCAGCCTGGTTGGTCTGGTCGCGGTCGTGGGCGTGGGGGCGGGGTTCGGCCTGCTGCTCATGCTCGTTCGGTTCGGGTGGAAGCCGCTGTACCGCGCCGACCACGGTGTGGCGGACTGGCTCAACGGGATCGTGTCCGCGCACCATCCACTCGTCACCGTGCTGCAGGCGCTTACCGCCCTGGGCGGGCGGCCGATCACGATCTGGCTGATGGTGGTGGTCGTCGTCGGCCTGCTAATCCGCGGGCAGCGGCGACTCGCCGCGTACTTGATCGTGACCGGTGTCGGTGCTCTGATGCTCGACCCGTCGCTCAAGCTCATCGTCGGGCGACTGCGCCCGGTCGTCGACGTGCCCGTGGCCAGCGCACCGGGGAACAGCTTCCCGAGTGGGCACGCGCTCGGATCGACCGTCACGTACGGAGCGCTGCTTCTGATTTTCTTGCCGATCGCGTCGCGGCGACTCCGGTGGTTTGCGATCGCGGCGTTCGCCGCCATCGTGGTGCTCGTCGGCTTCACACGGGTCGCACTCGGCGTGCACTACGTCTCCGACGTCCTCGCCGGCTGGCTCCTCGGCCTCGGCTGGCTGGGCGTGACGGCGTACGCCTTCCGGCTCTGGCGCCGGGAGGCCGGCGAGTCGGTGCCGCCCCTCTCCGACGGCATCGAACCCGAGGCGGCCGACGAGATCGCACCGGCGCCGCGGGAGCACCACATGCTCCCGCACCCCCGGGCGGCCGTGGCCGAGCTCGTGACCGGCTGGGTGCTGATCTTCGGCCTGCTGTTCGTCGTCGGCGTGTTGGTCAGCCGGTACGCCGACGGCACCGTCATCGGGACCGTGGACGACGCGATACCGCGGTGGTTGGCCGACCATCGCACGCCGGTGTTGAACGACGTCAGCTGGTGGTTGAGCAAGGCCGGCGACACCCACGCCGTCCTGGCCGTCTCGCTCGTGTTCTGCCCGTTGGTCCTGGCAGTCCTGCGGCGCTGGCGGCCGGTGCTGTTCGTCGCCCTGGCGCTGATCGGCGAGCTCAGCCTGTTTCTCGCTTCCGCCGCGGCGGTTGACCGGCCGCGGCCCGAGGTGTCGCAGCTCGACGGCCGCCTGCCGACATCGAGCTTTCCGTCCGGACACATCGCCGCGACGATATGTCTCTACACGGCCATCGCGATCATCGTAATGCCGCGAACGGACCGCTGGTGGCGGTGGCTCACCGTGGTCGCCGCGGTAGTCATGCCGGTGGCCGTCACCGTCTCGCGGATGTACCGCGGCATGCACCACCCCACGGATGTGCTCGGCGCGATCCTCCTCTCGGCGACGTGGATGGCTCTGCTTTGGTGGGTGGTGCGTCCAGACGCGGGTGACACCGAGAAGCCGTCGGCCGAGCCGAAAGAGGACCGGCGGATCCGGGCATCCGCGCCGGCGTAGGCGGCCGACGGCGATGCCGCTGACGGTGATGACGTACAACATCAGAAGCGGGGGCCGCGGCCGGCTCGACGCGATCACGCGGGTCATCCTCATGCAGCGGCCCGACATCCTGGCACTGCAGGAGCTTCGCGGCTTTGATGACGATGGCGGCCGGCCGGTGCGCCGGCTGGCGGAGGACATTGGATTGCACCCGTTCCTCGCCCGGTCGAGGTTCGGGCAGCCCGTAGCTGTGCTGGTGCGCAACCCGGCCTCGGTCAGGTCGGCCCGTTCGGTTCGTCGACCCTTCCACCACGCCGCCGAACGGGTCGTCATGGACACGGACCGGGGCCGGCTGACGGTGACCGGCACGCACCTGTGCCCGTACTCGAGTCGGCGGCGGCGGTCGGAGGCCCGATGGCTGGCCGCCGGGATCGTGCCCACGGACATGACGCTGGTGATGGGTGACCTCAACACCCTCGACCCGTGGGCCGACCACACAGACCGGCTGCGACACCTTCCCGAACAGTTCCGGTCGCGGCACCTCATGGGGCAACGCGGTAGGGAGGTGGACACGCGGGCGATCCAGGTCCTGGCCGCCGCGGGCCTCGTCGACCTGTTCCACTCGGCGCACCCGGGTGGACGGATGGAAGAAGGCGAGAAGGACTACACCGCGCCGACCATGCACGGTGGCGGTCGGGAGTTCTCGTTCATGCGCCTGGACTACATTCTTGGCTCCCCGCCGGTGGCGATGCTGACCCGAGCGTGCCGCGTCGTCTCGGGCGGCGAGACCGAATACGCGTCGGACCACTATCCCGTCGTCGCCGCGCTCGACCTGGACGGCTAACCGTCGCGCAGGGCCACATGAATGTCCGCCGCGCAACGTGGGTACCGGTCGAGAATGGGGAACCCCGACGACGCCACGCATGACGTGGTGCTCGCCTACCTTCAGAGCCAACGCGACGCGCTCGAGGCCGCGTTCACAAGCGCGTACGACGGTGACGAAGGGGGCGTCCACGACATGCGGGTGGCCAGCCGCAGGTTGCGTTCCTGTCTGCGCACGTTCCGCGGTTTGTGGGATCGGTCGGCGGTCGACGCGGCCCGCGCGGAGCTGAAATGGCTCGCCGATCGGCTCGGCCCGGTGCGTGATGCCCAGGTCATGTCGGCGCGTCTGGATGCCGCCGTCCGAGACGAGCCCCCCGAGCTGGTGGTCGGACCGATCGGCGACCACCTCCCGCGACATTTCGCGCGCGACGAGGCCGAGGCACAGGGCGAGCTGCGACGGTCGTTGGCATCGGCACGCTATCGGAGCCTGCTCTCGATGATTGCCCAGCTCGCGGTGTCGCCTACCCGGAAGCGGGGCCCAGCTTGGGTCGCGAAGCGGGTGCGGCGCGACGTCCACCGCGCGGAGGCGAAGCTCGATGAGGCGCTCGCCGTCGACAACGACGGCCGCGACTCCGGCGATCGGGACGAGCACCTGCACGACGCGCGGAAGGCATATAAGCGCGGACGGTACGCCGTCGAGGTACTCCGACCCGCGGGCGGGAAACCGGCCCGGCGCCTGGTCAAGCGGCTCAAGGCCGCGCAGGACGTGCTCGGGGCGTACCAGGATTCGATCATCACCCGGGAGGTGCTCTACCACGTCGCCGAACAGGAGTTTCGCGAGGGCGGCAACACCTTCACCTACGGCCTGCTACACGCACGGCAGGCCAGCCGGGGCGAGCGGTCGCTCTCCGGCGTGGCCAGGGCGAGCCGGCGCGCACGGCGCCGAAAGGTGCGGCGGTGGTTGTAGCCCGTCAGCGTTCCCGCGTCGGACGGCCGAAGTCGGCAGCGGCGGTGACGCGGAGCTGCCGGAGCTCCTCCGGGCTGGGGCACCAGGTCGACTCGAAGCTGGTCGTGTCCCACCCGGCGAGGCGAGCGCCGGCCTCGTACGCGCTCTGGCAGAACGCGAGCAACGTGGTTCTGGGGTCACGCGCGGCGCGCACGTCCGGGTAGGGCAGGATCGCTAGCGAGCCGGGGCCCCACTCCATCCAGTCGCCCGCGGATAGCGGCTGGTCGCGCAGCCCGCTGGGCTCCGGGGCGGTGTAGGAGTAGTAGGCGGCGTCGCCGATGGTGTCGTCGCCGGGCCAGAACCCGAACGAGATCACCTCATGGGTGTAGGCCTCTTGCGTGACCCGATCCGCATCCATCGGCGGCCTCGGACGGCCGGAGAACCGCGTCACCGCAAGGTCGAAGCTGTGCCAGAAGAGGTGCACCGGGCTCGTCTTGCCGTTGAACCATCCGCTGAACTCCTCGAACACCGAGTCCGACCAGTCCAGGATCCGGTCGAAACGTCCGATGGCGTCGCGGTCCCACGACGCGTGCGTCGTATCCTTCGCAAACGGTGTCGTCATCGGCACGCCGAACGGCTCCTCCTTGATGTCGACGTCGACGCCCAGTTCATCGAGCGCCTGGTGGAGGCGGGTGTCGAAGTCGGCGACGGGCAAGCCGTCGCCGAGCTCGAACGACCTGCTGCGACCGTCTGCGCTCCGCACCACAAGCGCGTGATCGACGAAGTCGATCGTGATCTCGAATGTCGTGTCGCGGTGGTGGAGGCGCCGGGTGCTCAGACCGCGGACGTCGACGTACAGCGGGACGTTCCACCAGTGGTTGCGCGGAGTCGTGGTCGCCAGCCGGATCTTGCCAACGATCTGGCAGTAGAGATGCAGCGTGTCCTTCGTCGCACGCCAGTCGTCCAGCCGCAACTCGGGCAGTGTCGTCCGCAGGTTCACCAATCGACAATGCCACCCAGATCAGCCCCGGCACCACGGAACGGTTTACTCCGGTGCGGGCGGGGGCCCTGACGTTGTCACGGAGGCCGGCTGCTCGATCTCGGTATTCGGCGGCGGCTCATCGACCCCTAGGGCGCGCAGCTGACTCTGCATGAACGTCCTGAGCCGGGCCCGGTAGTCCCGGTCGTACTGCTGCAGCGCTTCGATCTGCTGCTCCAGCGCGGCGCGCTTTCCGGCCAAGCTACCCACGACGTCTTGGTACCGCTGCTGGGCTTCGCGCTCGAGTGCGTCGGCACTCGCCCGGGCAGCCTTGGCCATCTCCTCGGCGTTCGCCCGCGCATCGGACAGAATCTTGTCGGCATCGCGCCGAGCACCGTCGGCATGCGCCTGGGCGTCTCGCGCCATCTGCTCCGCCGTCCCTCGTGCGTCGGCCAGCGCCTTGTCCGCTTCCCGTCGAGCACCGTCGGCATGCTTGTGCGCCTCCCGGGCTATCTGCTCCGCCGTGGTTCGCGCATCCGCCCGAATCTTGTCGGCCTGGCGCTGAGCCGCGGCCACGTGTTCGTCGGCCGTTCGCTGGGCCAGAACCAGCACCTGAAGGGCCTGACGCTGGGCCTCCGGACCGGAGAATGCGGACGTCTGGTCCATCAGGTCGTTGTCGGGGGTCGCCCCTCCGAACAGCCCTTTGACGCGGCCCTTCATCCGACTGTCAGTCACAGGACGACCTCCGTATCTGCGCGGACGTTCGTGGAGAAGAGCAAGCCTGAGCTGCGGCATGGTACCAAGCTTGAGCCGAGCCGCGCCGCCCGGAGGCGGTTCATGTCCGCGCGTCCCGCACGACCGCCCGCAGCTCTGCGAACAGCATCGCCGCGGTGTCGTCCCAGGATGGGAAGCCGGCCGCGCGGCGGCCGGCCGCGGCCGCCATCCGGTGGCGCAGGAGCTCGTCGAGGGCCAGCGACCGCAGCGCCGCGGCCAGGGCCGACCGGTCACCGGGTGGCACAGCGATCCCCTCGACGCCGTTCCGGGCGAGGTTCGGTAGGTTGCCCGCGGCCCAGCCCACGACGGGTAGCCCGGCCGCCATCGCCTCGCCGTAGACCGTGCCGTACGGCTCCCGGACGCTGGCCAGGGCGAACAGGTCCGCGGCCCGGTAGAAGCCGGCCACCTCCGCGGCCGACCGCGGACCGTGCACCACCACCCGCCCGGCGAGATCCGGAGCCGCGAGCCGGGCCCGCACCCGCGCGCCGTACGCCGGCTCCGCGTCGGTGTCTCCGACGAGGTGCAGGGTGACCGTGTCCGTGGGCAGCCGGGCGACGGCGTCGAGCAGGTCAAGCAGGCCCTTGCGGGCCACCCAGTTGCCGACCGACAGCACGGCCGCGCGTCGGCCCTCGCGCAGATCGACGCCGGGCGCGACCGGTGCGGCGGCGGGATCGCGGCCGGGCGGCACGACGCGCAGCAGGCGATCGGGTACGCCGGCGCTGCGCATCGCCACGGCCAGGTCGGCGCTGGCGACCAGCAACCGGGCGGCACGCCGATAGGCCCGCCGGTCCAGCACCGACTGCACCCACCGGCGCGCTCCGGTGTGGTCGATGCCACCCGGCGGCTGGTGCAGCATCCCCACGAGCGGCGGCAGCCGCCGGCGCCCCAACCACGGGCCGAGGAACGCCGCCGCGATGCTGTCGAGGAGCAGCACGTCGGGTCGGGCGCCGGCCACGGCCCGCAGCACGGCGGAGCCGGCCAGCACGGGCAGCGGGAAGGGTCGCTGCGGAAAGGACACGAAGTCGACCCGCGCCCGGTGTGCGGGAGCTCGGTCGGCGACACGCCGGTGATAGAGATATCCACCGGTCATGATCTCCGGGTCACCCAGCGTCAACAGTGAGACATTGAGCTGGTGCGCGTCATCCACGTCGTCCCGACCGAGTTCGGCGCGGGCGGCCTGCTCGGAGGAGGGGAGCGCTACCCCGTCGAGCTGGCCCGGGCGTTGGCGCCGCACATCGACTGCGAGCTCGTCACCTTCGGATCCCACGCCCGGCGCTGGTCCGAGAACGGGGGGCTCCGCGTCCGGGTGCTGCGCCGGTTCGGGCTGCTCCGCGGTCACCCGGCACACCCGGTGGCGCCCCAGTTGGCCTGGTCCCTGCTCGACGCCGATATCGTGCACACGCACCATTTTCGCAGCGCGCCCAGCCGGGTAGCGACGC
Source organism: Micromonosporaceae bacterium (assembly GCA_036506795.1). Lineage (GTDB taxonomy): Bacteria > Actinomycetota > Actinomycetes > Mycobacteriales > Micromonosporaceae > DASXRC01. Next base: position 28,567 of record DASXRC010000217.1, read on the forward strand.
TTGCCGCCGCGGTGTGCGGGCAACATCGCGTCACCACCGACCATGGGCTCGGCGGCAAGGGCCGCCTATTACCGGCGCTGGTGGAGCGGTTCCTGACGGTTTCGCAGTTCTCCGCCGATCAGCTCGACACGCCAGCGGAGCGTACGCGAGTGATCTATGGTGGAGCCGACCCGACCCGATTCCGGCCGGATCCAGATGCTGCCGGTGCCCGCGAGGGTGTGCTCTACATCGGGCGGATCACGCCTCATAAGGGAGTCGACCGACTGCTTCGCGCGCTGCCGGGCGGCGCCTCGTTGACCATCGCCGGCTCGACCGGGCACGATCCCCGGTTCCCGGAGCGGGACTACCCCCGTCTGCTGCGCCGTCTGGCGACGGGCCGGGAGGTCAGGTACGCCGGGCCGGTCGGAGAGGACGACCTTGCGTTGCTGTATCGGCGTGCGGCGGTGTTCGTCCTACCCACGGTCGAACGCACCTGCTACGGCCGCCGAGTCGGCGTGACCGAACTGCTGGGTCTGTCCGTGCTGGAGGCGATGGCCAGCGGGACACCCGTCGTGGCGAGCCGGACCGGCGGCCTGCCGGAGATCGTCCGCGATGGTGAGACCGGCTTCCTCGTCGCCCCCGGCGACGTCGCCGAGCTCCGAGACCGCATCGACCGGCTGCTGCGGGACCCGGCACTCGCGCGGATGATGGGACGGGCCGCCCGGGCGGTCGTGCTCGACCGGTTCACCTGGGAGAAGACAGCTCAGCGCTGCCTGGACGCCTACGCCGAGCTCGACCGGAAATCCCGGGCGTCATCCGACGCGTCATCCAAGGCGGCCCGGTAGCCGCCGAAGGCCACCGGCGACTCCCAGACGCGCACGGCGAGCGAGGTGCCCGGCAGCCGTCCGAGCGCCGCGGCCAGCCGGGCGTGTACCAGTCGGGCGAACACCTCGACGGTCAACGCCTCGGCGTCCGCTTCGCTCCCCAGCACCTCGTCGAGGTCGGCGTCGCGTATCAGGTCGGCGAGGTCGGACAGTGCCCGGTCGAGCACATCGAGATCGACGACCATCCCGCGCGCGTCCAGGGCGTCGCGGGAGGCGACTACCTCGAGCCGGTAGTCGTGCGCGTGCCGTTCACCCTCGGGTGGCGGCCAACCCGGCATGACGTGGAAGGCGTGGACCTCGACGGCCGTGCCAGCTTCGTACACGGCTCATTCATAGCGCAGGGCCGCGTGCAGCAATCCGTCTTCCCCCCGATCCAACGCCGCGTACGCCCTCGGCGCGTCTTCGAAGGCGTACTCCGTCGTCGCGAGGGCCCGCAGCGGCAGCTCGTCGAGCAGTGCGAGGGCGACCCGGCGGCGGCGAGCCACATCCCACCGCGCCCGCATCGCCACGGGAATCGTGGAGACCTGGCTGCTGCGCACCGTCAGTCGCCGGCGGTGGAAGTGCCCGCCCAGCGGCAGCGGCACCGGCTTGGTCCCGTACCACGACCCGACCAGTGCGGTGCCCTCATGCGCGAGCAGGGCCAGCCCGTCTGCCAGCGCCTCCGGCGCGCCCGAGAGCTCGACGAGCATGGACGTGCCGCGCGCCCCGGTCTCGTCGGCCAGGCGCGCGGCCAGGTCGGCGGGGGCGACCGCGGATATCCCCAAGGATGCGGCCACCTGCCGCCGCCACGGGCTCGGCTCGGAGGCCAGCACGCGCGCTCCGGCCCGCTTCAACATCACCGCGGTCAGCAGCCCCACCGCCCCCAGGCCCGTCACCACTACTGTCTCCTCGGCCACCGGCCCGGCGTCGAGGGTGAGCTGCAAAGCGGTCTCGACCAGCGGGAACAGGGTGGCCAACCGGGGATCGGTGCGCTCGTCGAGCGGGACGACGTCGTCCTGGCGCACCACGAACCGATCCTGGTGGGGATGGAAGGCGAACACGGACCAGCCCTCCGGGATCGCCGCGGTGCCTCGCTCGACCCGACCCACGCAGCTGTACCCGAACGAGAATGGATACCGGAAGTTGCCGCTGAGGGAGGACAGCGTCTCATCCAGTGCCGTGGCGCTGTCCAGTTCGCCGCGGTAGGCGAGCAGCTCCGTGCCGGCGCTGATGCCCGAGTACGACGTGCGCACCAGCAGCTCATCGTCGGGCTGCGGGGCCGGCAGCGCGGCCGGAGCCACCCGCACCTGCCGGGGTGCCGTGAACTGCACGTTGCGTGCCATAACGTCGACTTTCTCGCCTGCTGACCATGGGGGAACGGACGATTTGTGGTAGTACCAGCTCATGGTCCTGCCACCGGTGCCGCCAGTAGAGCCGGTTCCCACCCCCATCGAGCTGTGCTCGGTGATGATCCCAACAGCCTACGGGGCGTTCCACACGAGGGTGTTCCAGACCGGCCGTGGCGACATCTACCTAGCCCTCATCCACGGGCTTCTCGACGGAGACGGCTCGGTCCTGGCCCGGCTGCACTCGGAGTGCCTCACCGGCGACACGCTCGGCTCCCTCCGATGCGACTGCGGCGTACAGCTGCGGGCGGCGCTGCGCGCGGTCACTGCGGAGGGTCGCGGCGTCGTCCTCTACCTGACCGGACAGGAGGGGCGCGGCATCGGCTTGGTCAACAAGCTGCGGGCGTACGCCGAACAGGACCTCGGCGCAGACACCGTCGACGCCAACCTCCGGCTGGGTCTGCCCGCCGACGGCAGGGACTACTCCGACGCCGCCGCCGTGCTCTCGGCGATCGGCGTACGGTCGGTGCGGTTGCTGTCGAATAATCCGCGCAAGGCTGAAGGCCTGAGCGACGCCGGCATACGGATCGAATCAATGGTTCCGCTGCCGACGGCGGCGCATGCCCGCAATGCCACGTACCTCAGGACGAAGGCCGAGCGGTTGGGGCACGTGACTCCGTTCGGCGCGGCGCTGGCGGAGCCGGTCGCCACGCCGATCGACGTCGCCGCCCTGCTGGGTGAGATCCGGCCGCGCGACGACCGGCCGTACGTCCTATTGAAGTACGCACAGACGCTCGACGGCCGGATCGCTACCCGCAGCGGCGACTCGAAATGGATCAGCGGTGAAGCCGAGCGCCAGGTGTCGCATGCGCTGCGCGCGGCGTGCGACGCCGTGCTCGTCGGCGCCGGCACGGTGCGGCAGGATGACCCCCAGCTGACGGTGCGGCTCGTTGCCGGCGCCTCTCCGATGCGCGTCGTGCTCGACTCCCACCTTCGCAGCCCGACCACCGCCAACGTTTTCGACAACGACGCGCCCACCCTGGTCCTCACCACCGCCCAGGCCGACGAACGGCGTCGAGCCGAGCTGCGGGCGGCCGGCGTCGGCGTGCAGGACGTCGCGGCGGGCCCTGGCGGCGTCGATCTGCCGGCCGCGTTCGCCGAGCTACGGAACCGCGGCATCGGATCGCTGATGGTGGAAGGCGGCGCGGCGGTCATCACGTCGCTGTTCACCGCGGCGCTGGTCGACCGGCTCGTTGTGTCGGTCTCTCCCACGATCGTCGGCTCCGGCATCGAGGCGGTCGGTGACCTGCGGCTCGGCCGGATCGCGGACGGCATCCGGCTGACCAATCGGGGTGTGCACCTCACGGACGAGGACGTGCTGCTGAGCTGGGACGTCCAGCCGGCTCGGTAGTCCGACCGACTGCTGCCGCGGCGTTGCCGGATGCGGGCCGGTCAGGGAAGCAGCCGGTAGAAGCGCCAGGTCGGCGTCTCGATCGGCAGCACGTCGACGGTGCGGAACCCGGCCTGCTCGGCGTAGCGTCGCAGGGTAGCGGTGCGCATGACCGCGCCGGTGGCCGCCGTTTCCGGGTCGCCCATAGCCCCGGGCAGGCACGTCACCACGCTCCAACCGTAGTGGTACCGCTCGAGGTCGGGTGCGGGCGCCGTGAACTGGTCCGCGACGTTCTCATCGATCATGAGTACCGACCCGCCCTCGGCCAGCATCGCCCGCACGGAGCGCAGCACGTCGACCGGGCGGGCCATGTCGTGGAAGCCCTCGAGAATCGTCACCAGGTCGAACCGGCCGGCCAGACCGGGGGCTGCGGCGTCGGCGACCGAGAACGACACCCGGTCGGCCACGCCTTGCCTCGCCGCATTGCGACCGGCATCGGCGATCGCATCTGCGTCGAGGTCGAATCCGTCCACTGTGACCAGTGGGTACGCTGAGGCGATGGCGATGCTCGACCATCCCATACCGCATGCGATGTCGGCTACGCGCGCCGGCGGCTGCGCACGCAGCCGGCGGTCGATGTCCGCAACCGCGGGCAGCCACTCGTTTCCGAGGTAGGTCAGGTAGACCGCGCGGTTGTCGGCGACCCTGCCCTCGGGCTCCCATGGCAGCGACGGGGGAGCGGTGCCGGTGCGGAACGCGTTGACCAGGTCGGGCAGCGGGCGGGCCGCGCGTGCGATGTCGATGGCCCGGTACGCCGCGAACCGTACGTCGTCGTGGTCAGCGAGTACGGGGACATGGGCGATCGGCAGGCGGTAGCGCCGCTGCAGCGGCCCGGCGGCCGGGTCATCGACGCAGAGCAGTCCGCTCGCGGCGTGGTGCTCCAACCACTCACGGACGTACCGTTCGGCGGTGCCGGTGCGCGCGGCGAGCTCGGCCGAGGTCGCGGGCCCGTTCTCCAACAGCGTCCGGTAGAAGCCCAGCCGCTCGCCGAGGTAGACAGTGAACAGCTCGAGCGCGCCGAGTGCATCGCGGAAGAGCCGGTCGGACAGCGCCTCGGTCGGATCGTCCATGAACAGGTGATCATACCCGCACCTGTGAGCCGGCGGCGTAGCCCGGAGGAGTGACCGGGACCGCTGCCCGCCGGTCCACTCTCGACGGTCCGTATCCTTGGCCGCGCGGAGATCGCGACGGCGGAGCCGGGGCTGGAAGATCAGCTTTGGAGCCCGGCCCTTTCGACGATGGCCGGGGCAGCCCGGAACGTACATTGTGGCAACGATGCCGCGCGGTGGGCGCGTCCAAAGGGGGAACCGCGCCGAGGTCACGGTACGCGACGGTTACACCTCACACGTAGAGAAGCTGTCGCTCGCGCCCGACGCGGCGAAGACGGAGGAATGGTCAGTATCGCGCACGCGCGGCTGGTACGACCTGGTGATCACCGTCGAGCACGACTCGGGCTTCACGTACCGGTACGCCGGCCACCTCGAGAACGGTAGGGACAGCATCAGCGATCCCGCGATCGGCGGACTGCGCTAACGCGTGCGGATCGGCCTGGCGACGGGTTCCCATCGCTGCCGGCGTGGTGTGCCGCTGCCGGCATCGCGGGTTGGTGGAGCGTCTCGAGTCGGCAATCCGTCAGCCGTCCGGACAACCGACGCCGGGTCTGAACCGTCGTCAGTTACGCCCATCCGACGCTGAACGCCGCTGCGACGGCCGATGATTAGGAAACGTTGAATGAAGCGCGTGCCAAGCCCGCACAGTCCATCCCCGATCAGTTCCCGCCGCGGAGCCTGCTCCGCTCGCGGTTGGCTGGCCATCGTGCTGTCCGTGGGCGTACTGGGCCTCGCGACAGCGTGTTCCGGCGAGGTGGGCCACCGGTCGGGCCCCGCCACCGCCTCCGCGCCCACTCCGGCGGGGACCCCTAGCGGCGAGGGAGCACTGGGAACCCCGACGGCGGCACCCATCCTCGGCGACGGCCGCCACCCGGTCTATCTGACCAACCTCGACCTTTCACGGCGAATCGTCACGTTCGATCTCATCCAGTTCCTCACGGGTGCCGAGGCCGCGGAGATCTGGGCGATGGCGCATCCGGACGAGCCCACCGGACCACCCAACGACTACCTCATGATCAACGACAACCGGTGGCTGCGTACGTTGCCGATCGACGACACGGCCCGGGTGACGGTGGTCAACACCACAGACGCGACGGGCGGGATAGCGAGCGTGAAGATCACCGTCGAGGACCTGCCCGCCCATCTCGCACGGCAGAGGCCGGAAACCATGGATGGCTGGTTGTCGTACACCCCGTACTGGCTAACCGTAGTCAATGGCCAGGTGACCGAGGTGGAGGAGCAGTTCCTTCCCTGAACCGCACCGCGCGGAACTCTTGGTCGTTGGAGATCGACCCGGTCTTGACGTAAGCCTTGATCTGTTCCACTGACATGCCGTCGAGACCCAGGTCGTCGACCGTTCTACCTTCGATCCACCAATCCCTTTCGTGAACCACGCTGTAGATGTTGACGATGGAGTCGATGACCGGGGTCGCGACCCCGACCGCCTTGCCGATGTGGCTCCACGGCACGAGCCCGTAAGGCGCGTCCTCGGTGAAGTACCGGCTCGTGAGGTCGTGCGGTCCCGATATCGGGGTCAGCGCGATGTTGCCATGGATGCGCATATAGAGGTCCTGCCAGCTGTAGCCTTCGTCGAGCCCGGTGAAGTCCTCGATGGGCGTCAGCGTGTACCCCAGCTTGCGACCGATCGCTTTGCGCTCGTAGTCGATCTGCAGGTTCAGGCGGCACGAGCCGGGGGTCACGCCGTGCTCGTAGAGGAAGAAGGGGTGTTTTGGCGAGTTCTCGATAGCCGTGATGCTGAGCAGGCACGGGCCGGCGTGCACCCCTGGGTTCACGATGCTGAGGCCGGCCTCGAGCACATCGGAGTACACCCGCTCGTAGGGGTGGATCTGCCGCAGGTCGTCGATCAGCTCGGCCCCCCGAGCGGCCGGCAGGAACGCGACGTTGACTCTGTTGCGGCCGTGGATGGCTATCCGGCAGGGCGCTATGAGGCGAGCGTCGTACGGCAGGTTGTTGACCTCGGCGACAACCGGGCAATCAGTGTCGCCGAATACGGATCTGAACAGCAGGCCGGCGAACGCACCCGGGTACACGACGATGATCTGGTCGCGGGTGACCCTGCCCTTCAGCAGTCGTGCGTACTCTTCATGGGCGAACGCCGGCGTGACCACGAGGATGTGCCGGGCGTCGGCGATGGCGTCGTCGACATCGCTGGTCACCTTGTTGAGCTTGAAGGTGCCGTGGATGACTCCGGATGCGGCGATGGTCCGGGTGTCGAACAGTTCGCGGAGCCGGTCCCGGAACTGGGGCATCTCAAACATGTTCACGGGGAAGCCACGCGCGGCGAGGTCCGCGGCCATCGCGTGCGCGCCGTGGCCACCGCCGAGGATGGCGACGGCTTCCCTGGTGGACGTGGCAGCGGAAGTCGACGCACTGAGTGGCCCGCTCACGAGCGCTGGCCCGTGGAGTCGACGGCTGGGTCGAAGAATGTGTCGGGATCGGCGGGGTCGCCGAACGTCTCGAGGAAGGCCTTGGTCCGATGGTGGGTGGGCCGGTCGAGGACGTCGGCCGGGGCGCCCTGTTCGATGATGCGGCCGCCGTCGAGGAATACAACCCAGTCGGAGATTCGGCGGGCGAACGGCACCTCGTGCGTGACGATCATCATTGTCATGCCGTCGTCGGACAGTTCGCGCATGACCTGGAGCACCTCGCGGGTCGACTCGGGGTCGAGGGCCGACGTCGGCTCGTCGAACAGTAGGACCTTCGGCTGGAGGGCCAGCGCGCGGGCGATCGCGACCCGTTGCTGCTCGCCGCCGGACATCTGGTCGGGGAAGGCGAG
>DASXRC010000218.1:0-6171 GCA_036506795.1 Micromonosporaceae bacterium
CGCACGTCTGCGAGGCGACGCGCCAGCACGTGCGCACCGGCGACACGGTCGTCGACATCGGCGCCAACGTCGGCTGCATCGGCCTGCTCGCGGCCCACCTGGTCGGTCCGAGCGGTACCGTCGTCGCGGTCGAGCCGAACCCGGACAATCTGCAGCTCTTGTACGCCGGCATCGTCGCGAACGGCGTCGCGAACCTGCGGGTCCTGCCGTACGCGGCCTCGGACCGCCGGCAGGTCTTCTCCCTGGCTGGCGGGACGTCGAACACCCATCTCGTCGCGGCCCGCCCGGCCGCGGATCAGGCGGCCTACGCCCAGTCGGTCGTGCTCGACGAGGAGCTAGCCGACCTCGCCCGGATCGATTTCGTCAAGATCGACGTTGAGGGCCATGAGCCGCTGGCTCTGCGGGGCTTCGCCGGCCTGCTCCGCAAGCACCGGCCGACGCTGCTAACCGAGTTCAATCCGTACTTCCTGCGGCGCAACCAGGGGATCGAGCCGGTCGAGTACGCCCGACAGCTCCTGGTCGAGTACCCGCGCCTGGAGGTACTCTCCGCGTTCGGCGACGCGGCGTCGTTCGACGATCCCGACGGGCTGATGGACTACTGGACGCGGCGCAGCCGCGAGATCGCCGAAGCGGGGATACTCCCGGCCGGGATGCTCCACTTCGACCTGCTGGCCACGCCGCGCTAAGGACGTCGTCGGCTCGGGCGAGGCGCGCGGTCCGGCCGCGTCTCGTTCAGCTACCGCAGCCGCGCTTGAACCCGGCCGGGAGGAAGAGCCGTGCGTACCCCGGCGGCGGCGCCGGGATGGTTGGACCGGCACCGGTCGATGGCGCGTCCGCACAGGCACGCGCGATCGACATCGACACCGATCTGATCACCATACCCCCACGGACGTCGCTGTCGAGCCAGAAGTCGTTGGCGAACGTCAGCCGGTTGCCGAACGCGGCGTCATCGATCGTGAAGGTCGCGGTCTTGAACAGACCGCTGTTGCTGTCCCCGACGGTGATGCGGCGCACAGTCGTGACCTCGCGGCCGTTGGCGTCGAGGTACTTGAGGTCGATGCGGCCAACGCCGGCATCCAGGTACTCGATTGTGACCGTCGCCTGACCGGCGCTGCCCAGGATCAAGCTGTCGTCGACCGAGAAATACATGCCCGTGTTGAGAGCGCGGCGGCCGCCGTGTGAATCGGCAACCGCCATCTGGTCGGGGATGTCGTCCTGGGTGACGCCCTGGCTGACGTTGGTGGTGCCGAGCGTGACGCTCGCGGTCGAGGCGCTGCTGTAGCCGGCCGTCTTGAAGGCGCCGGCCTTCTGGGCCGTGATATCGAGGTACTGTCGGCCGTACTCGACCGTTTCGCTGATCGCCGATCCTTCGGGGAAGTAGTTGAACGTGTCGATCAGGACCATGTGGTTGCCCTTGGCGATGGCCCGATCCCAGCTCCGGCTGTAGAACGCTCCGTTCTCTCGATCGCGGAACCTGTCCGGCCGACCGGTGATGTCTTTGAAGCCGGGGCCGACCTCGAAGACCGAGCGCTGGGCGTAGCCCGGGCTGGTCGCGGGGCACGAGTCGCAGTGCGCGGCGCCCCAGGAGAACCAGTCGTCGACCGGCAGTCCGGCGGCGTCGTTCGGATCCCACAGACGATCGGCGATGATGTAGGGCTCGACGCCGTGCGTGGCCCTGAAGCGCTCGCGCAGCTTGGCGATGAAGCTCGGGTCCTGGCGGCTGACGAAGTTGTCCATCTGGTAATAGAGCGCGATGATCGGGCGACCGTCGATCGTCGCCCACCGGTCGCGCGGCAGGAGCGAGAAGTAGTCCTCGGCGAGCTTGATGACGAGCCCCTGTGTCGCCGGATCGCTCAGGTCGATCCGCTCGTTGGCGACCCGGAAGAAGATGTCAGGAACCACGATGGCCGGGTCCAGCAGCAAGCCGGCCTTCGGGGCGTTGGGGACGCTCGCCGCCGCCTCGGCGAACTTGCGCGTCGCCACGACCGCCTGTGTGTTGGCGTCGCCGCTGTTGCCGCCGTACCAGAACAGCACGAAGTCGATCCCGGCGTCGCGCATGTCGGTCAGCTCTTTGACGTGGGTCGGGATCGAACGGAAGCTGTACGACGTGTTCGCGGTGCTGTTCTTGCCGCCGCTGTCGAGGGCGTAGTTGTCCGAGGTCGTCAACCGGGGTGAGAGCGTGCTCTCGGGCCAGAGACCCGGGCGAAACCCGTCGAAGACGGGCGTGTGGTGCACGCCGACGACGCGCTGCGTTCGGCTGAAGCCGGTCGGGATCGCACCCTGCCGGTTCTCGCCGACGGTGCGCCCCAGAACGACGTCGCGAACGATTAGACCGCCGGTCGGCGGGATCACGCGGAAGTCGTTTCCGCCGGCGAGGGCGTTGCTGAACCGGCCGTCGGTGACGTAGAAGGGCGCCCGCCGCCACTTGCCCGTGTTTGTCAGTGCGACCGACCCGGCCGAGCGCGCTTGTCCAGACGCGCTGTCGTAATCGAGGGAGAAGCTGCCCGACCCGGAGTCGAAGTACTCGACCCCGATCAGGGTGCTCTTGACTGGAACACCCTGTCCGTCGGCGCCGTCCTTGAGGTAATGGTCGTTGACGTTGAAGTAGGCCCCGGCGCCGGTTAGACGCCGGCCGGCCTGGCCGCCGGCCGACTCGACGGTCGTCGCGTTAGCCGCCTCGTCCTGGTAAAGACCGTGCCCCTGCTCGTTGGTGGTGCCGAGCTGCGTCCAGACCCAGGCCGGCGCGCCGTAGCCCGAGTAGTTCCCTTCGAATCGGCCGGTTACGTCGATCGGGGTCGAGAACTTGGTCACGGTGACCCGGTCGATCCGCAGATCGTAGCCCTGGCGCGCCGTCTCGTTGGCGCCGCCGGTGGCGTAGCTGATCCTGAAGTCGGCGTTGCCCCCGGCAATCCGGTTGCCGAAGTAGACGTTCGAGAGGTTGAAGGTGTAGGTCTTCCACGTGTTGCTGTTCTGCAGGTAGACGATGTTGTTGGACTGGTAGGCGCCCCGAGTGCCTGTCGGGTCGTTGGTGCCGAAGGCGCCCCAGGTGAAGGACTCCTTGACCGGCGCGGAAATGCCGTCGTAGACGAGGTAGAAGTAGCTGTAGCCGCGGTCGAAGTACGACACCTCAATCTCGGCATCGGCCGGCGAGCCGTTGAGCATGTAGGCATCGGCGACGTTGAAGTACATGTACCCGTAGGCGGACAGCGTCGTCGCCGCCGGGTGGTCGGCGCCGCAGGGCACACCACCGCAGTCGGTCGCCGGCTGCCACTGACCGTCGCCGATGTACACCGGCGTCAGACCATCCGAGACGCCGGCGAAGGCGCTGGAGGCGGTCCAGGATACGCTGGTGCTGAAGGCCAGACCGGGCGCGACGCTCAGCGCGGCTGCGAGGGCTGCGATCAGGCTAAGCGCGACTAGCGGCCGAAACCAATGACTCGACATGACTTGCTCCGGAACTATATGAAGACGTGGTCGAGCGACCGAGCGGCGGGAGCCTGGTCGAGGACGCAGCCTTGAACAGCTTAGTCGGGGCGGCTGGAGCTCAACAATGGGCCGGATGGGGGATCCGCTCTGGTCCCTCCGGGTGATCGGCCTCCTTAGACGCTTCCTAACACCAGGTCTGTTAGATCCCCTCGGCTATAGTCCGGCTTCGTGTCGTCGCCGCGCCCAGAGAGCACCCGGCCGCCGAGCCGGGCGGGGCTGGTCGAACAGCTGCGCCAGCGCGGCGCGACGGTGAGCCATTTCGTCGGGCACCTGACCTACGGCGACGCGGTCTCGTTCGATGCCTTCAACAAGTGGCGTTTGCTCCGCGAGCTCGGGATACCGGGCGAGCTGTACGCCAGCGTGCGAGACGACCACTACCGGCGCGTCGCCCGATCACACCAAGCCCATCGGCCGTCCGCCGACGAGCTGATCGTGTTCCACTACTCGACCTGGTCGCCGGCGGCCGAGTACGTGCAGGGGCTGGCCGACGCGCGCGTGCTGCTCGTCTACCACAACATCACGCCGACCCGGTGGTTCGAGGGGGTCCACGCCGGGGCCGAGGAGGACACCCGCCTGGGGCGGGCCAGGCTGCCCGAGTTCGTGCGTCAGACGCCCTACGCGGTCGCGATGTCGGAGTACAGCCGGGCGGAGCTCGAGGAGGTCGGCTTCGCCGACACGGGCGTCGTGCCGCTGCTGATCGACTTCGCCGAGCTCGACGAGCACTCGCGCGGGCTCCGTCAGCGGCTGAGCGACGGCTACGTCAACCTCCTGTCGGTCAGCCGCATCGCGCCGAACAAGTGCCACGAGGACACGATCAAGCTCTTCTACTGCTACAAGCGGCTGGTCAACCCGCGCGCGCGGCTGGTCCTGGTCGGCGCAACCGTCGGCGGCGCCTACCGGCTCTGGCTTGAGCGGCTGGTGCGGCGGCTCGGGCTCGACCCGCACGTGCTCTTCCCCGGCCACGTGAGCAATCGGGACCGGGCGGCCTACTTCCGCAGCGCCCACGCTTACGTGTGCATGAGCGAGCACGAGGGGTTCGCGGCGCCGTTGCTCGAGGCCATGTACTGCCGCGTGCCGGTGCTCGCCTTCGACGCGACCGCGGTGCCGTACACGCTCGGCGACGCCGGCGTGCTGCTGCGGCGCAAAGATCCCGTGGCCGGGGCCGAGGCCGTGCGGCTGCTGGTCGAAGAGACGCCGCTGCGGCGGCGGATGATCGAGAAGGGCCGAGAACGGGTGGCCGAGTTCGCACCCGAGCGCACGCGCGAGCGCTTCGTCGCCGCGGTCGGGCGGGCCCTGGGGGCGGGTTGATGGGTGATGGTTGATGGACGGACCGAACGGACGATCGTGGCACGATGCAAGCGATCGGTGGGTGGGCGGGACCATCAACCATCACCCATCAACCATCAACTGGGGCGGGGCGTGGGAGTGCTTTCAGGGGTAGGTTTCTTGGGGGAGGTGGCAAGACCGTAACACGGCGCGCCATGCTGGGGTGTTCGACGCCTTCAGCAGGAGCGGTGCTATGTCTTGCCACGATCGAGTGTACGCCTGGCGAGCGGAGGTGGCGGCGCACCTGCCGCGGTTGAGCGGGCCGCAGGTGACGGTGTTGGCGCTGTGGAGCTTCGGGATGGTGCTGGCGGGCTCGTGTGGACAGACGGCGGTCAGCGCCGTGCTGGCGGCGGGGTTGGGCCGCGCGGAGAACACGCTGCGCCAGCGGCTGCGGGAGTGGTGTTACGACGCCGCGGACAAGCGGGGGGCCAAGCGGCAAGAGGTCGCGGTCGAGGGCTGCTTCGCGGCGCTGCTGGGGTGGGTGCTGCGGTGGTGGGAGGGGACGCAGCTGGCGCTGGCGCTGGACGCGACCACCCTGGGCGCGCGGTTCGCGGTGCTGACGGTCAGCGTGGTCTACCGCGGGTGCGCCATCCCGGTGGCCTGGGCGGTCCTGCCGGGCAACACGCCGCGGGCCTGGCGGCGGGAATGGCTGCGGCTGCTGCGGCTCCTGGGTCCGGCGGTGCCGGCGGGCTGGACGGTGATCGTGCTGGCCGACCGGGGCCTGGACGCGCGCTGGCTGGACCGGCGGATCGTGCGGCTCGGGTGGCATCCGTTCCTGCGGGTCAACGGCGGGGGGACCTTCCGCCCGACCGGCCAGGCGCGCTACCGGCCGCTGTGGTCGTTCGCGACCGCGGGCGGGTCCTGGTCGGGCACCGGGACGGCGTTCCAGGGGCCGGACCGGCGGCTGGTCTGCACGCTGCTGGTGCGCTGGGTCGCCGGCTGCGCTCAGCCGTGGCTGATCCTGACCGACCTGCCGCCGGACGCCGCCGATCCGTGCTGGTACGGCATGCGGGCCTGGATCGAGCGCGGGTTCAAGCTCAGCAAGCGCGCGGGGTGGCAGTGGCAGGGAACCCGCACGACCGACCCCGACCGCGCCGCCCGGCTCTGGCTCGCGGTCGCGGTCGCCACGCTCTGGCTGGTCAGCATCGGCGGCGAGGCCGACGCGGCGCTGCGGGCCAGCACGATCCCCGCCCTACCCATGCCACCCCGACGCCCCCGCCGCGCGGCGCGTCCGCGCTTGGTCAGCGTCTTCCGCCGCGGCTTCGCCCTCTGGATCGCCGCCCTGCTCAACGACGCGCCACTCCCCACCGGTCACTTCCGCCCCGAACCCTGGCCCACCGCCGCCGACCCCGCGCTCAC
>DASXRC010000219.1:0-6111 GCA_036506795.1 Micromonosporaceae bacterium
TCGTGACCAACGCCCCGGCCGACCCGGTCACCCGCGCCGCGCTGACCGAAGCAGCCGTGGAGGTGATCGAGGCGTGAGGCTGGCCATCCTCGGCGGCGGAGGGTTCCGCGTCCCCCTGATCCACCAGGCACTGCTGGCGGAACCGCGCGGCATTCGGCGGCGCGGTGAGCCGGTCAGTCCGGGTCCGGGTCGAACTTCGACGGGTCCACCGCGTCGCGCTGAGGCTCCAGCGCCGGCATAGTCTCATGCCCGGTCCGGAACGCCGCAACGTCGACCAGTCGCGCCTCGGCGCTGTCCAGCCGAACGGTCAGGCGCGAGCCGGTCACCGCCGCGAACGCATGCCACCGGCGCACACCGATGGTCCGGCCGGCGGCGACGACACGCCCGTTGACCAGCACCTCGTGCGTGTCGACTCGTTGCCCATCGAGCAGATCCTCGCGGAGTTCCACATGGTCGAAATCGACGGGGTGGGGGAACCTGGCGGTCACCTCACCCGGCGCGTGGTCCAACACGACCGGTATCCGTGCCACAAACCTGCGGCGCAGTTCGTCGACGACTTCGAACAGGCGCGCCTGGTCCGCGTCGTCGATCAGACCCCGCCGGTCCGGCGCCAGGTTGAGCAGGAGCCCCGCCCCGAGCCCCACCGACCGGTACCAGATCCCGAGCAGGTGTTGGGTGCTCTTAAGCGTGTCCAGGTCGTCCGGTTGCCAGAACCAGTGGTCGCGGATGGGCACATCGCACTCCGGTGGCTGGTATCGCGGCCCGCCGAGCGCGGCGAGGTCGGAGGTGAGGGCCCAAAGGTCGGCGTCGGCCACCGCATAGTGGCAAGGATCGGCCGCGACGCCGGCCTCGTTGCCGACCCAGCGAATCGTCCGCCGTCCCATGTTGAACACGACCGCGCCGGGTTGGTGTTTGTCCACCTCCGTCATGATCCGGTCCCAGTCGTACCGGCGACCCTGCGAACCCGCACCGTCGAACCAGAGCTCGAACAGTGGCCCGTATCCCGTGCAGAGCTCGGCTAGCTGCTCGCTGTAGAACCGGTCGTACGCGTCGGGGTCGGCGTAGCAGGGCGCGTTGCGGTCCCACGGCGACAGGTAGACCCCCAGCGGCATGCCGGCCGCGCGGCACGCGTCGGCGAGCTCGCCGACCACGTCGCCGCGCCCGCCGCGCCAGGGCGACGAGCGCACCGAGTACGCGGTCGTTCGGGTCGGCCACAGGCAGAAGCCGTCATGGTGTTTGGCCGTGAGCACCACGTACCCGGCACCGGCCCGATGGGCGGTCTCGACCCACTGTGCAGCGTCGAGTCCGCTCGGATCGAAATTGCGTGGATGCCACGTCCCGTTGCTGTGCTCCCGGCCGATGAAGGTGTTGACGCCGAAATGGAGGAAGAGGCCGAAGCCGGCCTCCTGCCAGGCAAGCTGCTGCGCTGTGGGCCTCGGTCGGTCCACGTGATAGTTCCCTTCGGATGTCGCCGTTCGACCGGCCTATCCCGACGGGCGCCGGGCGCCACCCGCCGGCGTGATGCGGAGTGTGACGATCTGGAACGGCCGCAGCGCGAGCCGGATGCCGCCATCGCGGTCCACGGTGATCGACGGATGCGGCAGGGGGCGCTCGAGCAGGTCGACGGTCTCGACCTCGGCCACCGTGAAGCCGGTCCGAACGGTGGCGACGGTCCGACCGCCGAGTGCCTCGTAGATCCGCACGACGACGTCGCCCGACCGGTCGTCGGCGAGCTTGACCGCCTCCACCACGGCTGCCGGATTGTCCACGGTCACCAGCGGTACCGGCGTGTCCTCCCCGGTGCCCGGGACGATCCGCGGCGGCAGGTTGAGCGCGTACGCCTCGCGGATGGCGTCCATGATGGACGCTCCGGGCAACAGGGCGTAGGTAAACCGGTGCCGGCCTTGGTCGGCGTGCGGGTCGGGAACGCGCGGCGCCCGCACCAGGCTGAGCCGGACGGTGGTGCTCGTCCCGCCACCGTCCCGGCTGCCTCGGGTGATGTCGTGGCCGTACGTCGAGTCGTTGAGCACGGCCACGCCGTAGCCGGGCTCGGCCACGTGCACCCAGCGGTGCGCGTACACCTCGAACCGAGCCGCGTCCCAGCTGGTGTTGGTGTGGGTGGGCCGGTAGACGTGTCCGAATTGGACCTCGGCGGCGGATCGGTCGGCGTGCACGTCGATCGGAAACGCCGCCTTGAGGATCTTCTCAGTTTCGTGCCAGTCGATTTCGGTCAGCACGTCGACGCGACGGCTGCCGGCCCGCACCCGGATGGTTTGGGCGATCCGGGAGTCGCCGAACGAACGCTCGACGCGGATGGCACCAATGAGTGGACCCTTCTCTACGGCCGTAATCGAGTCCACGGCGGTCAGGTCGGCGCGCTGCCGACGGTAGTGCGCGTCGATGTCCCAGGCGTCCCACTCGTTGGGCAGGTCGGGGTGCAGCTGCAGGAGGTTGCCCGGCTTGCCGGACGCCAGCACCTCACGGTCGGCGACCAGGTCGCGTACGGAGGTCAACAGGCCCGCGTCGTCGACCTCGATCCGGACCAGCCCGTTGTCGATCGAGGGGCCGTTGACGGCGACGTCGGCCGGCCCCGATCCAGCCGGCGACGGCGTGCCGCCCGATAGCGGGGTCACGCCCAGTGCCGGCACCTCGGTATAGACAGCCGTGCCGCCGTCCGCCAACCGCTGGCCCGTTGTCAGGTCGCCGGCCAGGCTCGCCGGTACCGTGACCACTTCGGCTCGGTCGAACGGGGCGGCGTTACAGACCCATAGCGCGGCGGCACGCCCGGCCAACTCCGCGGTCGCGGCGGCGACCGTCTCTTCCAGCTCGGCCCGCACGCGCGCGTAGGTCGCCTCGGCCTCCCGATGGACCCACGCGATGGAGCTGCCGGGGAGGATGTCGTGGAACTGGTGCAGCAGCACGGTCTTCCAGAGCCGGTCCAGCCGGTCGTACGGATAGGTCGCTCCGGCGTGGACCGCCGCGGTCGCCGCCCAGAGCTCGGCCTCGCGCAGCAGGTGCTCGCTGCGTCGGTTGCCGGCTTTGGTGCGTGACTGGCTGGTGTACGTGGCGCGATGCAGCTCCAGGTACAGCTCGCCGGACCAGACCGGGGCGTCGGGGTATTCGGCCTGCGCGGCGCGGAAAAAGTCCGCCGGCTTCTCGATGACCACCCTTGGCGAGCCCTCGAGGTCGCACAGCCGGCGCGCCCTCTCCAGCATCTCCCGGGTCGGGCCGCCGCCTCCGTCTCCATGCCCGAACGGGACCAGCGAACGTGTGCCGCGTCCCTTCTCGGCGTAGTTGGCCACGGCGTGAGCGAGCTCCTGCCCGCTGAGCTCGGCGTTGTAGGTGTCCACCGGCGGAAAGTGCGTGTACACGCGGCTCCCGTCGATGCCCTCCCACCAGAACGTGTGATGGGGCAACCGGTTCGTCTGGTTCCACGACAGTTTCTGAGTGAGGAACCAGCGCACGCCGGCGAGGTTGGCGAGCTGCGGGAACGCGGCGGTGTAGCCGAACGAGTCGGGCAGCCAGATCTCCTCGCAGTCGACGCCGAACTCGTCGAGGAAGTACCGCTTGCCGTGGATCAGCTGGCGTGCCAGTGCCTCCCCGCCGGGCAGGTTGGCGTCCGACTCGACCCACATGCCACCGACTGGGATCCACTGCCCAGCCTCGATGGCATCCTTGATGCGGCGGAACACCACCGGCTGGTGCTCCTTGACCCAGGCGTACTGCTGGGCCTGGGAGCAGGCGAAGACCAGTTCCGGGTACTCGCCGGCGAGCGCGGTCACGTTCGCGAACGTCCGGGTCGACTTGCGAACGGTCTCCCGTTGCGGCCAGAGCCATGCGGTATCGATGTGCGCATGGCCGACCGCGGATAGGACGTGGGCGCTGGCGTGCGCCGGGCGGGCGAGGGCGGGTTGCAGCGCAGCGCGGGCGGCCGCCGCGGTCGCGGCGATGTCCTGCAGGTCCAGCGCGTCCAGCGCCCGCTCCAGGGCGCGGAGGATTTCATGCCGCCGGGGGTCGCTTGTGGGGAGTTCGGCCATCAGCTGCCGCAGCACCTCGATGTCCAGCCCCAGATGCCAGACGTCCTCGTCGAGGACGGCCAGGTCGGCCTGGGCCAGGCGGTACAGCGGTTCCGTCCCGGCGGTCGCCTTGTCCCCGAGCGGGCTCGGCAGGAAGCCGTCGACCAATACGTTCGGGTTCGCCGCCGCCTCCAGTAGCAGCGCGACCCGCTCGCCGCCGCGCGCCGGGTTGGCTATCGCCACATGGTTGTTCTGCGGCGCGATGCCCTTGATCGGCGGCCCGTCCATGGCGTACGCGAGCGCCTCCGCCTGGAAGCCGGGCCCCGCGCCGGTGAAGCCGAGGTCGAAGACCGCCTCCACCCGGCGACCCGCCCACTGCGGCGGGACGGTCCCGCGTACCCGCAACCAGCTCGTCGACCACGGCGCACCCCAGGGATCACCCACCCGCATCCGCTCGTACTCGGCAGCCATGGCCTCGGCCACCGGAACCGGCTCGTCCGGCGCATGCCAGACCGCCACCTCCAGCGGTGCCTTCGAGGCATAGGTCGCCGGCCGTATCCGTTGCTCGAAGACCCGGTCGAGCCGGCGTTCGACAAGTTGACGATCGTCGTGCATGTGTGGCCCTTCCCTCGATCGCTAGGACAGCCGATCCCCGGTTGTCCCACGCAGGTACGCCAGCTGTGGGAGCCGCTGCACGTAGGCGTCGAGGATCCGGTGCGCGACTGCGACGGAGTCGATGAGCGGATGGATCGCCAACGCGGTGAGTGCCGCGCGGCGGGAGCCGAAGACGGCGGCCTCGATCACGGCCCGCTCAGCCGCCTTGACGCTGGTGACCAGGCCCACCGCGTGCGTCGGGAGCTGGTTGATGGCGACCGGGTGGGCGCCGTTGGCGTCGACGACGCACGGCACCTCCACGACGGCGTCGTTGTCGACAATGGACAGTGTTGACCGGTTGCGCACGTTTAAGATCAACATCGTCCGCTTATCCCGGGCAATGGCGCGCATGAGCGCGAGCGCCACGTGCTCGTAGCCGCCCGCGTCGACGTCGCCGGAGTCCCGGTCGCCGACGCCGGCGATCATCCGCGTGTCCGCCATGTACGTGGCCTCGCGCTCGGCACGGGTCCGCCGCCACCGCGCCAGGGCCGAGCCGGCGTCGCGCTCCGTCGAGGCGTAGAAGTCACGCTGCTGCCGCAGGAGGAAGGCACCGCGGGTCTGCGTGGCCTCGCGCCCGGCCCGGACCGCCTCGCGAGCGAAATAGTAGTAATACAGGTACTCGTTGGGGACCGCGCCGAGCGTCTGCAGCCACTCCGCGCCGAACAGCTTGCCCTCCTCGAGTGAACCGAGCGCCTCCGGATCGGCCAGCAGCCTCGGCAGATGGTCATGGCCGCCGACGTACACCCCGCGCAGCCAGCCGAGGTGATTCAGGCCGGCGTAGTCGAACCAGGCCGTGGCCGGGTCCAGATCGAGCAGGCGTGCCACGCGACGGGAGAGCCCCACCGGCGAGTCACAGATGCCGATGACCCGGTCGCCAAGATGTGTCGACATTGCCTCGGTCACCATACCCGCTGGGTTGGTGAAGTTGATGACCCAGGCGTCGGGCGCCAGCTCCGCCACGTGGCGGGCGACCTCGACCGCGACCGGCACCGTGCGCAGCCCGTACGAGACGCCGCCCGCGCCCACCGTCTCCTGACCCAGCACCCCCTCGTCCAGCGCCACCCGCTCGTCGATGACCCGCCCCTCGAGGCCGCCGACCCGCATCGCCGAGAAGACGAAGTCCGCCCCGACGATGGCCTCGGTAAGGTCGGACGTCGCCGAGATCCGCAGTTCCGGCGCGCCGCCCGCGGTCAGGTGTCCGTCGGCCGCGGCCTGCTGCTCCAGCACGTGACGGATCGCGGTGAGCCGCCGGCTGTCGACGTCGTACAGGACGAGCTCGGTCACCCGCCGCTCGCCACCCTCCGCCAGCAGTGCCTGGTGGATCAGGGGGACGCGGAACCCTCCGCCGCCGAGGATGGCCAGCCTCACGCCTCGATCACCTCCACGGCTGCTTCGGTCAGCGCGGCGCGGGTGACCGGGTCGGCCGGGGCGTTGGTCACGA
>DASXRC010000220.1:0-14370 GCA_036506795.1 Micromonosporaceae bacterium
CTGCCCGCGTCCCACGCGTTGGGCAGGACGAGCACCCGGCCGTGGTGCAGGGCCCGCAGTGCCCGCGCCTTCTCCGCCACAGTCATCTCGGTCATGCGCCCATCCTGCCGGACCCGCCGCCGGGTAGCTGGCGGAAATCGGCTGCGGACGGTCGCCGGCGGGCCGCGCCGATCAAGCACTTTCGCGTCGATCAAGGAAGAGTTGTCGCGGCGGAGAGATCAAAGTACGACAACAGCTCCATGATCGACGGTGCCTGCGCTAGCCCCGGCCGGCGCGCTAGGCGGCGGCCGCGGCCGCCGCGAGCCAGGCCGCGACGTCGGACTCGTGGTATGGGTGCTCGGCCGGCTCGATGTTCGCGAGGAAGTGCGCGTAGACCGCCGCGTTGCGCAGCGCGGCGAGCGGCCGGAGCAGCTCGACGGCCGCCCGCGGGTCGGTGCCGGGCACGGCGGTACGCCATCGAGCCGCCCAGGCCCCGAGGAGGCCGTCCGCGTCGGCGCGCTCGACACCGTCGGTCAGCCGCAGGATGTCGAACGCGGGGTGACCGGCGAACGAGTCGCCCCAGTCGATGATCACCCGGTGGCCCGCGTCACCCCGCACGTTGCCCGGGTGCAGGTCGCCGTGGACGAGGGTGTCGGGCAGGCCGGTGGCCGCCACCGCCGCCAGCCGCTCGTCCAACCTGTCCACCAGGGCGCCCAGCCGTGGCTCGCCGGCCCCATGGTCGGCCACCACCGCGGCGAGGGCGGCGGCCAGCGGCTTGCTGCGCCGGTCCGGTAAGCCGTCGCCAACCAGCGCCCCGACCCGCTCCGCGGCGGCCACCTGGACGCGGTGCATGTCCCGCGCGATCGCGTGACGCACGTCGACACCCGCGCCGTACAGGTCGGAACCGGGGACATGGTCGAGCAGCATCCGGCCACCGTCGGCGGCGATGAGCGGCGGGACCAAGGCGGCCAGGCCGGCGCCCGCTGCAGGCGCGGCCACCCAGACAAGGACGGCGGCTTCGTGGGCGAAGAGCCGCGGCACCTGCTTCAGCCAGACCGTTCCCGATGCGGTGTCCAGCCGCCAGATCGCAGACAGGTTCCAGGTCCGCATCTGCACAGCGGCGAGAATCGGGCCGCGGCCCGCCCGGTTCAGGGCCCGCGCGGCCCAGGCCAGGGTCTGCCAGGGTCCGCCCGGCTCGGCGTACGGCGCGCGGTGAGGCTGCGGCGCGAGGTCGACGTCGACCTGCGCGGCGTACCGTCGCGGCACCTCGCGCGTCTGTGCGAGGTAGCTGACCGCGCCGCCGTGGGGCGCCGGCCGGTCCGCGTGCAGCAGGCGCAGCACGGTCACGTCGACGTCGAAGCGCTCGCGGGCGCCGGCGACGACGTCGCTGACCTCCTGCCAGTACGGCAGCTCGACCGGGAACGGCGGCAGGATCCCGCACGGAACGCCGGCCGCGTCAACGAGCACGAGCCGGACGAGGCGGGACACGGCGTCGGACCGCGGCGTCAGCCGGCCAGCTCGGCCACGCCCGTGAGCAGGCGATCGACGTCCGAACGGTCGTTGTAGTGGACCAGGCCGGCGCGCACCGCGCCGCCGGCGTCGCGGATGCCGAGCGCGCCGGTCAGCTCCCACGCGTAGTTGTGGCCGTTCCACACGTTCACCCCGCGCGAGGCCAGGTGCTCGGCGACCGCGCGCGGGGTGCGGCCGGCGATCGTGAAGTACGCCGTGGCCGTCCGCCGCGCCGCCTTGCCATACAGCGTGACGTTCGGCATCGCCGCGAGCCCGTTCAGCATCTCGGTGAACAGCTCCTGCTCGTACGCCTCGGCCGCCGCGAGCGACGCGAGCAGCCGTTCGCGCCGGGTGGTCCCCGCGGAGGGGGTCAGGGCGGCCAGGTGGTCGACCGCGGCGGCGACGCCAGCGAGGTCGGCGAGGGGGGCGGTGCCGGTCTCGAACCGCTCCGGCACCGGGGCCGGCGCGGAGGCGAGCCGGTCCGGCTCCAGCGTCTCCAGCAGCGTCGGCGCGGCCACGACCGCGCCGATGTGCGGCCCACTCCACTTGTACGCGCTGGTCGCATAGAAGTCGGCGCCCAGCGCCGCCATGTCGACGGGACCGTGTGCAGTCGCGTGGACGCCATCCACGTACATCAGCGCGCCGGTCGCGTGCGCGGTGGCGGCGATCGCGGCGACGTCCGGCCGGGTGCCGAGGATGTTGCTCGCCGCGGTAACGGCGACCAGCCGCGTGCGCTCCGAGACCAGCTCCGCGTACTGGCTCGCCGGCAGCTCGCCGGTGGCCAGGTCGACCTCGGCCCACCGGACGGTGACGCCGGCCCGCCGGGCCACCTGCAGCCACGGCCTCACGTTGGCGTCGTGGTCCAGCCGGGAGACCACCACCTCGTCCCCGGGCGCCCACCGCGCGGCGAGAGCGTACGCCAGCCGGTACGTGAGCGTGGTCATGTTCGGGCCCAGGATCACGCCGGCCGGGTCGCCACCGACGAGGTCGGCGACCGCAAGCCGGCACTCGGCCACGATCGCGTCCGCCCGGTGGCTCGCCGGGAACGCGCCGCCCACGTTGCCGAGGCCGGCCCGGTACGCCGCTGCGATGGCCTCGATCACCGCCGACGGCACCTGGGTGCCGGCCGCGCCATCGAGGTACGCGTACCCGTCCGACAGTGCGGGATAGGCGGCCCGCACCGCCGCCGCGTCGAAGCGCACGTTATCGGTCACCGCCCCAGCATGCCGCACGGCTCACGCCGCGGTCAGGCGCGCCAGGGCCTCGACGGTGTTCCAGTTGCGGGCCGTCCAGACCACGCCCAGCCGGTTCCAGGCCGCCGGCGTGAGCTTGCTGCGGCCCTGACCCCCCGCGTACCGCACGTAGGCCGCCCGATCGCCGAACTCGATCTCGTCCGGGGCGTACGCCGTCGGGTCCATCGTGGCGACGGCGGCCGGCGTGGGGTTGTCGCCGAGGAAGACCACGTGCAGGAACTTAGGTTCGGCCAGTGCGGCGGGGAACGGGTTGCCGTCGATCAGCGCCGTCAGCTCGGGGTGGGTGCGAACGAGCACCCGCGTGTCGACGCTCAGCTCGGACGCCAGGGCTTTCTCGATCCGGCGCTCCAGCCGGCCCGCGTTGGACTTCTCGGTGGAGACCACCGCGTTGCCACTCTGCAGGTACGTCGACACCTCGCCGTGCCCCAGCGACTCGAGCACCCGCCGAAGGTCGGCCATCGCGACCTTCCGGTTGCCCGCGACGTTGACGCCACGCAACAGCACCGCGTACTTCATCTGGGCCATCATCGCAGCCCGATCGCGTGGAAGGCGCCGGCCCGGGTGCCGACGTAGATGGTCCCGTTCCACACCGCCGGTGTCGACTCGACGCAACCGCCGAGCTTGAGGCTCCACAGCCGCCTGGGCGCGGCGGTGGTATCGGAGACGTCGTACGCGTGGAGGTGGCCGGTGCAGTCGCCGATGAGCAGCACGTCGTCGACGACGACCGGTGACTGCCAGGTCTCGCCGCCGGGCAGGTGCAGTCGCCAGCGCACCGCACCCGTGGCCCGGTCGACGCCGAGCACGTCGCCGCCCGTGGTGTCGAAGATGGCGAGGTCGCGGTGCAGCGCGGGCGTGCCCCACACGCCGGTCGGCGGGCTGCCGCGATCGTGGATCCGCCAGACCTGGGGATCGCCGCGGCGGGTGGGATCCAGCTTCATGATCTGTCCGACGGTACGCGACCGCGCCGTCCCCCGCTCGTTCTCCACGCCGACGTAGAGCGCGCCCGCCTCGTCCACCACCACCGACGCGTCGGTGTCGTCGCCGGTCCAGTACCGGAGCACCCGCCGGGGCGTACGCCCCTTGTCCAGGTCAGTGATGTCCCAGCCCTGGACGAGCCCGCCCGAGTTCGCGAAGTAGACCGTATTGCCCCAGATCGCGACGGAGTTCTCGATCGATACGTTCTCGTCGCCGACGTCGCGTAACAGCCGGGTGTCCCAGCCCGGGGCGTGGAAGACCAGCCTGGGGTGCACGGTGACCTTGCCGTGCGCGTCGTACCCCCGATTGAGCTTGACGATGTGGAACTGGCCGTTCTCGCCGCCCTCGAACAGGTAGTCGTTCACGACGAGGGCCGACCCGTCCCAGTCGTTGTTCCAGATCGTCGGTGAGACGGCGTACGCCGAGAGCCGCCACAGCTCGGTCGGCCGACCCCGGTCGATCGCGACAACGCGGAAGTAGTTGTCCCGGGATCCCGAGTAGACGAGCGGAAAGCCGTCGGGGTCGATGGTGACCGACCCCTTGATGATGTCCCCAGTCGGAAAGTCGGGCAGGATCCGCGCGCCCGTCGCGGCGTCCAGGAAGTGGATCGAGCGGTCGTACGCCCCGAAAACGACCCAGGTCCGCCCGTTGCGCTCGAACACGGCGGGCTGGCCGGTCCAGCCCGAGCCGCACCACACCCGGGTGCCCTTGCCGTCCGTCGACTCCGAACACAGCCCGCCGGCCCGCGGGAACCGCCACAGCTCGTCCGGCGTGGTGCGGGGCACCGGCCCGGTTCCGTAGAAAGTGCGGGTCGGGTTGCCCCGGAACGTCAGCAGACCGGGCACCGCCTCGCCGTATGGCCGCCCGACGTTGGCCGGGTCTGACCAGCCCGCGAGCGGCGCCGGCCGCGCGGCGGGCGTCGTGGGTGGCGTCGACGTGAGCGGCGGCAGCTGCGCCTCAGTTCCGGCGGGCGCCGCGGGGGCCACGGCATCGGCGGACAGCATGACGAGGACGGCGACCGCGAAGACACCCGCGACCGCTGCGCCCGGCCAGGGCCTGGACCAACCGGGGGGTCCCATCATCCGGACATTATGGGGAGCGACCATCCTGTACACCATGGCACCCGACGACAACCCGCTGGTGGCGGCGGATGCGGCTGACGCGACCGCGCGCCGGTTGGGCCTCCGGATCGCCGACCTCACCACGATCGCCGAGCAGAGGGCCGCGGCCGAGCTGTTCTGCCGGATCTGGCGCGCCGAGTCGCCCGACCAGCTGATCAACGCGTCGATGATGCGGGCCCTGGCGCACTCCGGCAACTACGTCGTCGGGGCGTACCGCGGCGGGAGCCTGTTGGGTGCGGCCGTGGCCTTCCTCGGCCACGACCACCTGCACTCGCACATCACCGGCGTGGACCCGGCGGGCCAGAGCGTGGGCGTCGGATACGCCCTCAAGCTGCATCAGCGCGCCTGGGCCCTGCGGCGCGGCATCCCCGAGGTGCGCTGGACGTTCGATCCGCTGGTACGCCGCAACGCGTACTTCAACCTGCACAAGCTCGGCGCGCGGGCCGCGGCGTACCTGCCCGAGTTCTACGGCGAGATGGACGACGGGATCAACACCGGCGACGCCACCGACCGGCTATACATCCGGTGGGAGCTGGCGTCCCCGGCCGTCGTCGCCGCCCTGGGTGGTCGGCCACTCGACGACCGGCCAACCGGGGCAGTGCTGCTCGACCGGTCGCCGGACGAGGCGCCGGTCGAGCCGGCCCCGCCGCCGGCCCTCAAGGGGGAGCCGGTGCTCGTCGCCGTGCCGTGGGACGTCGAGGCGCTCCGGGGCCGCGACCCGGAGTTGGCCACGCGGTGGCGATACGCCGTGCGCGAGGCGATGTGTAGCGCGCTCGACCGCGGCTACCGGATAACCGCGTTCGCCCGGGACGGCTGGTATCTGATGGCGGAAAGGTAGGCAAGATGAAGGTCACCGGGTTCGAGCTGCGTCGGGTCGGCATGCCGCTGGTGAGTCCGTTCCGCACGTCGTTCGGCACCGAGCACTCCCGGGACGTGCTGCTGGTCCGCGCGGTCACCGAGGACGCCGAGGGCTGGGGGGAGTGTGTGGCGATGGCCGAGCCGCTCTACTCCAGCGAGTACGTCGACGGCGCGGCCGAGATGATCCGGCGGTTCCTGATTCCGGCGGTCGCGACGCTGGTGGCCGTCGACGCGTACGCGGTCGAGCCGCTGTTCGCCCGCCTCAAGGGGCATCCGATGGCCAAGGCGGCGGTGCAGACCGCGCTGCTCGACGCGCAGCTACGCGAGGCGGGCACGCCACTCGCCGCGTACCTGGGCGGGGTGCGCGACCGCGTCCCGGCGGGGGTGTCGGTTGGCATCATGGACTCGATTCCGCGGCTCCTCGACTCGGTGTCGGACTACCTCGCGCAGGGTTACCTGCGGATCAAGCTGAAGATCGAGCCGGGCTGGGACGTCGGCCCGGTGCGGGCCGTTCGCGAGCGGTTCGGCGATGACGTGCTGTTGCAGGTGGACGCGAACACCGCGTACACGCTCGCCGACACGCGGCACCTGGCCCGGCTCGACGCCTTCGACCTGCTGCTCATCGAGCAGCCGCTGCCAGAGGACGACCTGCGCGGGCACGCCACGCTGGCCCGGCGGATCCGCACGCCGATCTGCCTGGACGAGTCGGTCACGTCGGCCCGAGCGGCGGCGGACGCGATCGCGTTGGGCGCGACCAGCGTGGTGAACATCAAGCCCGGCCGCGTTGGCGGGTACCTGGAGGCCCGCCGGGTGCACGACGTGTGCGTCGCCAACGGAGTTCCGGTGTGGGTCGGCGGCATGCTCGAGACCGGGCTCGGCCGGGCCGCGAATGTGGCGCTGGCCGCGCTGCCGGGCTGCACACTGCCCGGCGACACGTCCGCCTCCGACCGGTACTACGCCCGGGACATCACCGCGCCGTTCGTGCTCGACGCCGGCCACCTGGAGGTGCCGACCGGGCCGGGCATCGGCGTGACGCCCGACCCGGACGCGCTGGCCGCGTTCACCACGGCGGTCGAATGGATCCCCACCTAGGGCAGCGCCAGCACCGCCACGTGGCCGAGGTGGTCCGACGGCCACCGCCCGCCCGGGGTCTGGACGGTGTTGCCGACCAGCCAGCTGTCGATGGGCACGACGTCGCCGCGGAACATGACCATGTCGATGCGGTTCTCGAGATCTCCGGCCGGCTGGTTGAGGTCGTCGCCGAGGCCCGACGTGTAGCCGGGATCGCCGGGGTGCACGATCGGCCACGTGTCGACGAGCCCGCCGGCGACCAGCGCGAAGTAGGCGAGACGGTTCGCCGGGACGGGCAGGTCCGGCCCGGTGTTGAGGTCGCCGGCCAGGACGACGTCGCCGGGCGCGCTCGCGATCGGCCCGGAGAGCAGCTCGCCGGCCTGCAACAGCCGGATGCCCGCGTGGAACGCCTCCAGGTGCGTGTTCACGAACCGGAAGGCCCGCGTCCCGTGCACCGCGTCCACCGCGGTCCAGCCGCGGGTGCTGGTCGCGCTGGCGCCCACCGAAGGTAGTGGCAACACCAGGTTGTTGGCGAAGTTGCCGGACTGGGCGCTGGCGACCTTCACCCCGCCTCCGTGCCGCACCAGGATCACGTCACGCATGGTGAGCCGGACGTCCAGGTTGTACGGCGTACCCGCGGGTGCCTCGAGGTCCGCCTCCTGCTGGACGACCGCCACGTCGTAGGGGTGGCCGGACGTCGCCAGCACCGCCATGAGCAGCGCGAGGTAGTCGTAGCGCACGCCGGTCGCCGGCGCCGGGTCTCCGATCGGGCCGGTGCGCCACAGCGCGACCTCCTGGAGGCCGACCAGGTCCGGCTTGTTCGCCACGATCTCATCGGCGAGCAGCGTGGCCCGGGCCGGGAAGTCCATCAGGTCGACGTGGCCGAGCAGGGCGGCGTTCGCCGCGAGGAACGCCGGCAGCGTCGGCGCGACGATCGAGGGGGTGAGGTCCCCGCCGAGGTAGAGGTTCCGCGTCATCACGGTGACCTTGGGACCGGCGGCCGCCTGGGCGGGGGCCGAACCGACCACCATGGCGACGAACGCGAGGACGAGGGCGACGGCCCCCAACAAGCGGCGTTGCTTCCGGGTCTGTGGCATGGCCGTAGGCTAGTGCGGCGGGCCGGCGGCGGGAAGGTCCACAAGGGACGCGAGGACCGCCCGGTGCCCGTCCGCCGTACCCAGCGCGATGGCGTCCGCCTTGGCCCGCTTGAGGTACAAATGCGCCGGGTGCTCCCACGTGAAGCCGATTCCGCCGTGCAGCTGCACGCACTCCTCCGCGGCGGTGACCGCGACCGGCCCGCAGTACGCCTGCGCGAGGCCGACCGCGACCGTGGTGTCGGCGTCGCCGGTCGCGAGGCAGGCCGCAGCGTACCGCGCCACCGCCCGGCCCTCTGTGACCGCCACCCAGACGTCGGCCAGCCGGTGCTTGAGCGCCTGGAACGAGCCGATCGGCCGGCCGAACTGGTGCCGCACCTTCAGGTAGTCCACCGTGGACCCCAGACACCACTCCGCGACGCCCAGCTGCTCGGACGCGAGCATCGCCGCGCCGGCGCGCAGCCCTGCCTCGACCGCCGCGGTGGCCAGCTCGCCGGTGGCCAGTCGCCGCCCGGGCGCCGCGTCGAGGGCCACGTCGCACAGCGGCCGGGTCAGGTCGAGGCTGACGACCGGCGTGCGGGTGGCGTGCGCCGCCTCCACGGCGTACAACCCATCGGCGGCGGGCACGAGCAGGATGTCGGCGGTCGCGGCGTCGACGACCCCGCGAACCTCTCCGGACAGGGCCCCGCCCTCGGTTGCGGGCAGACGAGGGACAGACCCCGGTGCCGTGTCGAAGGGCACGGCCAGCGCGGCCGTCCGGGCGCCGCCGGCCAGCTCGGCCAGCAAGGGATCGTCCAGCGTGAGCAGTACGCCGGTGGCGACGACCGCGCTGCCGAGGTACGGCACGGGCGCGACCGCGCGGCCCAGCTCCTCGCAGACCACGGCGACCTCGCGCCAGCTCGCGCCGGCACCGCCCCGCGACTCCGGCACGGCCAGCCCGGCCAGGCCCATCTCGGTGGCGAGTGCGCGCCATACCTTCGGGTCGTACGGCTCGTCGCCCTCGACCCGCGCGAGTACCCGGTCGGCGGGGCAGCGGTCGGCAAGCATGGCCCGTACGCCGGCCCGCAGGTCGTCCTCGACCTCGGAGTAGAGCAGGTCGATCACTTCGGCAGGTCCTTCCAGGGGACGTCCTTGTCGACCCGCGGCTCGGTGGGCAGGCCGAGCACGCGTTCGGCGATGATGTTGCGAAGGATCTCCGAGGTACCGCCCTCGATGGAGTTGCCCTTGGCACGCAGGTACCGGTACGTGGCTGAGCGACCGTAGAAGTCCACACTGGACTCGCGACGCTTCGACCAGTCGTCGTGGCGCAGGGCCTCGCCGCCGAGCAGCTCGAGCTCCAGCGCGGAGATCTGCTGGTTCAGCGCGGCGTACGCCAGCTTGTTGGCCGAACCCTCCGGGCCTGGGTGGCCCGCGACCAGGCTCTGTCGCAGCCGCTCTCCGGTGAGCCGGTTCGCCTCGGCCGCTACCCACAGCCGCATCAGGGCGTCGTGCAGGCCGGCGGTCCGCAGGTCCGGCCGTTCCCGCCACGTCCGCGCGAGGACACCGATCATCCCGCCCTCGCGGGGCAGCGCGCCGCCGCCGATCGCGACGCGCTCGTTCATCAGGGTGGTCTGCGCGACGCGCCAACCGTCACCGACCGCGCCGAGCCGGTCCGCGTCCGGTATCGGCACGTCGGTGAGGAAAACCTCGTTGAACTCGGCGTCGCCGGTGAGCTGCCGCAGCGGTCGCACGTCGACGCCGGGTGCCGTCATGTCAAGGAGGAAGTACGTGATACCGGCGTGCTTGCGCAGCTCCGGGTCGGTACGCGCGATCAGAATCGCGCGGTCCGCCACGTGTGCCTGAGACGTCCACACCTTCTGCCCGGTGACCACCCAATCGTCGCCGTCCCGTACCGCCCGGGTGGCCAGCGCGGCGAGGTCGGAGCCGGCGCCCGGCTCGCTGAACAGCTGACACCACACCTCCTCGCCCGTCCACAGTGGGCGGAGGAACCTGCGGCGCTGAGCGTCCGTCCCGTGCCGCAGGATGGTGGGCGCCGCCATGCCGAGCCCGATCCCGATCCGGCGTGGTTCGTTGTCGGGCGCGCCCGCGGCGGCGAACGCGTCGTCAACGACCCGCTGCAGCGCGCGCGGTGCGTCCAGCCCGCCGAGCCCGATCGGGTAGTGGACCCACGCGAGGCCAACGTCGAACCGGGCCCGCAGGAACTCGACGCGGTCCATCGCCGTGTGGTCGTGGGTGGCCAGGAATTCGGCCACGCGGTCGCGCAGCCCGTCTGCGTCGGTCACGCCTGCACCCTACCGACGGGCGGTACCTCGGGTAGCGGCGCGTCCTGGCATACATTGGGGCGTAGGCGAACCCCGCAGCACGGAGGTGATCACGATGCCCATCGCGACGATCAACCCGGCCACGGGCGAGGTGCTCAAGACGTATGACCCCATGGACGAGGCGCAGATCGATGCGCGAATCGGCACTGCGGTCGAGGGCTTTGCCGCGCTCGCCGACACGTCGTTCAAGCAGCGCGGGGAGTGGCTCCGGGCCGCGGCCGACATCCTCGACTCGGAGAACGTGGCCGTCGCTCGCATGATGACCACCGAGATGGGCAAGACCCTCGCCGCCGCGAAGGCCGAGGTGGCCAAGTGCGCCACGGCGTGCCGGTTCTTCGCCGATCGCGCCGAGGGCTACCTCGCCGATGAAGCCGTGGACCCGAGCCTCGTCGGGGCGACCCGCGCGTACGTCCGGTATCAGCCGCTGGGCCCCGTGCTGGCCGTGATGCCCTGGAACTTCCCGCTGTGGCAGGCGATGCGGTTCGCCGCGCCGGCGCTGATGGCGGGCAACGTCGGCCTGCTCAAGCACGCGTCGAACGTGCCGCAGACCGGTCTATTCCTTGAGGAGCTGTTCCGCCGCGCGGGCTTCCCCGATGGCGCGTTTCAGACGCTGTTGATCGGCTCGGACCAGGTGGAGCGCGTGCTGACCGATCCGCGGGTGCGTGCCGCGACCCTGACCGGCAGCGAGGGCGCCGGCCGTGCGGTGGCCGAGATCGCCGGCCGGGTGATCAAGAAGACGGTGCTCGAGCTGGGCGGCAGCGATCCGTTCGTCGTCATGCCGTCCGCGGATCTCGAGAAGGCCGCACAGGTCGCGACCGTCGCCAGGTCCCAGAACAACGGCCAGTCGTGCATCGCCGCGAAGCGGTTCCTCGTCCACACCGACGTCTACGACGCGTTCGCCGAGGCGTTCGTCGCCCGCATGTCGGCACAGCGGGTCGGGGATCCGATGGCGGACGAGACGGACATTGGCCCGCTGGCCACCGCCCAGGGCCGCGACGACGTCGACGAGCAGGTCCGCGACGCGGTCGACCGCGGCGCGACCGTGCTGTGCGGCGGTCAGCGGCCGGAGGGCGACGGCTGGTACTACCCGCCGACGGTGGTCACCGACCTGACCCCGCAGATGCGCATGTGGTCGGAGGAAGTCTTCGGCCCGGTCGCTGGCCTCTACCGCGTCTCCTCGTTCGACGAGGCGATCGAGATCGCCAACGCCACGTCCTTCGGGCTCGGCGCGAACGCCTGGACCCGGGACGCGGCCGAGCAGGAGCGGTTCGCCGCGGATCTTGATGCGGGCGCCGTGTTCATCAACGGCATGGTCACCTCGTACCCCGCGTTGCCGTTCGGCGGCGTCAAGAACTCGGGGTACGGCCGTGAGCTGTCCGCGCACGGCATCCGCGAGTTTTGCAACATCAAGACGGTCTGGCTGGGCGAGGGCGCCGGTACGACCGGCGGCATGGGGGCCACGACGGAGTAGCCGAAACAAGACATGACGTTCACCCGTGCGGCGGTTTGGCGCGGCCGTCGCGCCGGGCAATGATGGCAGCGTGATCCGGTTGAGCCGGGTGGAGGTGTCGGCGCGCCCCGTCGAGCAACTCGAGCCCGTGATCGGCGGCGAGCGGTTCGACCGGCTCGTCGGCGTGGCCACCGCGTTTCGGAAGCGGCTGGCAGGCAGGTCGATCTGGAACGTCAACTCGACCGCGGTCGGCGGCGGGGTGGCCGAGATGCTGCAGGCGCTGTCCGGATACGTCGCGGACCTCGGCATCGACGTCAGATGGGCCGTCATCGGTGGGGATGCCGAGTTCTTCGCCCTGACCAAGCGCCTGCACAATCACATCCACGGCCAGCTGGGCGACGGGGGAGAGCTGGGCACGGCGGAGGCGGCGCACTATGCGGACGTCCTCGCCGACAACGCCGACGCGCTGCGCGGTTTGATCAAGCCGGGTGACCTGGTGCTGCTCCACGACCCGCAGACGGCCGGGCTCGTCGAGGCCCTGGCGGACTATGGCGCGAACGTCGTGTGGCGCTGTCACATCGGGATCGACCAGCAGAACGACATCAGCCGCTCCGCCTGGGACTTCCTGCGTCCGTACCTGACGGCCGCGCACGCGTTCGTGTTCTCCCGTCGGCAGTACGTGCCGGGCTGGGTGCCGGCGTCCGCCCGGTGGGTCATACCGCCGTCGATCGATCCGTACTCGCCCAAGAACCAGCCGATGGATGAGGCGACGGTGCGGGGGATCCTCGCCCACATCGGCGTGCTGGATTCCGGGGAGCCGGACAAGCCGCGCCGGTTCGTCCGGCGGGACGGGACACTGGCGGAGGTGGACCGCACGGCGACGATCGTGGCCGAGGGGCCGCTGCAATCCGAGGACCGCTACGTGCTGCAGGTGTCGCGCTGGGATCGGCTCAAGGACATGGCCGGGGTCATGCGCGGCTTCGCGGAGTACGCGGCGCCGACCGGGCCGGGTTGCCTGGTGCTCGCCGGCCCGGCGGTCAACGACGTTACCGACGATCCCGAGGGCGCCGAGGTCTACCGCGAGTGCCTGGACGAATGGAAGGCCCTGGCGGCTGATGTACGCCGCCGAATCCTGCTCGTCACGTTGCCGCTCGACGACGTCGACGAGAACGCCGCGATGGTCAACGCGCTACAGCGGCGGGCGGCCGTGATCGCGCAGAAGAGCCTCGCCGAGGGCTTCGGGCTGACCGTGGCCGAGGGCATGTGGAAGGGCCGGCCGATCGCCGGCTCGGCGGTCGGCGGCATCCAGGACCAGATCGCCGACGGCACCGGCGTGCTGCTGGCGGACCCGACCGACCTGGCGGCCTTCGGCGCCGCCGTTCGCAGGCTGCTCGACCAGCCCGACGTCGCGGGCCGCATGGGCGCCGCGGCGAAGGCCTACGTCGCCGACCACTTCGTCGGCGACCTCCACCTGCTGCGGTACGCCGAGCTGTTCGGCACGTTGATCCAGGAGTGAGGATTGGCTTGCTCGGCGCGGCCAGATCGCCCCTACCGCGCTCGTACGGCCGGCCGCCGCTACCCGGTTCGCAGGCTGGCCTCAATGGCGTCCCGCCACGAGCGGAGGAACGCCGGGTAACCGGCGGCGAACTCGGCCAGCTCGGCCGCGGCGGCGTCGGTGAGCGCAGTCAGGTCGTAGGTGACCGTAACGTCGGTGTGGCCGCCCCCGTCCTCCAGCCGGACGGTCACGGTGCCGGCCCGCGCGTGGGGAGTGACACGGGCGTACGCGATGTGCCGTCCCGGGTCGCTTTCGGTGACGATCCAGATGGTCGCCTCGCCGCGCGCGCCGGTGAGGAAGACCGTGCCCGGCGCGGTGTCGTCGTCGACCGCGTCGGGGAACTGCGGCTGCCAGCCTGGCGCCCACGCCTCTTCGCCCCTCGGCGTGAACAGGTGGAACGCCTGATCGGGCGGCAACGCCACGGTCAAGCGCCCGGTGAGCCGGCGACGGCTGATCATGAGGACTCCCTGTTGACCGGCACGAGTACCAATCGTACGGATTTTGGACAACGCCGACGGGCTGACGCTGGCGGCGGGTCCCGGCCGAGTTGGGCGCGCCCCCCGGGGTCGGCGCCGGTGGGCGGGGAACCGGCAGTAGCGTCGGCCTCATGAGCGGCTACCACGCAGACCTGTTCGGCGAGGCGCGCGCGAACGAAGACTTCCGCCGCGTGCTGTTCACGACCAAGCACACCCAGCTCGTGGTGATGGCGATCCCGCCCGGCGGCGAGATCGGCAGCGAGGTCCACGACGGCATCGACCAGGTGCTGATCGCGCTGTCCGGCTCGGGCACGTCGGTGCTTGACGGCCAGGAGCGATCGTTCGCCACCGGCGACGTGGTGGTCGTGCCCGAGGGCACGCCGCACAACTTCGTCAACGGCGGGTCCGAGCCGTTGCGGATCGCGACGGTGTACGGCCCGCCAGACCACGCCCCGGGCACGGTCCACCACACGAAGGCCGACGCCGACCGCGACGAGCACGACGTCCCACCGCGCTGAGGTCCGCACTCAGCGGGTCTCGACCCCGGGCATGGCGCCGTCCGGGTCGACCTCTCCGTCGTAGCTGAACCCGCTGGTCACAGTCCGTACACGCGCTGGGCACGGCGGATCAGCCGCAACTGCACCGCGACCGCGATGAGCGTCAACGCGAGCATCACCAGGGTGGCTGCGGCGGCGTAGCCGTAGCGCA
>DASXRC010000221.1:0-43433 GCA_036506795.1 Micromonosporaceae bacterium
ACGGCGCGGGTGCGCCGTACCCGCCGGCCAGCCGCCTAGGTCGGGCGTCTCCGCAGCCGCACGGCGGCGCCGCGAGGCGCCAGACGGTGGAGGGGAGGCGGTCATGAGCGGGCTGGATGTGGCGTTGCTGATCGCGATCGCAGCGCTCGGCATCATCGTCCTGGGTGGCCTGCTGCTCGGTGCCCGCGCCCTTCGACGACTCGGTTACGTCTCGCGCGGCGCCACGCCACTCGCCGACGACCCGACGTACCTCGCCGAGAAAGACCGGCAGGAGCAGTCGCTGGCCGGGCTGCGGCGTGCCGCCGAGGAGGCCTCGGCGGCCGTCGAGGAGACTCGGGCGGCGGCGACCGCGGCGCGCACGGAGGCCGCCGCGGCCAAGGCCGAGGCGAGCGCGGCCCGAGCGGAGGCTCGACGGGTCCTGGACGCGGCCCGCGCGGAGGCGGACACCGTGCTGGAACGCGCCCACCGGCAGGCGGAGCAGGACGTCGAGCAGGCGCGGGCGAGCGCGCGGCGAAGCGGGGAGCGGGAAACCGCGCTACTCACCGCGCGCGCGAAGGAGCAGGCGGCGGAGGGCGAGCGCCGCGCCGCGCGCCTGGACGAGCTCGAGCGGCGGCACGCCGAGGAGGTCGAGCGGGTCGCCGAGCGGGAGCGCCGCGTCGCATCAGCCAGCGCCGAGCTGGCCGAACGGGAGGTGGCGCTCGCCGCCCGCGAAGCGGCGACCAGCGAGGCCGAGGAGGTACGCCGGCGCGAGCTCGAACGCATCGCCGGGCTGACCGCGGAGGCGGCTCGCGTCGAGCTCGTGGACACCATCGAGGGCCAGGCCAAGCGCGAGGCGGCCCTACTCGTGCGCGACATCGAGAGCGAGGCGCGCGCGACGGCCGAGGACCGGGCCCGGCACATCGTCGTCGATGCCATCCAGCGGGTGGCCAGCGAACAGACCGCGGAGAGCGTGGTCAGCGTCCTGCACCTGCCCGGCGACGAGATGAAGGGACGCATCATCGGGCGCGAGGGGCGCAACATCCGCGCGTTCGAGTCCGTCACCGGCGTCAACCTGATCATCGACGACACCCCGGAGGCGGTGCTGCTGTCCTGCTTCGACCCGGTGCGGCGCGAGATCGGCAGGCTCACCCTCGAGAAGCTTGTGCTCGACGGGCGGATCCACCCGCACCGCATCGAGGAGGTGTTCGACACCGCCAAACACGAGGTGGAGCGGCTGTGCGAGCGCGCGGCCGAGGACGCGCTCGTCGAGGTCGGCATCACCGAGATGCACCCGGAGATGATCACACTGCTGGGCCGGCTGCGGTACCGCACCAGCTACGGGCAGAACGTGCTCAAACATCTGGTGGAGACCGCGCACATCGCCGGCATCATGGCGGCCGAGCTCCGGCTCGACCCGGCGCTGATAAAGCGCTGCGCGTTCCTGCACGACATCGGCAAGGCGCTCACGCACGAGGTCGAGGGCAGTCACGCGCTGATCGGCGCGGACCTGGCCCGCAAGTTCGGGGAGCCGGATGAGGTCGTGCACGCCATCGAGGCGCATCACAACGAGGTGCCGCCGCAGACCATCGAGGCGGTGCTGACCCAGGCCTCGGACGCCTGCTCCGGCGGTCGGCCCGGCGCGCGCCGGGAGAGTCTCGAGGCGTACGTCAAGCGGCTCGAACGGATCGAGGAGATAGCCGCCGGCAAGGCGGGCGTGGAGAAGGTCTTCGCCATGCAGGCCGGCCGCGAGATCCGGGTGATGGTGCGCCCCGACGACGTCGATGACATCGGGGCGGCGGTGCTCGCACGGGACGTCGCCAAGCAGATCGAGGAGGAGCTGACCTACCCCGGTCAGATCCGGGTCACGGTGGTCCGCGAGTCGCGGGTCACCGAGATCGCCCGCTGAACATCTCAGCCTTGAGGTTCGAGCACGGCGGCCGGTCCGGGGCGGGGTGCCCCAGCCACGCGGCCGGGACGCAGACCCCGGCGCTGCGTCCACCGGTCGAGCCAACCGGCGAACCAGGTCAGCGTCGAGTTGATCAGAATGTAGATCGCGGCGACCACGATGGCCGCGGCCACGACGTTGCCCTTGTTGGCGGAGAGCACGTTCACGCCCTGCTGCAGCAGCTCCGGCAATGCGACGATGTAGCCGAGCGCGGTGTCCTTCAGCAGGACGACGAGTTGGCTCACGATCACGGGCAGCATCGACCGGGCCGCCTGCGGGATGAGTATGTACCGCATCAGCTGGTTCTTGCGCAGGCCGATGGCGTACGCGGCCTCGGACTGGCCGATCGGCACCGCGCGGATGCCAGCGCGGAACGCCTCCGCGAGCACCGAGCCGTTGTACAGCGTCAGCCCTATGACCACGGACCAGAACGCGGGCATGGGCCTATGGGTCAGGAACGGCACGCCGTAGAAGATAAAAAAGATCATGAGCAGCAGCGGTACGGCGCGGAAGAACTCGACGACGACACCCGAGGGCACCCTGACCCACCAGTGTTCGGACAGCCGGCCGGCCGAGAAGACCAGGCCGAACGCCAGCGACAGCACCATGCCGGTCGCCGCGGCCAGCAGCGTCTGTCTCAGGCCGGGCAAGATGAAGTCGGTCCAGGTGGCCGACTCGGTGAACGGCTTCCACAGGATGCCCGCCAGCTGGCCCTTCTCGTCGAACTTCCGGTAGATCCACCAGAGCAGTCCGACGAGGGCGAGCCCGAATACGACCGTGAGGATGGCGTTGCGTCGGCGGGCGCGCGGGCCGGGGTAGTCGTACAGGACGATGCTCATCAGCGCTTCACCGCCAACCGGTTCGCCAGCCAGCCGAACAGGTAGCCCGTGGGGACCAGCACCGCGGCGAACGTGCCGGCGAAGACGATGAAGATCGCGATCACCGCGTTGCCGTTGTCGTTGATCAACTGCTTCATCTGGTTGGAGGACTCGAGGAGCCCGATGGTGCCCACGATCGTGCTGTTCTTGCACAACGCGATCAGGATGCTGCCGAGCGGCGCGATGACCGCCCGGCCGGCCTGGGGGAGCACCACGATGCGCAGCGTCTGCGCGAACGTCAGGCCGATGGCGCGGGCGGCCTCGGCCTGCCCCGCCGGCACCGTGTTGACGCCCGACCGGATCGCTTCGCACACGAACGCGGCGGTGTACGCGGACAGCCCCACCACACCGAGCCAGTAGTTGTTGAGATTCAGGTCGTCCGAGAGCGTGACGCCGAGCGTCGCGTACAACGCGAAGTAGCAGAAGAAGATGATGAGAGTGAGCGGGGTATTGCGGAAGACGTTGACCCACCCGGCCCCGAACCAGCGCAACACCGGGATCGGCGAGACCCGCATCGCGGCGAGCAGCACGCCGATAACCAACGCGATGACCGCGGACACGCCGGTGAGCCGGAGGATCCACAGGAACCCCGTC
The DNA here is from genome assembly GCA_036506795.1 of Micromonosporaceae bacterium. Lineage (GTDB taxonomy): Bacteria > Actinomycetota > Actinomycetes > Mycobacteriales > Micromonosporaceae > DASXRC01. Next base: position 3,397 of record DASXRC010000221.1, read on the forward strand.
AGGTACGCGTGAAGGTTATCCGAGTCTCTGAACACGCTCATGGGTGCCGCTCCCGCCGGTGTGCGATCTCCGGTGCGGGCGGAGGTGTCCGCCCGCACCGGAGGGTGGTGCTCAGCCGCAGTTGGTCAGCTTGCTGGCGTCCAGGGTCGGTGCGGGGGTGCCGCTCTTGCCGAGCGTGTTGTCCCACGCCGCCTTGTACGAGCCGTCCCCCGCCGAGGCCTTGAGAATCTCGTTGATCTTCTCGCAGCCGGACTTGTCGTCCTTCTTCAGGCCGATGCCGTACGGCTCGGTGGAGAACGGCTTGCCGACCACCTTGAACTTGCCGGCGTACTGCGGCTGCGAGGCGTAGCCGGCGAGAATGATGTCGTCGGTGGTCACCGCGTCAACCTGGCCGCCGGCCAGCGCGGTCACGCACTTGGAGTACGCGTCGAACTGCTGCAGGTGCGCCTTGGGGTGTTCGGTCTGGATGCGCTTGGCGGGCGTCGACCCGGACACCGAGCAGACCTTCTTGCCGTCGAGCGACTCCGGCCCGGTGATGTCGGAGTTCACCGGCACGAGCAGATCCTGGCCGGCGACGAAGTACGGCCCGGCGAAGCTGACCTTCTGCTTGCGCTCGTCGTTGATCGTGTAGGTGGCGACCACGAGGTCGACCGTGCCCTGCTGGATGAAGGGCTCACGGTTGGCCGAGACCGTGGTGACAAACTCGATGCTCGCGGGGTCGACGCCGAGGCCCTTGGCGATGATCTTTGCGATCTCGATGTCGAACCCCTCGTACGTGCTGCCGGTCTGCAGGCCGAGGCCCGGCTGGTCGGCCTTCACGCCGATCTTCAGCTTCTTCTGGCTCTGAGCCTTGCCGACGACTCCGGTGGCACCGCCCTGGCCGCCACCGCCGTCGTTGCCGTCACCGCCGCAGGCGGCGACGCCGAGCGCCAGCACGGTCGCCGCGGCTACCGCGACGAGACGTGTGATACGCATACTGACTCTCCTCCTCTAGCCGGAGCACTCCGGTGCCCCATAGTGGACGCTCAGTGCGTCAGAATCTTCGACAGGAAGTCCTTGGCCCGGCTGCTACGCGGGTTGGCGAAGAACTCGGCGGGCGGGGCGTCCTCGACGAGCTGCCCGTCGGCCATGAAGATCACGCGGTTCGCGGCGTGCCGGGCGAAGCCCATCTCGTGCGACACGACGATCATCGTCATGCCGTCCTTGGCCAACGCGGTCATGACATCGAGCACCTCGCCGACCATCTCCGGGTCGAGTGCGCTGGTCGGCTCGTCGAACAGCATCGCCTTGGGCTGCATCGCGAGGGCGCGGGCGATCGCGGCCCGCTGCTGCTGGCCGCCGGAGAGCTGTGCCGGGTACTTGGCGGCCTGGTCGGCGATGCCCACCCGGTCCAGCAAGGCCATCGCGCGCTCGCGCGCGGCACCGGACTTTTCCCCGCGTACCTTGATCGGCCCGAGGGTGACGTTGTGGAGCACGCTCTTGTGCGCGAACAGGTTGAACGACTGGAAGACCATCCCGACGTCACTGCGCAGCCGGGCGAGCGCGCGACCCTCGGCCGGGAGGACCCGGTCGTCGAAGGTGATGGTGCCCGAGTCGATCGGCTCCAGCCGGTTGATGACCCGGCACAGCGTCGACTTACCGGACCCGGACGGCCCGATGACGACGACGACCTCGCCCCGGTTCACGGACAGGTTCACGTCGTTGAGGACGTGCAGCGAGCCGAACCACTTGTTGACCGATTCGAGAACTATCAGCGCTTGATCCGTCATACCACCATCCCCGGGACCACGCCTGCCTGCGCACACTCTATGCGGATCTCTGCGGAAGCTGTGAGACGGCTGTGGTCACGACGTAGTAACACCGCGCCGAGGGTCGACGCGGAACGTGCGGATACGCTTGACAACCGACATGACTACCGCAGCTCCGCCCGCGCAGCAGGCCGAACGGCCGCGGACCTATCAGGTGCGCACGTACGGCTGCCAGATGAACGTGCACGACTCCGAGCGGATCTCCGGGCTGCTGGAGCAGGCCGGCTACATCCGGGCGGAGGGCGACACGGCGGACGTCGTCGTGTTCAACACGTGCGCGGTGCGCGAGAACGCGGACAACCGCCTCTACGGGAACCTCGGCCACCTCCGGCCGGTGAAGGACGCGCGCCCGGGCATGCAGATCGCGGTCGGCGGCTGCCTCGCCCAGAAGGACCGCGGCGAGATCGTACGCCGGGCACCTTGGGTGGACGTCGTCTTCGGCACGCATAACATCGGGTCGCTGCCGGTGCTGCTCGAGCGCGCCCGCCACAATGCCGCCGCCGAGGTCGAGATCCTGGAGGCGCTCGAGGTCTTCCCGTCCACGCTGCCGACCCGCCGCGAGTCCACGTACGCCGGGTGGGTATCCATCTCTGTCGGCTGCAACAACACCTGCACCTTCTGCATCGTGCCGGCGCTGCGCGGCAGGGAGCGGGACCGTCGGCCGGGCGACATCCTCGCCGAGGTGCGCGCCCTGGTGGCCGAGGGCGTACTCGAGGTCACGCTGCTCGGACAGAACGTCAACTCATACGGGGTGGAGTTCGGCGACCGGCTCGCGTTCGGCAGGCTGCTGCGGGCGTGCGGCGAGGTGGACGGCCTCGAGCGGGTCCGGTTCACCAGCCCGCACCCCAAGGACTTCACCGACGACGTCATCGCCGCGATGGCCGAGACGCCGAACGTCTGCCACCAGCTGCACATGCCGCTGCAGTCCGGATCGGACGCGATGCTGCGCGCCATGCGCCGGTCGTACCGGGCCGAGCGCTACCTCGGCATCATCGACAAGGTCCGGGCCGCGATGCCGGACGCCGCCATCACCACGGACATCATCGTGGGGTTCCCCGGCGAGACCGACGCCGACTTCGAGCAGACGCTGCGGGTCGTCCGCGAGGCGCGGTTCGCGCAGGCGTTCACCTTCCAGTACTCCAAGCGACCGGGCACGCCGGCGGCCACAATGGACGGTCAGGTGCCGAGGGAGGTTGTCCAGGAGCGGTACGAGCGGCTGCTCGCCGCCGTCGAGGAGGTCAGCTGGTCCGAGAACCGGGCACTCGTGGGCCGGGAGGTCGAGGTGCTCGCCGCGGTCGGCGAGGGCCGCAAGGACGACCGGACCGGGCGCATGTCCGGCCGGGCCCGCGACGGCCGACTCGTCCACTTCAGCGCCGGGCGGTACGCCGACCAGGTCCGGCCCGGCGACGTCGTGCACACCACGATCACGTACGCGGCACCGCACCACCTCAACGCGGACGGCGAACCGCGGTCCCTGCGGCGTACCCGGGCGGGCGACGCGTACGAGAGCGGCCGCTCCCCGCGTACCCCCGGCGTGCTGCTCGGACTGCCGACGGTTGGCGTGCCGCCGGCGGCGAGCGCCCCCACGGCGGCCTGCGCCGTCGACTGACCGGCTCGACGAGGGCCGGGGCGGGCGCGCCCCCGAGGCGCCCGCCCCAGGTCGGCGCCGCTCAGCCCCTGGCTGCCGCCTGCACCGGTTCGGCCCGCGGTGCCTCGACGGCGCCCGTGGTCTCGTCGCCGTGCCCAGGCCACCAGGCCCGGTGACCGAGCAGTGCGGTCAGGCTCGGCACGAGGAACATCGCCATCACGAACGCCGAGATGAGAATGCCGACCGAGACCGAGAAGCCCATCTCGACAAGGAACGCGATGCCGCCCAGCATCATCGAGGCAAATGTTCCGGCCAGGATGAGCCCGGCCGCTCCGATCGACGGACCCCCGTGCTCGATCGCGAGGTCGGCGGCCGTCCGCGGATCGTTGCCGAGCCTCGCCTCCTCCCGCAGGCGGGCGATCATCAGGATGTTGTAGTCGGTGCCGATTGCCACCACGAACAGGTAGAGGATCACCGGCAGGAAGAACGACAGGCCCGGTCGGGTGCCGATGCCCTGGAAGGCGAGCACGGCGGCGCCTAGCGTCGAGAAGAACCCGACGACAACCGCGACCATCAGGTAGATCGGCGCGACGAGGCTGCGCAGCAGCGCGGCGAGGATCAGCGCGATGAGCACGGCCGCCACCGGGAAGATGACGCGCAGGTCTCGGTCGTTCGCGTCGCGGACGTCGGCGAAGATCGAGCTGAGCCCGCCCACGGCCGCGGTGGTGCCGGCCGGCGCCTCCGCGTGGGCCACGTCCCGCAGGCGCCCGCCCGCGAGGTCGAGCGCATCGTTCGAGTACGGGCTGTCGGTCAGCAGCAGGTCGATCCGGGCGATCGTGCCGTCGCGGTTCAGCGCCGCCGCGGCGCCGCCCTCACCGGCGGGCATGACGCCGCCGACGCCGGGCACCTGCCGCAGCTTTTCGGCGTACGCCTGGAGCGCCGCCGCGTCGAGCCGCTGGCCGTGGTCGCTGCGGACCAGGACCTGGGTCGGTGCCAGCGCGCCGGCCGGGAATCCGGCCTGCAGGTCCTGGAAACCCTGCGCGGACTCGGTGTCGCTGGGCAGCTGGGCGTTCTGGTCGAAGTCGGTCTTCATGCCCAGCGTGCCGAGCGCCAGCACGAGCATGAGGCCGCCCGAGATGGCGGCGACCACGGCCGGGCGGCGCGCGGTGAGCCTGCCGAGCCGCTGGAAGGTCGTGCCCTTCGGCGTACGCTGCCAGGACTTCGACGGCCAGAACACCTTGGGGCCGAGCAGCGACACCACCGCGGGCACCAGCGTCACGGCCGCGATGGCCATCACGACGACCGCGATGGCCAGCGCCGGGCCTAGGCTGCGGAATGCGCCGAAGATCGCCAGCAGCAGCGCGCTGAATGCGATGACGATGGCGGCCGCTGCGGACGCGATGACCTCGCCGACCCGGTGCACGGAGGTCACCATCGCCTGCTTCCGGTCGTCGCCCGCACGCAGCCGTTCGCGGTAGCGGAACAGCAGGAACAGGATGTAGTCGGTGCCGACCCCGTACAGCACGATCGTCAGGATGATCTGCAGCGACGGGTCCGCCTGCAGCCCGAAGACCTTTGCCGCCGCGGCGACCAGCCCGGCCGAGATCGCGCTGACGACGCCGACCGTGAGCACCGGTAGCAGGGCCGCAATCGGACTGCGGTAGATGAGCAGCAACAGCACGATGATGAGCAGCACGGTCACGATCGCGACGATCTCGAACGCCGTGTTGTACGCGTCCTGGTTGTCGACGGCGGTCGCGGTGTCGCCGGTAACGGCCATGCGGAGGCCAGTGCCCTGCAGCGTGGGCTTGCCGACGTCCCGGATCTGTTTGACGGCGTCAAGCAGCTTCGGGTCGTCGCCGAAGCCCCGCAGCCCCACGTTGACCAGCTGCACGAGCTTGTTCGGTGAGAGGGTCTGCGGCCCGGTCATCACACCGGTGACCCGGTCGATGCCGGCCCCGTCGATCGCCGTCGCCAGCTGCGTGACCGTCGCCTGATCGGCATTGGTCAGCTGGGCGCCATCGGTGCGCTTGACCACGATTGTCGCGGTCGAGTCGTTGGCGTCGCCGAACGCCGACTGGGCCAGGTTCATGGCCTTGACGGATTCATACCTGTCGGGCAGGAAGTCGGCCTGCTCCTGGCTGGTCACGTCGCCGAGCCCGGGCGCGAACGCCACGGTGGCTACCGCGGCCAGCACCCACGTCGCGATGACCTTCCACGGGTTCCGGACAACGAACCGCCCGATCCGTTCGAACATTCGACTCTCCCCCGATTCGGATGTCTACCGGCCGCACGGTAGGTAAGATCTACCGTACGCCACGGGCGCAACCGGATTGCGGCAACCCCGACGTGCCGCGCGCCATCCTCTCGCGGCCGTGCTGAGATTCCGCTGAGAGCGGGTAACGCGCTCGCGAACCCGAAGGAGGTGGATATGCAGTCCGAGAACACCAAGGCGCAGATCCACCAGGCAGCGGTCGAGCTGTTCACGGCCAACGGGTACGAGAAGACGAGCCTGCGGGAGATCGCCGATCGGGTGGGCATCACGAAGGCGTCGCTGTACTACCACTACCCGTCGAAGCAGGCGCTGCTCGAGGCCGTGGTCGAACCGCTGGTCACCGACTGGCGGCGAACCGTGGACGAAGCGGTCGCGCTGCCGCACACGGCGGAGAACGTGCGGCTCGTTCTTGAGCACTGCCTCGACACGATGCTGCGGCACCGTCCCGTGGCCGGGCTGATGTTGCGCGACGCGGCGTCGATGTTCGCCGCGTTGGCCGTCGTGTGGAATGAGCTCATCGAGCTGAACACGCGACTGCACGTGTGGCTCGCCGGCCCGCGTCCGACCGCGGTACGGCGGATCCGTGCGCTCGCCGCGACCGAGGCGCTCAGCGTCGCGCTCGGCTCGGGGGCACTGCTGCCCGAGGTCTCGGACGAGGACCTGCGGGCGACCCTGCTCGGCGCCGCTCAGGCGGTGCTGGCGGGCTGACCCCGTGCGCCGCCCAGACCCGCCGACGTGCGCATGGGGTGGCGGTCACAACGACAAGCCAGCGACCACCCGACCAGATCACCCCGACTGTTCGGCCAGGTCCAGGAACTGGCGCTTCGCGGCGAGCGCCTGCTCGGCCTCCCGGATCCGCTTGCCGTCCCCTGCGGCCTGGGCCCGCGCCAGCCGCTGCTCGGCCTCGGCGACCTGGTCGCGCATCTGGGCCAGCAGCGGGTTCGACGATGGCTCGGTACGTCGCCACGCCGAGTCCATCGCCTGGCGTACCTTCTCCTCGACCGCACGCAGTCGGCGGTCCAGACCTGCGGCCGCCTCGCGCGGCACCCGGCCCGCGTCGTGCCACTGGCCCTGGATCTCCCGCAGCGTCGCCTGCGCCGTGCGTGCGTCGGCATCCACGTCAAGCGCCTCGGCCTGCTTAAGCAGGGCCTGCTTGCGGTCGAGGTTCCCGCGCTGCTCAACGTCGCGCGCGGAGAACACCTCGCTGCGTCGGCTGAAGAACGCGTCCTGCGCGGCCCGGAACCTCTCCCACAGCCGCTGCTCGGCCTCCTTGGACGCCCGCGGGGCGGCCTTCCACTGGGACATGAGCTCCTTGAGCCGGTTGGCGGTCGCCGCCCACTCGACGGAGTCGGCGAGCGCCACGGCCTCCGCAACGAGTTCCTCCTTGACGCCCTGGGCCTGCTTGCGTTGGGCGTCGAGGGTGGCGAAGTGCGCGCCGCGACGGCGAGTAAAGGCATCCCGCGCCGCGGCGAACCGCTTCCACAGCTCGCCGTCGGTCCTCTTGTCGATCCCGCGGATGGTTTTCCACTCCTCGAGGATCTCCTTGAGCCGGTCCCCGGCCGCCTTCCAGCCGGTCGAGTCCGTCGCGAGCTTCTCGGCCTCCTCGACCAGGGCCGTCTTGCGGGCAAGCGCGTCGGCGCGGGCAGCCTCGCGGGCGGCCCGGGCGGCACCGGCCTTCTCATCGGCGACGGCAGCGAGCTTGTCGAGCCGCGCGGCGAGGCCGTCGAGGTCTCCCACCACGTGGGCCTCGCCGAGCGATCCGCGCAGCCGGCGGATGCTGGCCAGCGAGTGTGCCGCGTCTGCGGCGCCGGAATTGAGGCGGGCCTCGATCAGATCGACCTCGGTGACCAGATCGGCGTACCGGCGTGCGTAGTGGGCGAGACCCTCCTCCGGCGGTCCCGCCTGCCAGGACCCGACGACGCGTTCACCCTCGGCCGTCTTCACATAGACGGTGCCGTCCGCGTCGACCCGGCCGAAAGCCGTCCAGTCGCTCATGTTGCCCATCCTCGTTCTCCCGGCGCCGTCGGACGTCAGGTCATCCGCTCGGTCGCCGCCGTGGCGCACATATGTTCTTCCGGCATTGTCACAGGTCCAACCCGGTCGGAGTCGAGCGCCTGTCGTCGACCGTGACCATACTGAGCCTCTCCCGCTCGGGTCCGCCCGCCGGCCGCTCGCGCACGAACGTCCAGCTACCGTGGTTCGCGTGTCCCTGGTCGCCGCGGCCGTGTGCCCGCACCCGCCGTTGATCGTCCCCGAGGTTGCCGCGGGCGCCGCGCCAGAGCTCGACGAGCTGCGCTCGGCGTGCGACGAGGTTCTCGACGAGCTGTGGCGCGCCCAACTGGACGAGGTCGTCCTCCTCGGCTCTGGCGAACGCACCGAATGGTTCAAATCCGACGTCGGCGGATCGCTCCAGGGATTCGGCGTCCGGCTCGACGTGCCACCGCCAACGGGCGATCCTCTCGGCGAGACGCACCTTCCGCTCAGCCTGACGATCGGCGCGTGGCTGCTGGCCCGCCGTCCACCGGGTACACCCGTCGTCGCCGCGACAATCGCCCGCGACGCGCCAGTCGGCGCGTGTGCCGCGTTCGGCGCCGACCTCCCGCCGCGCGCACACCGCGTCGGCCTGCTCGTCATGGGTGACGGCTCGGCACGCCGCAGCACGAGGGCGCCCGGCTACGAAGACCCGCGCGCCGAGCCGTACGACACGACGGTGTCGCAGGCCTTGGCGCGCGCGGACGTCGAAGCGCTGCTCGGCCTCGACGAGGCGCTCTCCGCGGAGCTCTGGGTAGCCGGCCGGGCCCCCTGGCAGGCGCTCGCCGGCGCGGTGCGGGACGCCGGTGGCGCGTGGACCGGCGATCTGCGGTACGACGCCGCGCCGTACGGCGTCGGGTACTTCGTCGCGCTCTGGAGGCCCGCGTGACCTCGCCCGTCGTCGCGGTCGTGGGCCCGACCGCGGCGGGAAAATCCGCGCTCGGCATCGCGCTCGCGCACGCCGTGGGCGGTGAGGTCGTCAACAGTGACTCGATGCAGCTCTACCGCGGCATGGATATCGGCACCGCCAAGCTCACGCCGGCGGAGCGGGAAGGCGTACCCCACCACCTCCTCGACGTCTGGGAGGTGACCCAGCCGGCGAGCGTCGCGGCGTACCAACGCCTGGCCCGCGCCGCGATCGACGACATCGCGCGGCGCGACCGGGTGCCGCTCGTGGTCGGCGGCTCGGGCCTGTACGTGCGGGCCGTGCTCGAGGAGTTCGAGTTCCCGGGCACCGACCCGGCGCTGCGGGCCCGCCTGGAGAAGGAGCTCGCGGTCGTGGGGCCGGCGCCGCTCTACGCGCGGCTGACCGCCGTGGATCCGCGGGCGGCGGCGCGGATCCTGCCGGGTAACGGTCGCCGGATCGTGCGGGCGCTGGAGGTGATCGAGCTGACCGGGGCACCGTTCGAGGCGTCGCTGCCCGACCCGATCCCGGCGTACCCGGCGGTGCAGATCGGCGTCGATCTCGAACCCGCTGAGCTCGACGCGCGGATCGCCGCTCGGGTGAATCGGATGTGGGTCGCCGGATTCGTCGACGAGGTGCGCGCGCTCGTCGAGCGTGGACTCCGACACGGGCGTACGGCCAGCCGAGCGCTCGGCTACCAGCAGGTTCTCGCGTACCTGGACGGTCGCTGGTCATCGGAGGAGGCGCTGCGGCGGACGGTCGTCGCCACGCGCCGTTTCGTGCGCCGCCAACGCTCCTGGTTCCGCCGGGATCCGCGGGTGATCTGGCTCGACGGCGCCCGACCCGACCTGGTCGAGGCGGCGCTGGCGGCGGTTGCGGGATGATGGAGCGCGTGGAGTTCCATAAGGGCCACGGCACCGGCAACGACTTCGTGCTCCTGCCCGACCCGGATGGCCAGCTGGCGCTGACGCCGGCGCTGGTCGCCGCGCTGTGCGACCGTCGGCGCGGGATCGGCGCCGACGGTGTGCTGCGCGTCGTCCGCTCTGCCAAGCACCCGGCCGCCGCGAACCACGCCGCCGACGCGGAGTGGTTCATGGACTACTGGAACGCGGACGGCTCGTCCGCCGAGATGTGCGGCAACGGCGTACGCGTCTTCTCCCGGTTCCTGGTCGACTCCGGCTGGGCCACACCGGCCGCGAGCGGGCTACCCGTCGCCACCCGGGCGGGCGTCGTGCGCGTCCTGGTCGGGGAGGGGTCCATCGCCGTCGACATGGGCCTTCCGGGGCGGTACGCCCAGAGCGCCGCCTCCGTGGACGGGCGGTCGCTGCCGGGCACCGCGGTGGACCTCGGCAACCCGCACCTGGTCTGCCCGTTGCCACCCGACGTGGCCCTGTCTACTGTGGACCTCAGTCACTCGCCGGGGTTCGACGAGACCCTGTTCCCGTCCGGCGTGAACGTCGAGCTCTTCGCTCCCGTGCCCGGCCCCGGCGTGCACGTGCGGATGCGGGTCTACGAGCGCGGCGTCGGCGAGACGCTGTCCTGCGGATCCGGGGCGTGCGCCGTCGCGGCCGTGGCCCTCCACGAGGGGGGCCGGTCCCGCGGCACGGTCGTGGTCGAGGTGCCCGGCGGCCGGCTGACCGTCGAGTTGGACGGCACCACGTGCTGGCTAGCCGGCCCGGCCCTGCTGGTCGCTCACGGCGAGGTCGACCCCGCCGTCCTGACCGCCTAATCGGAGTACTTTCGCGCTCATCCTCCGCTTGGTCGTGCTGATCGGGGGCGGATCTGAGCAACCGCAGGCCTTGCGCTGGCGCTCCGCGGTGGCAAGGCTTTGGGCCGCTGGGGGGTGTCGATGGGTACGCCAGGGCTGAGTGCGGTCGGTGCCGGGGAACCGGCGCGGCTGCTCGGCAAGATCGTGCCGCCGGTGCTCGCGCCGAACATCATCGAGCGTCCGCGGGCCATGACACGGCTCGCCGCCGCCGTCAGCCGGCGGCTCACGGTGCTCACCGCGGGTCCCGGCTTCGGCAAGACGACGCTGCTCGCCTCGTGGGCCGAGGAGCGGCACTGCGCCTGGTACTCGGTCACCTCCGTCGATCGGGACCCGCTGGCCTTCGCACGCGGCCTGGTCACCGCCCTGACGCTGCGCGTGCCCGGGCTGACCAACGAACTCGCGCCCGCACTCGAGGGCGGGCGCGGACCGGACGCCTCCATCGACGAGGCCGTCGCCGCGTTCGTCCCCGCGTTGGCCGGTGCCCTGCATGGGCGGCTCGCGTCGGACGTCACGCTCGTCATCGACGACGTCCACGAGCTCGACGGCGACCCGGCCGCGGCCCGACTACTCGCCGACCTGTGTCACATGTCCCCGCCGCGGCTGCACATCGTGCTGTCCTCGCGCGGGGACCCGCCGTTCGCGCTGGCCCGCCTCCGGCTACGCGGGCACGTGCAGCTGCTTACCGGGGAGACGCTGGCATTCGATCGGGACGACGTCGCGCGAGTGGTCGCCGCCGTGGCGGGGCCGAAGGCCGAGCGGTACGCACCGACGATCGACCGGCTCACCGGCGGGTGGCCCGCCGCGGTGCGGCTCGTCGCCGAGGCTCTTGCCGCCGCGCCGGAGCCGGACGCGGTGCTGGACGCGCTCGTCGAGCGGGGCGGGACGGTCGACCTCATCGGTGATCTGCTCCAGCGGGAGGTGTTCGGCGGCGGTGACGGCGGCCTGGTCGAGATGGTGCGGGTCGGCGCCGTGCTCGACGGCTTCGACGCGGATCTGCTCGGCGCGCTCGGCGTACCGGCGGCCGGGGACCTGCTGCGCGCGGCGCGGCGTCGCGGCATCTACGTCACGCCGAGCGCCGGCAACCGAGACTGGTACACGTTGACACCCATCACGCAGGACTACGCGTTGAGCCGGCTCGTCACCGACCCCGCGTGGATGGCCGGGCTGCGCCGGTCCGCCGCGGCCTGGCACGCCGGCCGCGGCGAGTCGGAGGTCGCGCTGCACTACCTGACCCAGGCCAGCGATGGCGCCGGCATCGCGGAGCTGCTGCGCACGGCCGGCCCGGCGCTCCTCGCCGCCGGGCACGCTGGGGTCGTCCTGGACGCGCTGGCAGTGGTGCCCGAGGACGCCCGCACACCCGAGCTGGACCTCGTCGAGGGTGAGGCCTGCCAGGTACGCGGAGACTGGGCGCGCGCCGTGGACCGGCTGTCGCGGTTGGTGCCGACGCGTGGCAGCACCCCGGCGGCCGCCGCCTGGCGGCTCGGTCTGATTCACCACCTGCGCGGCGACCTCGACACCGCGGTGGACGTGTATACGCGTGGCGTCGACGACCCGGACGGTGCCGACTCGGACCGGGCGCTGGCCGCCGCCTGGGGAGCGGCCGCGGTCTGGCTGCGCGGCGACGCACCACACTGCCGCGCCCTGGCCGCCCAGGCGGAGCAGTTGGCGAACCGCTCCGGCGATCACCGCGCGCTGGCGGCCGCGCACACCGCCCTGGCCATGCTCGCCGCGCTCGACGGCGACCGGCGCAGCAACGACATGCACTACCTGCGCGCGCTCGAGGAGGCCCAGCGCGCGGGGGATGTCCTGCAGCTGATCCGGATCCGGGCCAACCGCGGTTCCCGGTTCCTCGAGGAGGGCTACTACGCGGAGGCGCTCGCCGAACTCGACACCGCCGTGGGCTTCGCGGACCTCGCCGGGTTCGCCGCGCTGCGTACCCTCGCGCTGTACAACCGGGGCGAGGCGGCGCGCCGGCTCGGGCGACTCGAGGACGCGACCGCGGACTTCTCCGCGGCCCTGGCCGAGGCGCAGCGGCTGGGCTCGAGGATGGCCGCGTACGCCCTGACCGGGCTCGGCGACGTGCACGCCGACCACGGCAACACGTCGCTGGCGCGAGCGTCCTATGAGGAGGCCCTGGAGCTCGCCGAACCCACCGGCGACCTGCAAGGGGTGGTGCCCGCGCTGGCCGGACTCGCCCGCGTGCTGGCGTCCGACGACCCCGAGGAGGCGGACCGGATCGCGCGGCGCGCGCTGGCGTACCCGGTCACCCTTGGCCGCTGTGGTGCACTGCTCGCCGCGGGCCGGGTGGCCGAGCGGCGCGGCGACCGGCCCGCGCTGCTCGCGTGGGCCGAGGAGGCGGCCGCCCTGGCCCGCAGCCGCCGTGACCGCGCCGGCCTCGCCGAGGCGCTGGAGCTCCGCGCGGCGCACCGGGCGCTCGACGCGACCGGGGCGGCTCGCCGGTCCGCCGCCGAGCTGCTGACCGAGGCGGCCAACCTCTGGGAGTCGCTGGGCTGCCCGCTCCCGTTGGCGCGGACCCGGCTGGCGCTGGCCAGGCTCGCCCGGGGCCCCGACGCGGTCGCCACGCTCGATGAGGTGGAGCGCGTGACCCGCGAACGTGGTGCCCGGGCGCTGGCCGCGGACGCCGACGCGATGCGCCGCGAGCTCACCCGTCGGGCCCTGCCGGAGGTGAGCATCCGGACGCTGGGGGGATTCCAGGTGCGACGGGCCGGACGCCCGGTGCCGCACTCGGAGTGGCCTTCGCGGGACTCACGGGACCTACTGAAGATCCTGGTCGCCCGCCGCGGCGCACCGGTCGGGCTGGCGGAGGTCGACCGACTGCTAGGCCCCGATCGGCGGGCCACCGCGGCAACGGTCGACGAGGTCCGCCGGGTGCTCGATCCGGCCCGCCGGCGCCCGCCCGACTGGTACGTGCCGGGCGACGAGGCGACCGCGCGGCTGCGCACCGACCGCGTCGAGGTCGACGTCGAGGTCTTTCTGCGCCGGGCGGCGGTCGCGCTGCGCCAACCCGCAGCGGCCAGCGTCGACGAGCTGTCGTTCGCCGAGGTGGCGTACACCGGCGACTTCTGCGCCGAGGACGGCGGCGCTCCGTGGGCGGTGGGACTGCGCGACGAGGCCCGGGCCCGCTACATCGCCGTCGCGCGGGAGCTCGCCGAGCGGTACGCGGCGGAGGGCGAGCACGAGACCGCGGTGCGCTACCTGCTGCGGCTGCTCGGCTGTGAACCGTACGACGAGCGGGCCCACCTCGCCCTTGTCCGGGCGCTGGACGCGGAGGGCCGGCACAAGGACGCGCGGCAGGTCTACCGCGCCTACGACGGGCGCATGGACGAGCTCGGCGTGCCGGCCGAGCCGTACCCGGAGATCTCTGCACCGCCCGGTCGGGGGTGACACCGCCGCGCCCCTTCCTTGCGGATCTTGCAGTTGTGGTGATTCATTATCGGCATTAACCAGCACAAAGCACCCACCACAACTGCAAGATCAGCTGGTGGTTGGGGCGGCGGCCAGGGAAGCGGCGCCGCCGTGCGCGGCCGCGCGGACCGCGCTCGCCACCGCCGGCGCGACGCGGGGGTCGAAGACGCTCGGCACGATCACCGTCGGGTTGAGCTTCTCCTCGCCGACCGCGTCGGCGATCGCACGCGCGGCGGCCAGCGCCATCTCCTCGGTGAACTGCTCGGCGTGCGCGTCGAGCATGCCGCGGAACACACCGGGGAAGGCCAGCACGTTGTTGATCTGGTTGGGCTGGTCGGACCGGCCCGTCGCCACCACGGCGGCGTGCCTGCGCGCCTCCCGCGGATCGACCTCCGGGTCGGGGTTTGCGAGGGCGAAGACGATCGCGTTGTCCGCCATCGCCGCAATGTCGTCGCCGACGAGCAGGTTGGGGGCGCTCACGCCGATGAACACGTCCGCCCCGCGCAGCGCGCCGGGCAGGTTGCCTGCGTAGTCGTTCCGGTTGGTGTGCTCCACAAGCCACTGCCAGGACGGGTTCAAACCGGTCATGCCGCGGTGCAGCGCACCCGTACGGTCGTACGCGATCACGTCGCCAACGCCCTGCCGCAGCAGCAGCTTCATGATCGCCGTACCCGCGGCGCCGGCCCCGGACACGACCACGGTGACGTCGGCTAGTCGCTTGCCCACGACGCGCAACGCGTTGGTGAGCGCGGCGAGCACGCAGATCGCGGTCCCGTGCTGGTCGTCGTGGAACACCGGTATGTCCAGCAGCTCGCGGAGCCGCGCCTCGATCTCGAAGCAGCGCGGCGCCGCGATGTCCTCCAGGTTGATCCCGCCGTACGCCGGCGCGATCAGCTGGACCGTGCGGATGATCTCATCGGTGTCCTGCGTGTCGAGCACGACCGGCCAGGCGTCGACGCCGCCGAACCGCTTGAACAGCGCCGCCTTGCCCTCCATCACCGGCAGCGCTGCGGCCGGGCCGATGTTGCCCAGACCCAAGACCGCCGAGCCGTCCGTCACCACCGCGACCGTGTTGCGCTTGATCGTGAGCCGTCGGGCGTCGGTCGGGTTCTCCACGATGGCCAGGCACACCCGGGCCACCCCCGGGGTGTACGCCCGGGACAGCTCGTCGCGGTTGCGCAGCGCCACCTTCGGAGTCACCTCGATCTTGCCGCCGAGGTGCAGCAGAAAGGTCCGGTCGGAGACCTTGCGGACCTCCACTCCGTCCAGCAGCTCCAGCGCGCGCACCACTTGGTCCGCGTGAGCCGAGTCCGCGGTGTCGCACGTGAGGTCGGCGACGACGCTGACGTGGTCGGAGTCGACGACGTCCAGAGCCGTCACGATCGCCCCAGCCTCGCCTACGGCGGTGGTCAGCCGGCCGATCGCCGAGGCGTCGGCGGTCACGCTGACCCGGATCGTGATCGAGAATCCAGCGCTGGGCAGGCGGGTGGTCACGGGACGCGTACTCCTCGGTCGGGGGGCTAGCGGTCACATTCTTCCCCCTGGCGCCGGAACACCCGCGCGTCGGTGGCCGTTTAACCGTGTGCGGGCGCCGAGCCGCCGTGACACGATGAATGGGTTCGGATGATCACGCCCGCGTCGAGGAGATAAATCTTGCGTAACTCCACGAACTTCGTTCCGGAGTTCGACGAGGATCTCGACGCCACAACTGGTGATCTTGAGCTCGAGGAGCGGCATGCGCTGCGCCGCGTCTCCGGCCTTTCGACCGAGCTGGCGGACATCAGCGAGGTCGAGTACCGACAGCTGCGGCTCGAGCGGGTCGTGCTCGTCGGGGTGTGGACCGAGGGCACGGTGACCGACGCCGAGAACTCCTTGATCGAGCTTGCCGCGCTTGCCGAGACGGCGGGCTCGCAGGTGCTCGAGGGGCTGATCCAGCGCCGCGGTCGTCCGGACCCGTCCACGTTCATCGGTCGGGGCAAGGTCGACGAGCTGCGCACGGTCGTGGTGTCGAGCGGCGCGGACACCGTGATCTGCGACGGAGAGCTATCGCCGGGCCAGCTGCGGACGCTCGAGCAGGAGACCAAGGTCAAGGTGATCGACCGCACCGCGTTGATTCTGGACATATTCGCCCAGCACGCGAAGAGCCGGGAGGGCAAGGCGCAGGTCGAGCTGGCGCAGCTTCAGTACTTCCTGCCCCGGCTGCGCGGCTGGGGCGAGGCGCTGTCCCGGCAGGCCGGTGGCAGTGGCCGGGCCGGCGGTTCCGGCGGTGTGGGCCTGCGAGGTCCCGGCGAGACCAAGCTCGAGATCGACCGGCGGCGCATCCGCACCCGGATCTCCCGCCTCAAGCGCGACATCGCCGCCATGCGGACGATCCGCGACACGAAGCGGTCGACGCGCCAGCGTCGAGCCGTGCCCAGCGTCGCGATCGGTGGCTACACCAACGCCGGCAAGTCGAGCCTGCTCAACCGGCTGACCGGTGCCGGCGTGCTCGTGCAGGACGCGCTGTTCGCCACGCTGGACCCGACCACGCGGCGCGCCCGGACGGGTGACGGGAGGGTCTACACGCTCTCCGACACGGTCGGGTTCGTCCGGCACCTGCCACACCAGCTCGTCGAGGCGTTCCGGTCGACGCTGGAGGAGGTCGCCGACGCCGACCTTCTCGTGCACGTCATCGATGGAACCCACCCCGACCCGCAGGAGCAGGTCCGCGCCGTGCACGAGGTGCTCGCCGAGATCGGGGCCGAGCGGGTGCCGGAGATGCTGGTCGTTAACAAGATCGACGCAGCGAGCGAGGAGACGCTGCTCCGGCTCAAGCGCGACTGGCCGGACGCGGTATTCGTGTCCGCCCGCACCGGTGCGGGCCTCGACGACCTCCGCGCGGCGCTCGAGGCACGACTGCCACGGCCCGCCGTGGAGATGCACGCGGTCGTGCCGTACGACCGCGGCGACCTGGTCGCCCGGGCGCACCAGCGGGGCGAGGTCCTCGCCAGCGCGCACGTCGAGCACGGAACCGAGCTGCACGTACGCGTGGACGAGGCGCTCGCCGCCGAACTGACGCCGTACGCGGAGCCCTTGCCGACTACCGACCGGGGTGCCGTGCGTAATTGATCACGGCGCGGGGCAGCGGTTACGCCCGCCGTGCGACACTGTGCCGATGCGGCGTGTCGTGTCCTCTCTTCTCGCGGCGGTGGGGATGTTCGGGGCCGGCCTCTCGGCGGGAGCCCCGGCGGCCTGGGCCGCGCCGAGCCCGGCGCCGGCGGGCCAGGTGCCACCCGCGGGCAAGATGGTGTGCACGATCAACAGCCCCCGGCTGAACGAGCTGTCCGGCATCGTCGCGACGGCCAACGGCTACGTCGTCGTGAACGACAGCACGAACGTCCCGGACCGCAAGCGGATCTTCTTCCTCGACACCGAATGCAAGATCATCAATGAGGTCTCGTACACCGGTGGGGGCCCCCGCGACCCGGAGGATCTCGCGCTGTCGCCGGACCGCAAGACGCTTTGGATCGGTGACATCGGGGACAACGACGCCACCGACGTCGCCAAGACGCGCAGGACCGTGGCGCTGTGGAAGATGCCCGTCGGCGGCTCGACCCGGCCGGTGATCTACCGGATGAGCTACCCCGACGGTGATCACCACGACGGCGAGGCGCTGCTGATCTCCGGCAACGGCACGCCGGTCATCATCACGAAGGAGCTGTCTGGTAAGGCCCTGCTGTACTCGCCGACCGGGCCCCTGAAGGCCAACGTCGAGACCGGCGTGCCCCTGAAGCGGGTCGGAGAGGTGACGTTGCCGAAGGGCAGCACCACGGACAACCCGATGAAGGCCGCCGGCCGCGTCGTGATCACCGGCGCGGCACGCTCACCGGCCGGCACCAAGGTCGCCCTGCGGACGCTGGCCGACGCGTACGAGTACGACGTGACGAACGGTGACGTCGTGGCGGCGCTCACGACCGGAACGCCACGGATGACACCGCTGCCAAACGAGGCCTGGGGCGAGGCGATCAGCTACACGTCGGACGGACGATCCTACGTCACGGTGTCGGACGTCGGCAACCTCGCGAACCCGCCCGACCCTGTGATCCTGCGCTACAGCCCCACGGACTGGCTCGCGAACCACGCCGCCACCGGGACGGGCACGACCATCACCGAGAAGGACGACCGGTCCTGGTGGCAGAAGATGTCGCTCAAGCAGATGGAGTACGGCATCGTGGCGTTCGGCGTGTTCGGCGCGCTCCTGGTCCTGCTCGGGGTGTTCGGCATCCTGCGGGCCCGCAAGCGGCCGCCCACCGACGACGGGTCCGGCGGCGACAACGCGTCCACCGCGATGATTCCACCGGTACGCGACGACTACGGGTACGCGCAGTACTACGACGAGTACGGCTACGCCGACGGGTACGGCCAGCAGCCCCGGTACCCCGCCGACGACCGGTACGGGTACCCGGACGACGGCCAGGGCGGCGGGCGGGTCTACGGGGGCGGTTACTCCGCCCCGGCCCGATCCGGCGAGCCGTCGTACCCATACGACCCGGCGTCGTACCCCGACGACCGGGGCCGCTACTAGCGGTCAGATCCGGCGCAGCACCGCGACGACGCGGCCGAGGATCGTGGCCTCGTCCCCGGCGATCGGCTCGAACGCTGGGTTCTGCGGCATGAGCCAGACATGCCCCTCGCGGCGCCGGTAGGTCTTGACCGTGGCCTCGCCCTCGAGCATCGCCGCGACGATCTCTCCGTTGTTGGCCGTGGGCTGCTGCCGGACCACCACCCAGTCGCCGTCGCAGATCGCCGCCTCGGTCATCGAGTCGCCCTTGACCTGCAGCAGGAACAGGGTGCCTTCGCCGACCAGCTCGCGGGGCAGCGGGAAGACGTCCTCGATGGACTGCTCGGCCAGGATCGGCCCGCCGGCGGCGATGCGGCCGACCACCGGCACGTACGCGGGCGTCGGGCGGGCCGCCCTGGTCGCCTCGTCGTCGACCAGCTCGCCCGGCGTGCGCACGTCGACCGCGCGCGGGCGGTTGGGGTCGCGCCGGAGGAGTCCCTTCTTCTCCAGCTCCTTGAGCTGGTACGCCACGCTGGACGGTGAGACCAGCCCGACCGCCTCGCCGATCTCCCGCACGCTGGGCGGGTAGCCGTACTGCTCGACCCAGTCCCGGATGAACTCCAGGATGCGCCGTTGCCGCGAGGTCAGCTCGGCCGCCGTGAGGTCGGGCGCCGCGCCGCCGATCGGCGTCACCGCCCGCAGGTGCGGTTCGCCGGAGCGTTGCCGTCCCCCGGCGCGGCGGCGACCTCCGCTCCCGGCGGTCTGTTGAAGGGATGCGGCTTGGCGGCTGGCGCGGTCGTCGGTGGACACGTCCGTCCTCCTCGTCGGCGGGCTGGGTGGTTATGGCGTCCTCGCCCCCGAATGGCCGGGAACGGTGACGGGAAGAACGCTATCGGGGAGATCCGATAGTTTCAAACATCTGTACGACATGGCGCGGCGTGTCGCGCCGTTGGGACTCGACATCCGTACTCCTGTTCTGATACACCATCGTACGTCCGTTCGATCGAACTCGTGTTCGTTCTGGTGGCCGTCGACGCGCTGCCGGCGAGGATAGGGGGTCGCGATGGGGACGATGGCCGTGCCTTCCGTGCTGGCGGTCGCGCCCGTCCGTGGTCGAGTGCGTCGCGAGTGTCCGGCTGTTCGGCTGACTCGGCGCGGTCGCGCGGCCGTTCTGGTGCTGCTGCTCGCGCTCGCCGCGGTCCTGGCCGCGTTCGCGGCGCCGGCGTCGCGAGCGGCCGATCCATCCGGCGCCGCCGAGACCGCGGTCGTCCAGCCCGGCGACACCCTCTGGTCCATCGCGGAGCGGCGCCGACCCGGGCGCGACCCGTTCGGCACGATCGACGCGATCCGCCACCTCAACGGGCTGACCGACTACACGGTCCACCCCGGCCAGCGGCTGAGGCTGCCGCCACCGCGCTAGCCGCCCGGATTTGGACGCGTTGGCGACGCGCCGATGTGCCCGATTGACTTGCGCATCGGCCGCAGGAGGCATACCGTCGAACCCAACATCTAGTAGTTACACCGCTGTAAGTTGTCCACAGGTTGGGGTTAGGTAGTCACCGGCCGTCCACACGATATGCACAGCGGCGTCCACCGTAGGGTGGCGGGCCGTTGGCTGTGGCGTGCGGTCCGGCCGGCGCGACGGAGAGGGGGATGACGCATGCGCTGCCCGTACTGCCGGCACCCCGACTCCCGCGTCGTGGACTCGCGCGAGGCCGACGACGGTCAGCTGATCCGTCGTCGCCGCGCCTGCCCGGAGTGCGGGAAGCGGTTCACGACCGTCGAAGAGCCGGTCCTCGCCGTGGTCAAGCGCAGCGGCGTGACCGAGCCGTTCAGCCGTCAGAAGATCGTTACAGGCGTACGCAAGGCGTGTCAGGGCCGGCCGGTCGATGAGGACGCGATCGCGCTGCTGGCGCAGCGGGTCGAGGAGACGGTCCGCGCGCGTGGCGCCGCCGAGGTGCCGAGCCAGGACGTCGGGCTGGCCATCCTCGGGCCGCTGCGGGAGCTGGACGAGGTGGCCTACCTCCGCTTCGCGAGCGTCTACCGATCGTTCGAATCGCTGGGGGATTTCGAACGAGAGATCGCGAGCCTGCGCGCGGCGGCGCGGACGACCTGAATTCTGTCAGACCACAGAGAGACCATCACGGTGTCGTGCCGTGCGAGCTGAGGGGGAGATATGGCGGGGGACTCGCGTCGGAGTCGGTCCAGCGTCGACGGGCGTTCGCGGGCGACGGCGCCCCATGGCCTGCGGGTCGAGCGCGTCTGGACGACCGAGGGAGTCCACCCCTACGACGAGGTGACCTGGGAACGCCGAGACGTCGTGATGACGAACTGGCGGGACGGCTCGGTCAACTTCGAGCAGCGTGGGGTGGAGTTTCCCGACTTCTGGAGCGTCAACGCCGCGAACATCGTGACCACGAAGTACTTCCGGGGTGCGGTGGGCACGCCCGAGCGCGAGTGGTCGCTGCGCCAGCTCGTCGACCGGGTGGTAAAGACCTACCGAACGGCGGGGGAGCGGCACGATTACTTCGCCGGCCCGGCCGACGCCGAGGTCTTCGAGCACGAGCTGACCTGGATGCTGCTCCACCAGGTGTTCAGCTTCAACTCGCCGGTGTGGTTCAACGTGGGCACCCCGTCACCACAGCAGGTCTCAGCGTGCTTCATCCTCGCGGTCGACGACTCGATGGACTCCATCCTCGACTGGTACAAGGAGGAGGGGCTGATCTTCAAGGGTGGCTCGGGATCGGGCGTGAACCTGTCCCGCATCCGCTCGTCGAAGGAGCTGCTCTCCAGCGGCGGCACCGCATCCGGTCCGGTGAGCTTCATGCGCGGCGCCGACGCGAGCGCCGGCACGATCAAGTCGGGCGGGGCGACGCGGCGGGCGGCGAAGATGGTGATTCTCGACGTCGACCATCCCGACATCGAGGAGTTCATCGAGACCAAGGCCCGCGAGGAAGACAAGATCCGCGCACTGAGGGACGCGGGTTTCGACATGGACCTCGGCGGTCGCGACATCGTGAGCGTCCAGTACCAGAACGCGAACAACTCTGTCCGCGTCTCGGATGAGTTCATGCACGCCGTCGAGAGCGGCAGCTCGTTCGACCTGCGGGCCCGGCTGGACGGCCGCGTGATCGACAAGGTGGACGCGAAGCAGCTGTTCCGCAAGATTGCGCAGGCAGCGTGGGAGTGCGCCGACCCCGGTCTGCAGTTCGACGACACGATCAACGACTGGCACACCTGCCCGGAGACCGGTCGGATCACCGCAAGTAACCCGTGCTTCACAGGCGACACTCTGGTGCATACCGACAAGGGCCTGATCAGGTTCGACGAGCTGATTGACCGGTCACGCCTTGGGGAGCGATTCGGGGTCTACACCCACGACGCCACCAACCCCGACGCGCCGGCCGACCGAATCGAGCTGACCACGCCCGACGCGGTCATGATTACAGGCGTCAACGAGATCGTGCGCGTCGAGTTCAGCAACGGCATGGTGCTGCGTTGCACACCGAACCACCGCATCTGGACAACTAATCGAGGCTACGTCGAGGCAGCGAAGCTTGCAGACGACGACAAGGTCCTCCCGCTGAACCTGCCAACGCCCGCGGTTGCCGCGTCCCGCGAGTTCCGTTTGCAACCAGGGACTCCAGTCGCCGCCGGCGACGTCGTTCGGTCGAAGGGGCTCGAGACCCGCCTGCCCGAGAAGTGGACGGAAGAATTTGCCCACTCTCTCGGGTGGCTGGTCGGCGATGGCTGCGTTCGGCGTGGTGTACACGGCGTCCGGGGCAACAACGACGGCGCCACGTGGGTGTACGCGCCCGAGGATCGAGGCACCTTCCTCGCGCGACACCAGGCAGTTCTCGCCGACATCGTCGGCTACGTGGGCAAGCCGTCGCAGCAGCTCAACGGTACGGTCCAGCTGCGGTCCAACCGAGCCGCCTTCGTCGAGTTCCTGTCCGGGCTCGGCGTCTCGACGGGTCGTGCCGCCACGAAGCGGCTGCCGACAGCCGTGCGCCAGGCACCAACTGAGATACAGGCAATGTTCCTTCGTGGACTCTTCGACGCCGATGGATGCGCGGCCGAGCTCGGCAACGGCATCCGCTACGTCGGCCTAGGCTCGGTGTCGCGCGAACTCCTACGTGATGTGCAGCAGTTGCTAACTACGTTCGGCATCGGGAGCCGCATCTACGCGACTCGTTCGCAGCGGCGGGCGAAATTCACCTACATCACGGTGGGCGGCGAGGCCCGTGCCTACGCCGGTGGCCAGCTCTACGATCTCCGCATCAGCGGCCAGAACATCGCTAAGTTCGCCGCGTCGATCGGCTTCGACCACCCCCGCAAGGCCAAGCGGCTCGCCGAATGGCTGGTTGGATACCGCTTCTACGAGACCGATCAGACGGTACGGGTTGTGAACCGTACGTTCGACGGATTCGAGACCACCTATAACCTCTCCGAGCCGCGCAACCACTCTTATGTCGCCAACGGTGTCGTGGTGCGCAACTGCTCGGAGTACCTCCACTTGGACAATTCGTCCTGCAACCTAGCCTCGCTGAACCTCATGAAGTTCCTCCGCACCGACGGCTCGTTCGACAGCGAGACGTTCGTGAAGTCGGTCGAGTTCGTGATCACGGCGATGGACATCTCGATCTGCTTCGCCGATTTCCCGACGCAGAAGATCGCCGAGACCACGCGGGCGTACCGGCAACTGGGCATCGGGTACGCCAACCTCGGCGCGCTGCTGATGGCCTCTGGGCTGCCGTACGACTCGGACGGCGGCCGGGCGCTCGCGGCCGGCATCACGTCGCTGATGACGGGCGCGGCGTACCGGCGGTCGGCCGAGCTGGCCGCGGTGGTCGGCCCGTACGACGGGTACGCCCGGAACGCCGAGCCACACAAGCGGGTCATGCGAAAGCACGCGGCGGCGAACGACGAGATCAAGCCCGGCGGCCCGGTTGCCTCCGCGGTCGTGGCCGAGGCGGCTCGGCAGTGGCGGCGCGGCTACGAGATCGGTGAGCAGGCCGGCTGGCGCAACGCGCAGGCCAGCGTCATCGCGCCGACCGGCACGATCGGCTTCATGCTCGACTGCGACACCACCGGGATCGAACCCGACCTGGCACTGGTCAAGTTCAAGAAGCTGGTCGGCGGCGGCTCGATGCAGATCGTCAACCAGACCGTCCCGCGCGCCCTGCGTACCCTCGGCTACCAGGAGGAGCAGGTCGAGGCCGTCGTCGAGTACATCGCCGACCACGGTCACGTGGTGGACGCTCCCGGCCTCAAGCCCGAGCACTACGCGGTGTTCGACTGCGCGATGGGCGAGCGGTCGATCGCACCGATGGGGCACGTGCGGATGATGGCCGCGGCCCAGCCGTTCGTCTCCGGCGCGATCTCGAAGACGGTGAACATGCCGGAGTCGGCCACTGTGGACGACGTCGAGCGGATCTACTTCGACGCCTGGCGGTTGGGCATCAAGGCGCTGGCCATCTACCGGGACAACTGCAAGGTCGGCCAGCCGCTGTCGGTGGCGAAGGCGGCGGAGAAGGCCGCGGACAAGGCGTCCGAGCCCGCTTCGGCGGTCGAGAAGGTCGTCGAGTACCGGCCGGTCCGCAAGCGGTTGCCGAAGAAGCGGCCGTCCGAGACGGTGTCGTTCTCGGTGGGCGGGGCCGAGGGCTACCTGACCGCGTCGTCGTACCCGGACGACGGGCTGGGTGAGGTCTTCCTCAAGATGTCCAAGCAGGGCTCCACGCTGGCCGGCGTGATGGACGCGTTCTCGGTGGCCATCTCGATCGGCTTGCAGTACGGGGTGCCGCTGGAGACCTTCGTCTCAAAGTTCACGAACATGCGGTTCGAGCCGGCCGGCATGACCGACGACCCGGACATCCGCATGGCGGCCTCGGTGATGGACTACATCTTCCGCCGACTGGCGCTGGACTTCCTGCCCTACGAGCGGCGGGCGGAGCTGGGCATCTTCACCGCCAAGGAGCGGGCCGCGCAGCTACGGGCCGAGGCCGAGGCGGAGGCTGGCGTAGACCTGGCCGCACTGGCCGCCTCGGCGCCGATCGAGACGAAGCCGGGCGTGGCCCAAGCGGCCAAGCCGGCCGAGGCGACCAAGCCGGACGAGGCCACCGAGGCGGAGGCCGCCGCGGAGGCCAAGCCCGAGCCGACGGCGACCGAGGTGGCCACTCGGCCTGCGCCCCGGGTCGGCTCGTCGACCGAGTTGCTCGAAGCGGTCAGCGGCAAGGCCGCCGATGCGCCGCTCTGCTTCACCTGCGGCACGAAGATGCGTCCCGCCGGCAGCTGCTACGTCTGTGAGGGCTGCGGCTCCACCTCCGGCTGCAGCTGACAGCGAACCTGCTCCAGCGGCAAATCGCCTAGTCAGTTGGGGTGGTCGGCGATCACGTCGTCCTGAAGTACGTCGAGTACTTGACGTACTTCAGGATCCGGCGCACCCGTGCGACGGAGACCAGCGGAGAGTACGGGAGGCGCCTCCGCAGGCGCTTCCGGCCGATCTTGTCTACCTCCTGCTGACGCGTGTCGGTCTCACCGAATCACAGGTCGCCGCAATGACCAAGGCGGCAGCGGTGAGCGACTCAACCGCTACCGGACAGAGGGTGCCTGATTCCCATCTCGGAGGTGGCGGCGAGCCCAGAAGAGGGCGTGACCACCGGACCCTTCCGGAACGAACTCCTCGGACTCGATGGCGAACCCCGTGTCGGCGAGCCACCCGCGGTACGTCGACGCATCCGCGTGGCTCCACCACATATCGGCCCCGCCGCCGAGCCAGTCGGCCTCCGTTCCGGTCCACGCCCGGTGGCCCGCGGTGGCCACGAGGCAACCGCCCGGTCGTAGCCAGGAAGCGACGCGCGCCAGCAGGGCTCGCTGCTCCTCCAGCGGGATGTGGATCAGCGCGTATAGGCACACCACCGCGTCGAACGAGCCGGGCGGGAGGTCGACCTCGGTCGCGTCGGCCTGGATGAAACGGGCCGACGGCACGAGCGCCCGCGCCCGCTCGACCTGGACCTCGCTGATGTCTACGCCGGTGACCGCGTGCCCGGCGGCGGCCAGCGCGCGGGCGACCGGCACGCCACACCCACAGCCGAGATCCAGGACGGACGCCCCGGAACGCAACCGTCGGAGCAGTCCGCCGATCCACGGCGCGTAATGGCCGTCGTCGGCGTCGTCGGCCCGGTAACGCTGCGAAGCCGCGTCGTAGCCGCGGCGTACAACGTCCTTGGGGTCGATCCCGGTCACGCCCGTACGGTAGGCCAGAACGCGGGATGGCGCGTCAGCCCACGCTGGAGTAGGAAGATCGCGTGGAGTCCATCCTCCTGTTGCACCCGCTCGGCGCGAGCCGCCGCACGTGGGTGCCCGTGCTCGCCCGGCTGCGCGACCGGTTCCGCGTGATCGCGCCCGACCTGCCCGGGCACGGCGAGGCGGCGGGACCGTTCACGCTGGCCCGCGCGGTCGACGTGGTGCGCAGGCTCGCCGCCGCCGAGGCGAGCCCGCTGTACCTCGTGGGTGTCTCGGCGGGAGCCACGGTGGCGCTGCTCGCCGCCCTCGACGGCGATGTCCGCGTCGCCGGCCTCGTGCTGTCCGCCCCGATCGCGCGGTCTCCGCGGTCGGTGCTGCTGCGCCGGGCGGCCACCGCGACGATGCCCAGGTCGGCCCTCGAGGTCGCCGCCGGGCGGCCGTACGCCGAGGCCGCGGCGCAGCGGGAGTCGGTCATCGCGGAGTGGCGGCGGTCCGGCCGTCGTACGGTCGGGGCGGGCCTGCGGGACCTCTCCCGGGTGGACCTGAGGTCCCGGCTGGGCGGACTCGGCGTACCGGTGCTGGTGCTCTGTGGGGAGCGGGACCGACACAACCTCCCGCTGGCGGCGGCGGTGGCCGCCGCGGTTCCCGGCGCGGAGCTCAGGATCGTGCCGCGCGCCGGACATGTGTGGCACCTCGCCCAGCCGGACACCTTCGCCGCGGCGGTGGCCGGGTTCGTGGACGCGCTGGCGGGTGCGGGCAGGAGCGCCGCGAACCTGCCGCGCCAATCTGCCGCTTCCGTCGATCTACCGCAGCCGAGCTGAGCAGGGCTCGGGTCCTCACTTCCCCGGCGGGTCGCCAGGCCGTACGGTGGGCGGCGGACTTCGGGAGGAAGCGTGCGGACGAGGTTCTCGGCCCTGGCGGCCGGGCTGGTCGCGCTCGCGGCCGGCTGCGGCCAGGCCGGGGGCGGATCGGCAGGGTCCGTCGCGGCGCCGACGGGGGCTCCGGCCCGGCCGGCGGGCGGCGCGTGCTACCTCCTCGACTTCGCCGACATCGACCAGACGCTCGGCGTCCGGTTCGACGTCGCGGCCGCGAGCCGGTCGAAGGACACTTACACCTGCGTCGTGCGACCCGCGCTGACCGATCAGCCCGATTTGTCGCTCAGCGTGACCGCCACGACCGCCGACGCCTCGGTGTTCAAGGACACGGTTGCACCGGATGGCGCGTCCGCAGTCGCCGGCCTCGGCAAGGTCGGTTACCGGGCCGCGCTCAAGGCGGGCGCCGGCAAGGGTCCGGCGGTCGAGGTGGGCTGGCTGTCCGGGGACGGACGGCTGCTGACCCTGCGCTTCACCTTGGCCGTCGGCCAGGCCGCCACCGCTGCCCAGGCCGCGGCCCCGAAGGTCGTCGCGCTCGCGAAGAAGATCGACATATCGAGAGTCTGATGCATCGGGTTTAGGGTGCCCAGCGGCGGGAAATGTCCGTTCTTGAGGCCGAGTGGCTCGCCGCTTCGTCGTAGCACCGTACGAAGCACCGTCCTTTGTGGGGCTGCCGCGTGCAGCGTTTCAAGGGGCGGCGGCGATGCTGGAGTTCGACATGCTCTCGGCGGCGGGTCAGGTGTTCAAGAGCGCTCCGCGGGGAGGTCGATGTGGCCAAGGCGGCGGAGGTGACGTTCCGCGACCGTGCCGGGATCCGAGGCCAGGTGCGGGCCCAGCAGGCTGGCGCGGGCGGCAAGGCCGCATTCGGCGTCGTCGGCGGTACGCCGCGTGGAGCCTCGCCGTGACCGGTCTGACCTGGGTTGTCCGCAACGACCTCGATACCGGCATCAGCGAGGTGACGCTGTCCGGGCCGTTGAACATGCGGACTGTGCAGCCGGCCCGCCTCATCCTCCAGAAGAGCCTGGCGGAACACCCGAACACCGTGCTCGTCGACCTCAACGACCTGACCGTCGAGACCAAAATGGCCCTATGGGTGTTGCCGACGGTCGCCCGCCAGGCGACGGACGACACCAGTGTCCTGGCGTACGTCGCCGCCGCGTCCGCAACTGGCCGGATCGTTCGGCAGGTCCTGGATCGGCTACTTCCGATATACGAGGATCGGCCGGCGGCCCTCGCGGCCATGCTGGACCACCCGTCCACGCGACGCCGGATCCATGCCCGATATCCGCCCGAGGCGCGGTCGGCCGCCGCAGCGAGGACGTTGGCCCGCTACGCCTGCGAGCGGTGGGCCATCGACGGTCTCTGCGACGACGCTCAGCTGATCGTGTCCGAGCTGGTGACCAACGCGATCGAGCACGCCGGGACGGCCGTTGACGTGACGCTGGTGCTCGTGCCGCCGTTCCTGCACATCCAGGTGCGCGACGGCAGCCCGGCCCCGCCCGCGTTCCCCGTCGGACCGCTGGGCGGCGCGAGCCGGATGACCCGCGGCCGCGGCCTTCAGATGATCACGGTGTTGGCGAGCGGCTGGGGTACGACCACGGAGGCGTACGGCAAGACGGTCTGGGCCACGTTGCGTGTCGACCTGCCCGGCTGACGTGGCCCGCTCGGCCGGCACCGCCTCCCCGGCGACGATCGCCTCGGCGAGCCTGGGTCAGCGCGCGGCGACGAAGACGCGGGACGCGACCTCGCGAGGGAGCCTGATCTTCTCTCCCGATCGGTCGATCGTGACCCCGTCGCGCTCCTGCGCGATCGTCACCATGGCGCCGGGGTCGACGCCCGCGGCGTGCAGCTGGCGCAGGACGTCCACGTCGGTCTGCACGCTCTCGCAGATCCGTCGGACGATCACCGTGCCGGTCAGCCCCGGAAAGGCGAGGTTGCGCTCGCCCTCGGCGCCGTCGCTGCCCTGGACGGCCGCAACCGCACCCTTGTCGAGCTCCTCCAGGCCCGGGATCGGGTTCCCGTACGGCGAGCGAGTCGGCCTGTTCAGCAGCTCGTAGACCTTCCGCTCGACGGAGTCGCTCATCACGTGCTCCCAGCGGCAGGCCTCGTCGTGCGCCTCCTCGTACGGCATGCCGATGACGTTGACGAGCAGCAGCTCCGCGAGCCGGTGTTTGCGCATGACCGAGACCGCGTGCACGCGGCCTGCGTCGGTCAGCTGGAGGTGCCGGTCACCCTCGACGGTGACCAAGCCGTCCCGCTCCATCCGCGCGACCGTTTGGCTGACCGTCGGCCCGCTCTGGTGCAGCCGCTCGGCGATGCGGGCGCGCAGCGGGACGACACCCTCCTCTTCGAGCTCGAGGATCGTTTTCAGGTACATCTCGGTGGTGTCGACCAGGTCGTTCACTGCGCTGTCCTCCCGGTCGCCGATGCTACCCCGCGTAGCGAAGTGAACCTCGTTCCGATGGTGTTGACTGGATCCGTGGGCGCACCCAATGATCTTGTCCTCGACGTCGCGGAGCTCGCCGAGGCGCTGGCCGAGCCCAACCCACCGACCGTGCTCGACGCGCGCTGGCGGCTGGGCGGCCCACCCGGGCGCGCCGAGTACGCGACCGCGCACCTGCCGGGCGCGGTCTTCGTCGACCTCGACGTCGAGGTGTGCGGGGCACCCGGCGCCGGCGGCCGCCATCCGCTGCCGGATCCCGAGGCGCTCCAAGTGGTGCTGCGCGCGGCCGGCGTACGCGCCGGGCATCCGGTCGTCGCGTACGACGCCGGCGACGGCCAGGCCGCCGCCCGGGTCTGGTGGACGCTGCGCTGGGCCGGGCACGAGCGGGTCAGGGTGCTCGACGGCGGGTACGCGGCCTGGGTCGCCGCCGGCGGGCGAGTCACCCGGGACGAGCCGCAACCCGAGCCCGGCGACATCACGGTGCAGCCCGGCGGCATGCCGATTCTCGACGCGGGAGGCGCCGCCGAGCTCGCGAAGACGGGGGTTCTGCTCGATGCCCGGGTCGCGCCGAGGTTTCGGGGCGAGGTCGAGCCGGTCGACCGGGTCGCCGGTCACATCCCGGGCGCGGTCAACGTGCCGGCCGCCGAGCAGGTCGGCCCCGATGGGCGGTTAACGTCCGCGGATGCCCTCCGCGCGCGCTTCGCCGAGGCCGGCGTCGAGGAGGGCGTCCGCGTCGGCGCGTACTGCGGCTCCGGGGTGACCGCCGCGCAGACTGTGCTGGCCCTGCGCCTGGCCGGGCGGCCGGACGCCGAGCTGTACGTCGGCTCGTGGAGCCACTGGATCACCGACCCGACGCGGCCGGTCGCGGCCGGGGATTCCGCATGACCGAGACGGTCGTCGTCTGGGACGACAAGCTGCTCGAGTACGACCTGGGCGACCACCCGCTCGACCCGGTGCGGGTGGAGTTGACGATCGCGCTGGCCCGTGAGCTCGGTGTGCTCGACCGGCCGGGCGTGCGGATGGTGACTCCGGACCCGGCCGATGACGCCACGCTGACGCGGGTGCACCGCGCCGAGTACCTGGCCGCCGTCCGTGCCGCGCCGCTCGAGCCGTTCTTCTCCGGGTACGGCCTGAACACGCCCGACAACCCGGTGTTCGACGGGATGCACGACGCGAGCGCGTACGTGGCCGGCGCGACGGTCGCGGCGGCCGAGGCGGTCTGGCGGGGCGAGGCGACCCACGCGGTGAACATCGCCGGCGGCCTGCACCATGCGATGCCGGCCCGCGCGTCCGGGTTCTGCGTCTACAACGACCCCGCCGTGGCGATCGCTCGCCTGCTGGACCTCGGCGCGGAGCGGATCGGGTACGTGGACGTCGACGTGCACCACGGCGATGGCGTTCAGGCCATCTTCTACGACGATCCGCGCGTGCTCACGGTGAGCCTGCATGAGACACCGCTCGCGCTGTTCCCCGGCACGGGGTTCCCCGACGAGACCGGCGGCGAGCATGCCCAGGGCAGCGCCGTCAACGTGGCCCTGCCGCCCGGCACGGCGGACGCCGGCTGGCTGCGTGCGTTCCACGCGGTGGTGCCGTCCGTGCTGCGGGCGTTTCGGCCGCAGCTGTTGGTGACCCAGTGCGGCGCCGACGGTCACCGGCTCGACCCACTTGCCGACCTGCGGCTGTCCGTGGACGGACAGCGCGCGACGTACGTCGCGCTGCGCGGGCTGGCCGACGAGCTGTGCGATGGCCGGTGGGTGGCGACGGGCGGCGGCGGGTACGCCCTCGTCGAGGTGGTGCCACGCGCCTGGACCCACCTGCTGGCGATCGCCACCGGGGAGCCGATCGAGCCGGCCACGCTCACCCCGCCGGGCTGGCGGGCGCTCGCCCACGATCGTCGCCCGGCGCGGGAGGTGCCGCTGCGGATGACGGACGACGCGGACCCGGCGTACGAGCCGTGGCAGCCGACCGGCGAGCCGGACGCGGTGGACCGGGCGATCGCCGCGACCCGGCGCGCGGCGTTCCCGCTGCACGGGTTGGACCCGCACGACCCGAGGGACTGACGTGGACAGCGCCTCCGACCGCTCGGCTGACGTCCTGCTCGCCGACGGCACCGCCGTCCACTTGCGACCGATCCGCCCCGGCGACGCGTCGAAGATCGTCGACCTGCACTCCCGGTTCTCCGAACGCACGCGCTACCTGCGCTACTTCTCGCCGTACCCGCGCATCCCGGAACGGGACCTGCAGCGCTTCGTGGTGGTCGACCACCACGACCGGGAGGCGTTCGTAGCCGCGCTCGGCGATCAGCTGATCGCGGTGGGCAGGTACGAACGGCTCGGCCCGGGCTCCGACGACGCCGAGGTCGCCTTTGTGGTCGAGGATGCCCACCAGGGCCGTGGCGTCGGCTCGGTGCTGCTCGAGCACCTGGCCGCGGCCGCCCGGGACGCCGGGATTCAACGCTTCGTCGCGGAGGTGCTGCCGGCCAACGGCGCGATGCTCCGGGTGTTCTCCGACGCGGGCTATCAGGTGAAGCGGAGGTACGCGGACGGCGTGGTGCACCTCGACTTTCCGATCGCACCTACCGAGCGCTCCTTGGAGGTGCAGTGGAGCCGTGAGCACCGTACCGAGGCCCGGTCGATCGCGCGGCTGCTCACCCCGAGGGCGGTGGCGGTGTACGGGGCGAGCTCCGGCGGGCGGGGGATCGGCGCAGCCGTGCTGGCCAACCTGCGCTCCGGCGGGTTCACGGGGTCGATCCTGCTGGTGCATCCGACGGCGTCGCACGTCGCCGGCCTGCCGGCGTATCCATCCGCGGCCGCGGCCGGCTGGCCGGTGGACCTCGCGGTGGTGGCGGTGCCAGCGCCCGCGGTGCCGGACGTGGTGGCCGACGCCGCCGCGGCCGGCGTACACGGCCTGGTGGTCATCTCCGGCGGGTTCGCGGAGACGGGCCAGGACGGCGTTGCGGCGGAACGGGACCTGATCCGCGCCGCGCACGCGGTCGGGATGCGCGTGGTCGGGCCGAACTGTCTCGGCATCGCGAACACCGACGACCGCGTGCGCCTCAACGCGACCATCGCGCCGCGGCTGCCCGCGCCCGGCCGGGTGGGATTCTTCAGCCAGTCCGGTGCGCTGGGCGTGGCCCTGCTGGCCGAGGCCGACCGGCGCGGGCTCGGCCTGTCCAGCTTCGTGTCCGCGGGGAACCGCGCCGACGTCTCCGGTAACGACCTGCTGCAGTACTGGCAGGACGACCCGGGAACGGACGTGATCCTGCTCTACCTGGAGTCCTTCGGGAACCCGCGCAAGTTCACCCGGATCGCCCGGCGGATCGGCCGGACAAAGCCGCTGGCGGCCGTCGCGTCCACCGCCCGTGCCGACCGCGCGCGGGCGATCGACGACGCCGCGGTCGACGCGCTGTTCGCCCAGTCCGGCGTCATCCGCGTGGACACCGTGGCCGAGCTGTTCGACGTCGGCCTGCTGCTCGCCCACCAGCCACCGCCCACCGGACGGCGGGTGGGCATCGTGACGAACTCGGCGGCGTTGGGACGGCTGGCCCAGGCCGCGTGTGCCGCCGAAGGGCTCCTTGTGGCCGAGGGACACCCGCGCCACGTGCCCCCGCAGGACGGGCCGGACCGCTTCGCCGAGGCGCTCGCGGGCACGGTAGCCGATCCGGGCATCGACGCGCTGGTGCTCGTCAACGCGCCGCCGCTCCCCGGGGAGGCCGAGGCCGACCTCACCACCGCGTTGGCCGGACTGGCGCTGGCCGGGTCGGCCACGACGGGCGAGAAGCCGATGGTCGCCACGGTCCTCGCGGGCCGGCCACCGGACGGCGTCCCCGCGTACCCCTCGGTGGAGGAGGCGGTGCGGGCGTTGGCGCGGGTCGCCAGGTACGCCGACTGGCGGCGGGAGCCGGCCGGCCAGCTGCCGGACCTTGCCGGCGTCGACGAGGCGGCGGCCCGGTCGGCGGTGACCGGCCAGCCGGACCCGGTGGGGCTGCTCGCCGCGTACGGTATCGAGGTCGTGCCGTCGCTGCCCGCGGACTCTGACGATGCGGCCCTCGACGCCGCCGACCGGCTGGGCTACCCGGTCGCGCTGAAGGCGGCCGCGCCCGGGCTGCGGCACCGGCTCGACCTGGGCGCGGTGCGGCTGGGGCTGGGCACGCCCGACGAACTGTGCCGCGCGTACCGGGACATGGCGCCAGCGTTCGGCCACGAGGTCCTGCTGCAGCGCATGGTGCCACCGGGTGTGGCCTGCGTCGTGGAGATGCTGGAGGATCCGGCGTTCGGGCCGGTGGTCGGCTTCGGGCTCGGCGGCGTGGCGACAGAGCTGCTCGGCGATCGGGCGTGGCGGGCCGCGCCGCTGACGGATCGCGACGCGGCCGCACTGGTCGACGCACCGCGTGCGGCACCGCTGCTGCGCGGGTACCGAGGTGCCGCGCCCGTGGACCGGGAGGCGCTGGCCGACCTGCTGCTGCGCGTCGGTCGTCTCGTCGACGACCGGCCGGAGGTGCGGTCGCTGTCGCTAAACCCGGTGTTGAGCCGGCCGGACGGGCTCTCCGTGCTGCACGCGACCGTCCAGATTGGAGCGCCCGCGACCCGGCCGGACACCGGCCCTCGCCGCCTCTGATCGCCGTGACCGGGCCGCGTCCGGCGCTCAGCAGGCGTACGCCTGCAGGCGCTGGACCCGCGAGGGCTGCCGCAATTTGAGCAGCGTGACCTTCTCGATCTGGCGGATCCGCTCGCGGGAGAGCCCGAACTCCCGCCCGACCTCGTCGAGGGTCCGTTGGCGCCCGTCGTCGAGCCCGAACCGCAACCGGATCACCGCCTGCTCGCGTTGCGACAGCGTCGCGAGCACGATCTCCACCTCGTGGCGCAGCTCGCGCCGGCCGACCTCGTCGTCCGGCTCGTCACGCGCGTCGTGGCCGACCACGAAGTCACCGAGCGCGCTCTCGCCGTCCTCGCCGACCGCCTGGTCGAGGCTGACGGGCTCGCGGTCGTACGAAATAAGTTCGAGCACCTGGAACTCCGGAACGTCGAGCGCCGCGGCCACCTCGGCCACGGTCGGCTCCCGGCCCAAGGTCGTCGCCAGGTCACGGCGCGCGCGGACCATCCGGTTGACCTGCTCGACCATGTGCACCGGGATGCGGATGGTGCGGGCCTGGTCGGCCATAGCGCGGGTGATCGCCTGGCGGATCCACCAGGTGGCGTACGTGGAGAACTTGTAACCCTTGGTGTAGTCGAACTTCTCGACCGCGCGGATCAGGCCGAGGTTGCCCTCCTGGATCAGGTCGAGGAAGGCCATGCCGCGCCCGGTGTACCGCTTGGCGATGCTGACGACCAGGCGCAGGTTCGCCTCGAGCACGTGGTCCTTGGCGGCGCGGCCCTCGGCGGCGATCGTCGCCAGGTCGGCGGCTAGCCGTTGGTCGGGCACCGGCCCGGCGGCGAGCCTATCCTCCGCGTACAGGCCGGCCTCGATGCGCTTGGCGAGCTCGACCTCCTGCGCGGCGGTGAGCAGCCGGGTACGCCCGATTCCGTTCAGATATGCGCGGACCAGGTCAGCCGAGACCCCACGCTCATCGAACGCGTCGAGATCAGGGGTGAAATCGCCGGTCTGGTGGGTTACCACTGTCAGTCGCCTCCCCGTGTCGACAAGTGGCACTCCAGCGCGTCGCGCTGGCGATGAAGAAAGAGTCCCCCGCGGGGCGTTAAGCCCCGGTGAAATCCGCGCCGGCCCGGCGGTCAGTACTCGAGCAGCAGCGTCCGGGGCCCCACGTTGACGCTCTCGACGAGCATGTGCGCCCGGAATCGACCGGTCTCCACCTTTGCGCCGCGGGCCCGCAGTGCCTCGGCGAACGCCGTGACCAGAGGCTCGGCGATCTCGGCGGGCGCCGCCGCGTTCCAGGTCGGCCGGCGGCCCTTACGCGCATCGCCGTACAGCGTGAACTGGCTGACCACGAGCACCGGCGCGCCGACGTCCGACGCTGACCGCTCGTCATCGAGGATGCGCAGCTCCCAGACCTTGCGGGCCATCGCGTCGGCGACCTCGGGCGTGTCGGAGTGGGTGACCCCGAGGAACACCAGCAGGCCGTCCTCGATCGCGCCGACCACCCGGTCGTGGACCGTCACGCTGGCCCGGCCGACCGTCTGCACCACGGCTCGCACGTCGTCACCCTGCCACAGCCGACGTCAGCCACCCACCGGCGTGATGATGCCGCGCTCGACGAGGCGCGCGACGATCGGTACGGCCGCCTCGGCGAGCTCCGCCTCGGGCACGTCGTGCGCGACGGCGAGGATGGCGACCTGATCGCGGAGCGGCACCCCGCCGTGGCAACCGCCGACGAGGGCCAGCACGAGTGGGTCGACCTCCTCGGTCCAGCGCAGGCCGTGCGGCATCGCCAGCGCCTGGCGGTCGACCGCCCAGCCGTCGGCGGTCCGCGTCGCCTCCTGATGCAGCCTCAGCCCGTCGGCCGCGGCGTACCGGGCGCCGAGCAGGTCTTCCTCGTCGCGTACGCGGAGCCAGTCCTGCCGGTCGAACCAGGCCGCGACCTGGTCGCCGAGCGGCGGTTGCACCGCCTGCCGGAGGTCCTCCACCCGCACCACCGGGTCGTCGTGGCCTCCCTTGCGCACGGTGATTAGGGCGGCCGGCACGTCGGCGAGTACCCACCACTCGTCCCCGTAAGGCTCCAGATCCACGCCCTGCCGCAGGCCGTCGGCGTACGCCTCGACGAGACCGGCGGCCCGGGCGTCGGCCAGCGGCAGCGGCTCCAGCGCGGCGGCCACCGCGGCCTCGGGCTCCGTCTGCCCACACACGAAGATCCGGATCAGCGTGCCGAGCCGGTCCCGCTCCTCGGTCGCGCGGAGCGCGAGGCGGACGTCGTTGCGCGCCACCGAAGCGGTGGCCGCCGGACCCAGCCTCTGCGCGACGCCGGCGGCGGTGTACCCGGCGCTGGTCAGGGCCGTGCGGAGCCGGTCGATGCCGGTCCGGTCCAGGAGGGTGTCCACCGCCCCATCCTGCCCGGCGAAGGTCAGCGCCCGTCCGTCGGCGAGGCCAGCGGCGCCCCCGCTCAGCCCAACTCCGTCAGACTTGGGGGCTTGGTCGCGCTCCCATCGCCCAACTTTGAGGGAGTTGGGTGGTTGGCGCTGCGGGGGCTCGTAGCCGGCCCGCAGGCCCGCGGGGCAGGATGGACCGCATGACGCTGACGCTGCCCATCGACGCCGAGGCCAACGACCTGCTCCGGCGCAGCCCGCTCGCCCTGCTCATTGGCATGATTCTTGATCAGCAGTTTCCGATGGAGCGGGCGTTCCTCGCGCCCTACGAACTGAGCCGGCGGCTCGGCCACGAACCGACCGCCGGGGAACTGGCCGCCTTCGATCCAGACGCGCTGATCGCGATCTTCGCTAAGCCGCCGGTGCTGCACCGGTTCCCGAGGGCGATGGCGGCGCGGGTGCAGGAGGCGTGTCAGATCGTCGTGCAGCGGTACGGCGGCGACACCGAGCGGATTTGGACCGGCGCTGCGGACGCGAAAGACGCCTTCAAACGGGTATCCGAGCTGCCCGGCTTCGGCCGGCAGAAGGCGCAGATCTTCCTCGCCTTGCTGGGCAAGCGGTTCGACGTGCGGCCGGAGGGCTGGCGGGAGGTGGCCGGGGACTACGGCCGGGAGGGCTCGTTCCGGTCGGTCGCCGACGTCGTCGACGCGGCCAGCCTGGAGAAGGTCCGCGACTTCAAGAAGCAGATCAAGACGGCGGCCAAGTCGAACGGCTAGCGGCCGCCAGCCGGCGGGTGCGGCGGTGGGAGGATGGAGGCGATCGGCGGGGGTGATGTGGTGAGGCGTCAGGCCGACCGGCCAATTCTGATCACCGACGCGCAGCGCAGCCAGGCGGAGCAGTTGCGCAGCCGGCAGCGCCGGTACGTGGTGATGATGCTCTTCCGCGCCGGCGTCGTGGTGCTCGCGGCGGTCCTGGTCGGCACCGGCGTGCCGATGCTCGGGCTCTGGCTGCCGCTGTGCGGGGTTTGCATGATCTTGATCCCGTGGCTCGCGGTTATCCTCGCCAACGACCGCGCACCCAAGGAGAAGTACCGGCTCGCCAACCGCTTCCACCGCACGCATCGCGACGACACGCCGCGCGCCCTGCCGGCTCCGGCGGGGGACCGCACGATCGAGCACCGCGACTAACCCGGGCGCCGTTCGCCGCCCGGGCGGGCGCCGAGCACGCCCACCGCCTGGGCACCCAGCTCGATGCCGGCACGCAACGCCGACGCGCGGTCGGCGCCGGCCACCCACGCGGCGAGCAGCCCGGCCGCGAACGCGTCCCCGGCCCCGGTCGGATCCACCACCGGCACGGCCGCCGCCCCGAGGCGTATCACCGCACCGGCTGGACCGGCCCACAGCGCGCCGTCCGGGCCCAGCTTCACCACGGCGGAGCCGACCCACTCGGTCAGCCTCGCGGCCCGCTCGGCCGGGTCGCCGGCGCCCGCCAGCACGGCGGCCTCCGCCGCGTTGGCGAGCAACAGGTCGGCGCCGCGTACCCACTCGAGGAACGCCGCGGCGCCGGCCTGCCGCAGCGGTTCGGCGGACGCCGCGTCGACGCTCGTCGTCAAGCCGCGCGCCCGGGCCGCCGCGAGCGCGTGCCGGCCCGCCGGGCGTGAGACCGGATCCAGCAGGGGGTACGCGGACAGGTGCAGGTGCGTCGCCGCCGGGGCTTGGGCCAGCGCGTTGTCCACATCGGACGGTTGGAGCAACAGGTTCGCTCCGCGGTCGGTCACCATCGTGCGGTCCTGCCCGCGGGTGAGCACCAGGATCGTGCCGGTGGCGGCCTCCGCGTGGCGGCTTACCGCGATGGTGACCCCGGCGGCCGCCAGCTCGGTCAGCCGAGCCGCGCCCGCGTCGTCTGTGCCCACCGCGCCCACGAGCGTGACGGCGGCTCCCGTGTGGGCCAGCCAGGCGGCGGTGTTGGCGGCCTGGCCGCCACCGACGAGGCGGATGCTCGCCCGCGTATCGGAATCGGGCGCCAGCGGCTCGGCGAGCACCGCCAGCACGTCGGTGACGATGTCGCCGACCACGACGACGCGCGGTGCGCTCATGCCGCG
This sequence comes from Micromonosporaceae bacterium, assembly GCA_036506795.1. Classification (GTDB taxonomy): domain Bacteria; phylum Actinomycetota; class Actinomycetes; order Mycobacteriales; family Micromonosporaceae; genus DASXRC01. Next base: position 41,375 of record DASXRC010000221.1, read on the forward strand.
CTGGCCGCGATGCGGGCGGCCAGCTCGGCGTTGCGCAGGATGATCCGGACGTTGACCTCCAGGCTGCGGCCCGCGGTCGCCGAGTGGAAGTGCCCGAGCAGGAACGGCGTCACGGCCTTGCCGGTGACGCCCTGGTGCTCCATCATGGACAGTCCCTCGGCGAGGACCCGGTCGTGCAGCGCGGGGTCGAGCTGCTCCTCGACCGGCAGCGGGTTGGCCACGACGAGGCCGCCGCGCATGCCCAGGTCCCTCCGGGCCGCCAGGATGGCGGCGACGTCGGCCGGCGAGTCGACCGACCAGTCGAGCTCGAACCCGCCGTCGGTCACGAAGAACCCGGGGAACCGTTTGGTGCCGTAACCGACCACGCCCACGCCGAGCGTCTCCAGGCGCTCGAGCGTGGCGCCCACGTCGAGGATCGACTTGACACCGGCGCAGACCACGACGATCCGCGTGCGCGCGAGGGTCACGAGGTCCGCGGACTCGTCGAAGGTGCGTGCCGCGTCCCGGTGCACGCCGCCGAGCCCGCCGGTCGCGAACACCCCGATGCCCGCCGCGGCGGCAACCGCGCTGGTGCCGGCGACGGTGGTCGCTCCGTCGACGCCCGCGGCCGCCGCGATCGGGAGGTCCCGGGCGGAGAGCTTGGCCACCCCGTCCGTGGAGGCGAGGCGGGTCAGTTGGGCGTCGTCGAGTCCGACGATCAGCTCACCGGCGATCATCCCGATGGTCGCCGGCACCGCGCCTCCGGCGCGTACCGCCTGCTCGATCTCGTGCGCGACCCGCAGGTTGTCCGGGCGTGGCAAACCGTGCGCGAAGATCGTGCTCTCCAGGGCGACGATCGGCCGGTGGTCGCTGAGAGCGGCCGCGACCTGCTCGCCCAGCCGGATGCTGGTCACGGTCACACGGTATTCGCGGTCTGCGGTCGGAGGGCGGCCAACGCCGGGAGCCGCGGGACCGCGACCGTGGTGGGACACTTGTCGGATGAGTTCGCAGCCGACTCCGAACACGGTCACCGAGGAGCGGGTGGACACCCGCTACGAAGAGGGAGACCATGATCGTTTCTCGCACTACGCCGAGAAGGACAAGCTCACCGAGGCGATGGTGATGGGTACGCCCATCCGGGCGCTCTGCGGCAAGATCTGGGTGCCGTCGCGCGACCCCAGCCGCTACCCGGTCTGCCCGGAGTGCAAGGAGATCTTCGAGACCGACTCCAAGATCATGGCCTGGGAGTAACCAAGAAAATGACCGGCCGGAACCCCGAAATCGGGATCCCGGCCGGTCTACGTATGTCGGTCGGTCTCAGTTCGCCATCAGCTCGGCGCCTCGCCACGCGAAGTCCGGATCCGCCGCGAACTCAACCGCGATCTTCACCAGGTCTTCCGCGTACTTGTTGGCGTGATGTCCGCAGAACACCAGTTCGCCTCCGCCCGCGATCGTCACGCGTAGCTTGCCCGCGGCGTTGCACCGGTCGCACCGTTCATCGGCGGCTGGGGGAGCCACCGTTTCCGGCGGCGGCGTGAGGGTCGGGGTCATCGCCTTCCTCCTCTGGTCGTCACCGATGAACACGTCGTCTGTTCGTTCCACTCATCGTCCAACAGCTGTCCCGGGGCAGTGCTTCCCAATGTGCCCGCGGGCGATCCAGGTCACACCGAGTGCGGACAGTCTGCCGTGCGACCAGGGTGCCACGTCAACGATCACAACGCGACAACGGCCTGATCACACACTTGGTGACTGTCGGGAACTAGTCCAGATAATCGCGCAGCACCTGAGAGCGGGACGGGTGACGCAACTTGGACATCGTCTTCGACTCGATCTGCCGAATGCGCTCTCGCGTCACGCCGTAGACCTGGCCGATCTCGTCGAGCGTGCGGGGCTGGCCGTCGGTGAGTCCGAAGCGCAGCCGCACCACGCCTGCCTCCCGCTCCGAGAGCGTCTGGAGGACCTGCTGCAGCTGGTCCTGCAGCAGCGAGAAGCTCACCGCGTCGACGGCGACCACGGCCTCGGAGTCCTCGATGAAGTCGCCGAGCTGGCTGTCGCCCTCGTCGCCGATCGTCTGGTCGAG
>DASXRC010000222.1:0-15583 GCA_036506795.1 Micromonosporaceae bacterium
CGTGCGTCGAGGGTTCTTGCTCTCCTCGGAGAACACCGCGGACGCCTCGAACCCGACGAAGCCCAGCAGCGCCGTGACGAGCAGCGCGCCGACCCCCGTCGCGCCGATCAGATCCCACGGAAGGAGGGTCTTGACCGGGTAGCCGTTCGCCGGCTTGCCGAGGCCGGCGATCGCGAGGACGAGCACGACGATGATCTCGGCGGTCAGCAGGAACCCGAGGACGATCCCGTTCAGGTCAACCCGGAGCAGGCCGAGGAGCGTGACGATGAACCACGCTCCCAGGGCCCACGCCCACCAGGGAGCGCTGATCCCCCACTTCGTGTCCGCGTAGTCGGCGAGGGTGGGCCCGAACATCCCATAGAGCCCCACCTGCAAGAGGTTGTACGCGACGACTGCGACCAGGGCCGCGCCGACGCCGGTGGGCCGCCCGAGACCCCGGGAGATGAAGGCGTAGAAGGCGCCTGCGTTGGTGATGCGGCGCGCCATCGCAACATAGCCGGCACTGAACAGGGCGAGCACGAACGCGACCGCGATGAAGGCCGCCGCGATGCTGGTCAGGCCGGTGACTGCGTACAGGGTGGTGACGACGCCGGCAATGACCGTCAGCGGTGCCACCGCCGAGAGAATGAAGAACACGACCGCCGGTACGCCGAGGCGATCCTTTGCGAGGGCAGCGGATACACCTGCGGCCGGGATGGGTGAGGCCATTAGTACTCCGTCCGAGCGAGGGGTGAATTACCGGGATGGTCAACTGCGATGCGTGATGACGGCGTCCCCCACCGCCGCCTCGGTCTCCGTAAAGAGCATGAGAATGTCGGGATACCGTTGCCGGACCTCCTGGAACAGCTCGCCGAGGTACGCCTGGCCGGCACCGGTCTGATCGGTCGCCAAAATCTCGCCCTGCAAGCCGGTCGCGCTGGCCAGTCCGGCGAGGAGAACGTCGTCCCAGTCAAGCCGCGCCCGCGACGCCAGCTTGCTGCCCAATATCGCGCTGATCTTCGCGCTGGCGAGCCGGTCGACGGGAACATACCTGTGGGACCTGCGTACGACGCCCACCTCCTGAACGCGTACCAGCCCGGCACGACCCAGGCGCTCGCCGACGGTGTCGGTGATGGTCGGTGCGAGGGCCGCGAGCCACGTCCGGACATCGAGCGGCTGCCGTTCACGTTGGATCTGTTCCCAGACGTGGTGCAGGAGCGGCGTCGCCGGTGGTGGGATGCGACCTCCGGCTGCCAATCCTGCGGGGTGGTCGATCGAGGAGCGGGCGATCACCAGCCGTTGCCGCAGCACGATGTGGCCCGTGCCGGCCAGGTCCAAGAGCACGCTGGCCGCGAGGCCGTACGCGGTCGCCCGCGAGTGCAGAAGGCTGCGTCCTGACCCATCGTGGACCAGCAGGAAGAAGTTGTCCGCCAGGGGCATCCGTCACCTCATGTACCCTGCCGGGTCGCTGTCCGTGCCGGCATGGCGACCATCATGCCGCGTCGATCTCGTTGGCGCAGCCCCTCATTGGACGGTGCGGTCCCGCGGCTTCGCCGGTGCCTCGCCTCATGTACTCATAAGTCATAACAATCTATATCGATCCGCGCTGACCGCCACTGTGGAGCGGCGGCGCCCCCGCCCTGGACGTCGCGTCGAGATCGCTCCATGATGGGCTGTCCCATCCGGAGGAGGCAGACGATGAGTGACCTGGCTGTCGGCCACCCGGCCGTTCCGCTGGCGGCCGCGCCACATCCGTTGACGCGCCTGCGCGTCGACGAGATCCGAGCGGCGCGATCGCTGCTGACCGGCGCAGGCCTGTTGCGACCGCAGGTTCGGGTGACCTACTTGGGCCTGGAGGAGCCACCGAAGGTCGACGTGCTCGGGCACCGCGACGGGGACGCGGTCGACCGCCGGGTCCGTGCGATTCTTCTCGACGCCTCCACCGGTGCGGCCAGCATCGTCGTGGCCTCGTTGACCCGAGCGCAGATCGACGAGCACCTGGTGCTCGACCCCGCGGTGCACGGCCAGCCGTCCATCATGCTCGAGGACCTGCTCCTCGTGGACGAGATCGTCAAGGGCGACGAGGGCTGGCGGGCGGCGATGCTACGCCGCGGGATCAACAACCTCGACCTCGTGCGTCCCTGCCCGCTCGCCGCCGGCTCGTGGGGCCTTTCCGGTGAGGATGGCCGCCGGATGCTCCGCGTCCTCTCTTTCCTTCAGCACCGTCCGTCCGATCACCCGTGGGCCCACCCGATCGACGGGGTCGTGGCCTACATCGACCTGGTCGAGCGGCGGGTCGTGAGGCTGCTCGACGAGGAGCTGCTGCCCATCCCCGAGGAGGAGGGCAACTTCGACGACCCCGCGTTCGTCGGACCGGTGCGCGACACGCTGCGACCCATCGAGATCACGCAGCCGGAGGGTCCCAGCTGGACCGTGACCGCGGACGAGGTCAGCTGGGAGGGTTGGCGGTTCCGGGTCGGCTTCGACGCCCGGGAGGGGCTCGTCCTGCACCAGATCTCCCTGCAGGACAGGCCGATCATTTACCGGGCATCCATCGCCGAGATGTTCGTACCGTACGGTGACCCCAGCCCGATCCGGTTCTGGCAGTCATTCTTCGACTGCGGTGAATACAGCCTCGGCCTGCAGGCGAACTCGCTGTCCCTCGGCTGCGACTGCCTCGGCCTAATCCACTACTTCGACGTCGATGTCGCCACCGAGGACTGTGAGCCCCGGACGGTGCCGAATGCGATCTGCATGCACGAGGAGGACTTCGGCGTCCTGTGGAAGCACACGGACATCTTCACCGAGTCGGCCGAGACCCGGCGACAGCGGCGGCTGGTCATCTCCAACTTCGTGACCGTGGGCAACTACGACTACGGATTCTTCTGGTACCTGTACCTCGACGGCACGATCGAGATGGAAGTGAAGGCGACCGGTGTCCTGTTCACGTCCTCGTACAAGGAGGACAGTCCCTGGGCGACCGAGGTGGCGCCCGGCTTGGGCGCCCCGTACCACCAGCACTTGTTCAGCGCACGCCTGGACATGACCGTGGACGGGACCACGAACGCCGTCGACGAGGTGGAGCTCGAGCGCGTACCCGTCGGACCGAGCAACGCGTACGGCAACGCGTTTCGCCGCAGGGCGACCCGACTCACGCACGAAACCGCGGCGGCGCGGTTCGCGGACGCCTCCGTAGGTCGGGTATGGCACGTGCTCAACCCGGAGAGGACGAACCGGTTCGGGCAACCGGTCGGCTACCAGCTGCGACCGCAGCAGCAACCGCTGCTGGCCGCCGACGAGTCGTCGGCCATCGCCCGTCGCGCGGGCTTCGCCACCCGGCATCTGTGGGTGACGGCATACGACCCGCGGGAGCGGTACTCCGCGGGTGAGCTGCCGAACCAGCACGCCGGTGGGGGCCTGCCAACCTACGTACAGAACGACCGGCCCATCGATGGCGCCGACATCGTCCTCTGGCACACATTCGGGACGACGCATCTTCCCCGCCCGGAAGACTGGCCTGTCATGCCGGTGGCTCGATGTGGCTTCACGCTCGAGCCCGTGGGCTTCTTCGATCGCAACCCCACCCTCGATGTTCCCGCGAGCACCTCGGCCAGCTGCCCGGACGAAACGCACCACTCCCACCCCGTGCCGGACTGACCGGCTGAGGTCTCAAAGCCCGCCGTAGAACGCCAGCTCCTCGAGTATCACTGTGCCCAGCGGCACCGGCAGCAGCGAGGCACTCCGCGCTGCAAGCCACGTGCTCCATCTCGCGGCCGCGAGTATTGCGTAGGTCACCGGGAGTGTGCATCCTTTGGAGCGGCGAGAGGCGGGCGTCGATGGCCGGTGTTGCCCGCCCTCGGGGAGGAGACATCGGTGTTGCTCGCTGACGAGTTCTATTTCGTCGCGCACGAGTACACCACCGGTAAGCCGCGCCTGCAGCCCAGCGCGGCCGGCCTGGGTCTCGCGTCCGGCCTGCTCGGCGAGCTGGTGCTGCTCGGCCGCATTACGGTCCGGGACGGCACGCTGGCCATTCTCGACCCCCGTCCGCCGGAGGATGCGCTCGCCCACGCGACCCTCGACGCGCTCGCCGGAGACCGGCGGCAGCGGGCCGTACGCACCTGGCTCGCCGTTCTCGGCGAGACCGCGGTGGAGGACGTCGCGAACCGGCTCCTGCGAGCCGGATACCTCAAGATCAAGGGAGTCCGGCGGGGGTTTCGCACCGTGGTGACCTACCTGCCGGTCGACGCGTCGACGGCGGCCTGGCCGGCGAACCGGCTGCACCACATGTTCACCACCTACACGCCCATGACGGTGCCGGACGCGATGCTGGCCGGCCTGGCCTCAGCGACCGGCCTGACCGACCGGATCCTGCGGGACGGTGGCGCACACGCGCGCCGCTACTTCGTCCACGCTCTGGAGTCACTGCCGGCGCCCCTGCGGGAGCTGACCGCACAGACCGAGGCGTTAGTCGGCGCCGCCGTCCGCGAGCAGCGACAATGAAGTGATGGATCAACCCGAGACCGTCATCTCCGGGGGGGATACTTCGCTGACGGCGAGCGTGGCGGTGCCGGAGCTCGCCCGGGGTGTGGTCGTGTTCGCGCACGGCAGCGGCAGCTCCCGACTGAGCCCCCGCAACGTGATGGTGGCGCGCCGGCTCAACGGCGCTAGTTACGGCACGGTGCTGCTGGACCTGCTGACCCCTGAGGAGGAGCGGGTCGACCTGGTCACGGCGCAGCAGCGCTTCGACATCGAGCTGCTCAGCGGCCGGCTGGTTTATGCCGTCGACTGGGTCGCGGTGCACCACGCGTACCCCCTCGGGCTCTTCGGTGCCAGCACGGGCGCGGCGGCGGCGTTGACCGTGGCCGCCCGCCGGCCCGACACCGTCCGTGCCGTCGTGTCGCGCGGCGGCCGGCCGGACCTGGCCGGCCCGGCCCTGACCGAGGTGCGGGCGCCGACGCTGCTGCTCGTCGGCGGCGCGGACGAAACCGTCCTCGAGCTGAACGCCAAGGCCGCCCAGGTGATGGGCGACCGGGCGCGCCTGCTCGTCATTCCCGGAGCAACCCACCTCTTCCCCGAGCCGGGGGCACTGGAGCGGGTCGCCGAGTACGCGCGGGAATGGTTCGATCTCTACCTGGACCCGTCCGGCCCGGTCGTCGACGACCTCGCCTGACCGGCGATGGCTGGTGGCGGGCCGGCTCGACCGCGATACTCGCCGGAGTGGCCACGATCCGGATCGGCACGCGCAACGCCCGCTTCCAGCAGTGGCAGGCGCTGTTGAGCAACCGGACCACGCGCCAGCGCACCGGTGAGTTTCTGATCCACGGTGTACGCCCGATCAGCCTCGCCGAGCGGTATGGCTGGCCGCTGCGGGCGCTCATCTACGCGGACGGGCCTCGGCTGTCGGACTGGGCCGTCGACCTGCTCGACCGGGTGGACACCACCCGCGTGGCCATGGCTCCGGAGTTGCTACACGAGCTCGGCGAGCGCGAGGACGCGCCACCCGAGCTGCTGGCCGTTGGCAAGCTGCCGGATGACGACCTCGACCGCATCCCGGCCGCGCCCCGCCTGCTCGCCGTCGTCTTCGACCGCCCGACGAGCCCCGGCAACTTGGGCACGCTGATCCGCTCCGCCGACGCGTTCGGCGCCGATGGCCTCGTCGTCACCGGGCACGCGGCCGACCCGTACGACCCCAAGGCCGTACGGGCGAGCACCGGGTCGCTGTTCGCGCTGCCGGTCGTCCGGGCCGGTTCCCACCGCGACGTGCTCGACCGGGTCGCGGTGATTCGCCGGGGCGGCGTCGCCGTATGGGTCGTCGGCACCGACGAACACGGCGCGGTGGAGCTGGCCGACCACGACCTCACCGGGCCGACGCTGCTGGTGATCGGCAACGAGACGGCCGGCCTGAGCGCCGGCTGGCGGGCGTCCTGTGACCGCATTGTGCGGATCCCGATCACCGGCGCGGCGAGCTCGCTGAACGCGGCCGAGGCCGGCGCGATCGCGCTGTACGAGGCGGCGCGGCAGCGTCGCGTGTCCGGTCGGTCCGCCTCCGGTCGGTAGGCTGCCGACGTGACGGGGCGCGACTGGGCGGCGTGGCATCGCGGATACGACGAACCGGATTCGACGATCGCCCGCCGGCTGGTGGCCGTGCAGGGCCGGATCAGGGACGCGGTGACGAGCCGGCCGGCCGGTCCGATCCGGGTCGTGAGCATGTGCGCGGGTGAGGCGCGCGACCTCGTCGGGGCGCTCGACGGCCACCCCCGCCGGGCGGACGTGGTGGGGCGGCTCGTCGAACTCGAGCCGGGCCTTGCCGGCGAAGCGTTGGCGGCGGCCGCGGCCGCCGGTCTGACCGGGCTCGAGGCGCTGGTCGCGGATGCCGGATGTACGGACAGCTACGTCGGCGCCGTGCCCGCCGACCTCGTCCTCGCTTGCGGCATCTTCGGAAACCTCACGGACGCTGACATCGAGCGGGCGGTCGCCTACCTGCCGAGCCTGTGCGCACCCGACGCAGTCGTGATCTGGACGCGGCACCGCCGGCCGCCGGACCTGGCGCCGGTGATCTGCCACTGGCTCGCGCGCTCGGGTTTCGTCCTGGAGTGGCTCTCCGATCCGGGCGAGTCCTACGGCGTGGGCGTGCACCGGTTCGTCGGTGAACCCGTCGAACTACGGCCCGGGAAACGCATCTTCACGTTCGGACGAACCTCGCCGACCGACCTCGGCGCTGGTCATAGGATGAGTCCCATGTCTGGACGTGTCGTGCACTTTGAGATCCCGGCCGACAACCTGGAACGCGCCAGCGCGTTCTATCGGGAGGCGTTCGGCTGGCAACTCAACGCCGTACCGCAGATGAACTACACGCTCGTGAGCACGACGGCGGTCGACGAGAGCGGAGCGCCGACGGACCCCGGTGCCATCAACGGCGGCATGCTGCCGCGCGGTGGCCCGGTGACGAGCCCAGTGATCACGGTCGAGGTCGACTCCGTCGACCGCGCCCTCGCCAAGGTGGAGGAGCTGGGCGGCAAGACCGTGCTCGGCCGTCAGCCGGTCGGCGACATGGGCTTCTCGGCGTACGTCACGGACTCCGAGGGCAACGTCGTCGGCCTGTGGGAGAACGCGAGCTAGCTCAACGCGCCGCGCCAGGAGTGACGCGGCGTCCAGCCCAGCTCGTCGCGGGCTCGGTCGATCGCGAGCAGCGTGCCGAACTCGCCGACGTCGTGGGTCAGCGGTACACCGGGGAACACGTCGCGGAGCAGATCCGCGGAGGCGCGGGGCATCACGGTGTCGGCCGCGGCGATGATGTACGCCCGTGCGCCGTCGATCGGAGCGTCGATAGCCAGCCGGCACGCGGCGGCGGCATCGCGCACATCGATATAGCCCCAAAGGTTCCACCGGCGCGCCGTCACGTCGTCCCACGCCGGCGGCAGCAGCGGGTAGTCCTCCGGCGCGAAGATGTTCGAGAACCGCAGCGCCACGAACGGGATTCCCGACCACTCCGCGATGTGCCGGGCCACCGTCTCGCCGACCACTTTGGACAGCGCGTACGTCGACGTGGGCACCGGGTAGTGGTCCTCGTCCACCGGCGCGTACCGGGGTGGGGTGTCGAACGGCAGTCCGAGCGTGGTCTCGCTGGACGCCCACACCACGCGCCGGAGGCCGGCCTGCGCGGCGCCGAGGAACACGTTGGAGTTCATCGCGGTGTTCTCGGTGAAGGTGACCGCCGGCGTGCGCAGGCCGGGCGCGGGGATGTTGGCGAGGTGCACGACCGCGTCGACGCCGTGCAGCACCTCGACCGTCTGTCCATACTCCGTGAGGTCAGCGCGCAGCAGCGGCACGCCGAGATCGATCGGCGCCGGCACGACGTCGGTGGCGCGGACCTCGTGCCCGTGTGCGAGCAGCTCGGCGACGGTGGCCCGGCCGGCCTTGCCGCTCGCGCCGGTGACGCAGACCAGCACAGTTGCTTCCTCCCCGGTCGGCCAAGCTCAGCCCGTCGACGCCCGATGCAGCACGTCGTACGCCACGACGGTCGGCTCGGCGCCGGCATCGCGGAAGATCCTAACGCCGGCGGGCGTGCCCACCTCATGGCGGTACTCGTCCCACTGCTCGCGGCTGCGCCACAGGGTGACGATGCGAAACTCGTTGCCCTCGCCCCGGACGAGCGCGGTGTCCAGGACCATGTGGGGCAGCGCCGAGGTCGCGTCGCGGTACGCCTGGACGACGGCGGCCTCGGACGCGGGCGGCACGACGGCGGAGGTCACGGTCAGTACGGGCCCGGTCATGGGTCGACTCTAGACGGACCCGGCCGGCGCCGGGCCCCGGATCGCCGCGCCGAGCCGACGGCGGATTGCGATCGTCCCCGTCCTCGCCATGGCCCACCGCAACGCGGGCTCGCGTGGGGGGATCCTTTACCGTTGCCGGGATGCGGGGTCCCGCGGGACGCGGCCGTACGCGACGGGTTAGGAGGCGCATGACGGACAACCTCGCCGCGTCGTACGAACGCTGCCGCGCGCTGCACCGCGCGTACGGCCGCAGCTACTACCTGGCCACGCGACTGTTGCCGGCGTGGAAACGCCCGCATGTGCATGCCCTGTACGGCTTCGCCCGCTACACCGACGAGATCGTCGATCGAGTCGACGACGGTGGGCCCGGTGGGCGCGCCGCGCGGCTGCGGCGGTGGCGTGATCGGTTCGTGGCGGCGCTGGACGGGGCTCCGGTCGACGACCCGGTGATCCCCGCCGTGCGGCACACCATCGAGGTCTTTGGCCTCGACCGCGCGGACTTCGCCGCATTACTCCGCTCGATGGAGATGGACCTCACGGTCACCGGATACGACACGTACGACGATCTGCTGGAGTACATGGAGGGATCGGCCGCCGCGATAGGGACGATGATGCTGCCCGTCCTGGGGTGCGTCGACCCGGTCGCCGCCCGGGAGCCGGCTCGGCAGCTCGGCCTCGCCTTCCAGCTGACGAACTTCATCCGAGACGTCGAGGAGGACCTGAGCCTCGGGCGGATCTACCTTCCGGGCAAGGACCTGGCGCGGTTCGGCGTCACGCCGGACGACCTGTGCGTTCGGGTGACCACCGAGCCGATCCGGGAGCTGATCGCGTTCGAGGTGGCTCGCGCCCGGGAGCACTACGACCGGGCCGCGTCCGGCATACCGATGCTGACGCCGTCGTCGCGCGCGTGCGTCCGGGCGGCCTATCTGATCTACGGCGGCATCCTCGACGAGGTTGTGCGGGCGAACTATGACGTGTTCGGTCGCCGTGCCACCGTGCCCACCCCGCGCCGGCTCGCGCTGCTCGCCGCCGGTCTGCTGCCGCGGAGGCGCCGCTTCAGCAGGTAGGAGGACTAATTCCGGGCGCGTCTGATCGCGCGGGTCACGGCCGGCGGCAACAGGTCGACCGCGATCCGCTTGATCCGCCCGAAATCCCGCCCGGTCGGCCCGGGCGCGTCCGGCCCGACCGGGCACGGCTGCGGCGTCTTCCAGTCCGACACGCGCACCAACGGGTGGCCGGCCACCTGCTGCACCTCGCTGCTGGAGGCCGGCTGCGCCCGCAGCCACTCGAGCATCGCGTCCTGCGCGGACTTCGCGTCGCCCCAGGTGGCGTACAGCTTGTTGGGGGTCAGGCAGATCGGCCGCAGTCCGCCATCGGCGACCTCCGGCCACACCGCGGCCGGTACGCCGGGCGTGTGTGCCGCGCGGATGTCGTCGAACACGACGATCCCGTTGTCGCGCAGCACCGACCGGGCGGTCTGGATGTCTTCGCGTACGACGTCGTAGAGGTGGGAGGCGTCGACGTGGACGAACCGGCAGGTGTCCGCCGGCACCAGCCCGGGCACCGCGGACGTCGGCGCCTGCACGATCTCCGGCGGATCGGCGTGGAACGTCCGGTAGTTCAGCTCGAACGCCTCACGGGTGAGGTTGCGACGGACGTAGGAGGCCATCGCCTCCCGCCGGTTGTCCGCCGTCGGCGGCTCCTCCCCGAACAGGTCGCACACCACGAACCGTTCCCCCGATCGGCGATGGAAGCCGATCAAGATCGCGCTCTTGCCGAGGTAGGCACCCATCTCGAGCAGGTCGCCCGTGACGCCGGTGCTCTCCTGGTAGCTGAGCAGCCAGTGCATGACGAGCTGATCGGTCCGGCGGAACCAACCACCGACGTCATCGAGCGTGCGCGGCGGCCGGGCCGGCAGAGGAGTTTTCACCCGGTCACCGTACTCAACGAGCGGGCCCAAGGCGATCCGCCAGGAGCGCGCCGGCGATCTCAGCGTCGGCGACGTCGGCGTGGGACCGGAGCACGAGCACCGCCGCGGCAGCGTGGGCAGCTCCCAGGCGGCGTCCCGTGCCGCGCGCCCGCCGCCGGCGTCGCCCACCGCCGCTCGGTCCGGCGCCATGTCGCCCGCAACCTCGCTCGATGCCTGTTTGCGCCACCACCGCAGTTGCTCATTGACCAGAACCCGATTCAGGTACGCCTCGGGCCGCTGCGTCGACGCGATGCGGACCCAGCGGACGTACGCCTTGGCCAGCACTGACTGCGCGAGATCCTCGGCGTGGTGCCGGTCGCCGGGCGGGAAAGCGATGCAGACAGGACGGTCGGCGCAGCGTGGTCGCAAGGTAGCGCCACGGACCACTGCTATGCGGCGGCCCGCTTGACGATCGCGGCCAGCCAGACCCGCCGGATGAGACCGCTGAAGGGTCGGATCACGAGCCAGTACGCGTCGAACGCGCGTCGTGCTCCGCGGTCGGTGAGGTACACCCTGGTCTCCGTGGTGAGCCAGCCGTCCGCCGCACGGATGGCCAGGGCCATCTTCGCCCACCCGGGCTCGCCGTAGCGACGGAAGAACTCGGCTCGGTCCTCGGTCTCGTCGAGCGGTATGAGCGCCCCGCGCGGCGACCACGGCCGACCGATGGCTCCGTACACCACCTCGTCGCCGCTGCGCGCGAGCTCGCGGAAGCCGATCGCGGTCATCCCGCCGATGACCGTCTCACCGGGGAGTCGGCGGCCGCCCGCGCGAAGGGTCATGAGCGCGCGGAACGCCGGCACGTCGCTCCAGCGAACCTCATCCACCGCCCGCAGCAACGCCACGGGCGACGACGCAGCATGGTGCCGGTGCACCTCGCGCCTGTGCCAGGCTGGCACGAGGTCGTCCAGGAGCATGAGCCCAGGTTAGGGCCGAGAATAAAAACCTTGGCGGTGCGCGTCGAGCCGGCGCCGTCCCGTTCGACGCGTAGGCAAGGGCGAGAACGGATACATCTCACGCTAAGGAGAAGATCATGCAGAAGATCACGCCGTGGCTATGGTTCGACGGTCAGGCAGAGGAGGCCGCCAACTACTACACCTCCATCTTCAAGAACTCGCGCGTCCTGGACGTCAAGCGCTACGGCGCCGCCGGACCGCAGCCGGAGGGCACGGTCATGACGGCCGCGTTCGAACTCGAGGGGCAGGAGTTCGTGGCGTTGAACGGCGGGCCGGAGTTCAAGTTCAACGAGGCCATTTCGTTCCTCGTCGACTGCCGGACGCAGGAAGAGGTGGACGAGCTGTGGGAGAAGCTCTCCGAGGGCGGCGAGAAGGGGCCGTGCGGCTGGCTGAAGGACAAGTACGGCGTCTCGTGGCAGATCGTTCCGACCGCGCTCGGGGAGCTGCTGAACGACCCCGACCCCGAGAAGTCCAACCGGGTCATGAAGGCGATGCTCGGCATGAGCAAGATCGAGATTCATGGCCTGCGGGACGCGTACGAATTACGGGCCTAGGCGCGACATACGCGTCAGGGGCCGGCTCTCCCGAGAGCCGGCCCCTGACGCGGGAGCCGTTATGACTCGCCGAAGGCCGCGCCGAGACTCGTGAGGTCCACCGGACGTCGGACCTGCTCGGGAACGTGGTCGACCAGCGGCGCCATTGCCTCGAGCGCGGCGAGGATCTCGCGGCCAACCTGGTCCACCGGTCGGGAAGCGTCGACGGACACGAGGATCCCTCGCTCGGCGTACCACTCGACGATCGGATGTGTCACCTGGTGGTAGAGCTGGAGGCGTCGATGTATCACCTCCTGGGTGTCGTCGGAGCGACCCTCGACGGCAGCGCGCGCGAGGAGGCGGCGTACGAGCTCCACGTCGTCGACCTTGAGGTGGAGTGCGACGTTGGCGGTCATTCCGAGGTCGACCGCCATGCGATAGAGCGCCCGGGCCTGGTCCATGTTGCGCGGGACGCCGTCGAGGACGTATCCGCCGCCCGCCGCCTTCGCCGCCTCGAGTGCTCGGCGGACGATGTCCAACACGATTTCATCCGGGACCAGCTCGCCACGGTCGAGGTACGGACCGATCTTGGCGCCTAAAGCCGTCTGCCGCGCCACCTCATCCCGGAGCAGGTCGCCGGTGGCGATACGCGGAATGCCGAAATGCTTGGCGATGATCGCGCCCTGTGTCCCCTTGCCTGCGCCCGGCGGCGCGATCATCAGCACTCGCATGGCTACCTCCCGTCGCCATCGGGCGCGCACCGCCGGATGGACTCGATCACGACCATGGTGCCATCCGTCCGGTCGCCTCGGTGACGGACGTTTTCAACCACTCCTGCTCGGGCATTTCGGTCGCATCCGACCTGCACAAATGTCCACCAAGGAGTCGATCATGTCGGAACGGCAGCAGCCGCCACCGGGGGAACTGGGCAAGATGCGCGCCAAACCGGACCACGGCGAGGACAGCTACCGCGGCTGCGGGCGCCTCGAGGGCAAGGCCACGGTGATCACCGGAGGTGACAGCGGGATCGGGCGGGCGGTGGCGATCGCGTTCGCGCGGGAAGGCGCCGACGTCCTCATCTCGTACCTCAGCGAAGACGCCGACGCCCGCGACACCGCCAAGCTGGTCGAGGACGCGGGCCGCCGGACCGTGCTGGTCGCGGGTGACCTCGCCGACCCGGCGCACTGCCGGAAGGTCGTGGATACCGCGGTCGAGGAGTTTGGACGCATCGACGTTCTGGTCAACAACGCCGCCTACCAGATGACTCACGACACCGTTGAGGAAATCAGCGATGAGGAGTGGCAATACACCTTCGACGTGAACATCACCGCGATGTTCCGGCTGGTCCGGGCCGCGCTGCCGCACCTGGGCGTGGGCGCCTCGATCATTAACACGAGCTCGATCAACTCCGACATGCCCCGCCCGACCCTGCTGCCGTACGCCACCACGAAGGGCGCCATCGCCAACTTCACCGCCGGGCTGGCTCAACTACTCGGTGACCGTGGCATCCGGGTCAACGCGGTCGCACCGGGTCCGATCTGGACGCCGCTGATCCCCTCCTCGATGCCACCGGAGCACGTCGACGAGTTCGGGAAGAACAGCCCGCTAGGTCGCCCGGGCCAACCCGCGGAGGTCGCTCCGGCGTTCGTGCTGCTGGCATCGGATGAAGCCAGCTACATCTCCGGTGCAATCATCCCGGTCACCGGGGGCAAACCGATTCTGTAGCGAAACGATCAGGGACCAGCCTCTCGATCTCTCGGGAGCCGGTGCCGTTCGCCGGCTCAATTGCCGGACGCCTTCTTTACCGAAGCCTCGAAGATCTGCCCGATCGACGCGTCCAGCTGCGCGTTGAACTGCTCGTCGGTCTGCTGATCCGACAGTCCCTCGAGCAACGCACGGGAGAAGCTGGCGATCATGCTCGAATCCTTGGCAAGCAGCTCGCACGCTTTATCGCGGCTGTAGCCGCCGGATAGGGCAAGCACCCGCAGCACGCGCCGGTCGGCGGCGAGCGTCTCATATAGGTCAGGCTGTGTCGGAATCGTCAGCTTCAACATGATGCTGGCGTCGTCCGGCAGTGCCTCGAGGTGCGCCTGCACCAGATCGCGCAGCAGCGACTCGGCTTCGTCCTTGTGCGGGCTGCTGATGCTGACCTCGGGTTCGAGGATGGGAACCAGGCCGGCTGCCGAAATTCGCGCGGCGTACTCAAACTGCTGATCGACGATTGCCGTCACTCCGACCTGATCGGCGTCTTTGATCACCGACCGCATCTTGGTGCCGAAGATCCGGTGCCGATTGGCCAGCTCGAGCACCTTGTCGAGGGTGTCGATCGGCTTCATCAGCTGCACGCCGTGCTGCTCGTCCGCAAGACCCTTGTCGACCTTGAGGAACGGGACGACCTGTTTTTCGTCCCAGAGGTACTGCGCCGTCGGGCGGCCCTGCATCTCCCGTTCGACGGTCTGCTCGAACAGGATCGCCGCCAGGATGCGCGAGCCGTCAAAGGCTGGGCTGGTGATCACGCGCGTGCGCATCGCGTGAACAAGGTCGAACATCTCGTGCTCGGAGCTATACCGGCTCCCGGCGATGCCGTACTCGGCCAACGCCTTCGGCGTGCTGCCGCCGCTCTGATCAAGGGCCGCGAAGAAACCCTGACCGGAGCGGACCTTCTCCTGCTGCGTCGTGTTCATGACTTCATCCTGTCAGCCCGACAGCGGCCACGCGATGACCCCACAAGACCGCCGTCTTCGTCGGTCCTTCGGCGCCGTCGATCCAGGTAATGGCAGGGTCTCCCAGCGCCGCCCGCGCGCACGTAGCGTCATGGTCGTGGACAGCCGCACCGAGATCCGTGACTTCCTTACCTCTCGACGGGCCAAGATCACGCCGGAGCACGCGGGACTGCCCACCTACGGCGGCCACCGGCGCGTTGTCGGGCTGCGCCGGGAGGAAGTCGCGCTGCTCGCCGGGGTCAGCGTCGACTACTACACCCGTCTCGAGCGTGGTAACGCCCGCGGTGTCTCCGACGGCGTACTGGAAGCGCTCGCTCGCGCGCTCCGGTTCGACGAGGCCGAGCGCGCCCACCTGTTCGACCTGGTCCATGCGGCGAACACCACGACGCGGACGCGTCGCCGCCCCGTCCAGCAGCGGGTGCGACCGAGCGTGCAACGCATCCTCGACTCCATGACCGGGTCTCCGGCGTACGTGCGCAACGGGCGCCTGGACATCCTGTCGGCGAACCGGCTCGGCTACGCCGTCTTCTCGCCGATCTTCGCCGACCCTGTCTGGCCGGCGAATATCGCCCGGTTCATGTTCCTCGATCCTGTCGCGGCAGACTTCTACGTCGAGTGGGACCGCCTGGCCGCCGACACCGTCGCGCTGCTGCGCGCCGAGGCGGGCCGCGACCCGTACGACCGGACCATGTCCGACCTCATCGGGGAGCTGTCCACCCGCAGCGAGACCTTCCGCACCCGATGGGCGGCGCACAACGTGCGGTTCCACCGCACCGGGATCAAGCGTCTCCATCACCCGGTCGTCGGCGACCTGACGCTGGCGTACGAGTCGATGGAACTCACCGCCGACGCGGGCCTGAGACTCAACGCGTACAGCGCCGAACCCGGCTCCCCATCTGAAGATGCGTTGAGCTTGCTCGCGAGCTGGTCGGCGACGTCCGACCAGGCGGACACCGCCCACCCAAACAAGGAGGGAGAAGTTGGAGATCCAGCCCAAGCAGCCGAGCGTGAAGGGACCGGCCGCGACGTTCACCGGTGACGTCTGGTACGACATCATCGCCAAGGGCCAGGGGCCCTCCCCCATGCGCGTCAACGTCGTCCGCTTCGCCCCCGGCGCCCGCAACGCTTGGCACTCCCATGTCAACGGGCAGAC
>DASXRC010000223.1:0-6381 GCA_036506795.1 Micromonosporaceae bacterium
CTGGAGCACGTACATCGGGACGGACGACTCGGACGCCGTCGCCGCCCGGGTGGACGCGGCGGGCGGCAAGGTTCTGGTGGCGCCGTTCGACGTGGGGGACCAGGGCCGGATGGCCGCGTTCCTGGATCAGGCGGGCGCGCCGTTCAGCGTGTGGCAGCCCGGCTCAATGCCCGGCGCCGAGGTCTTCGACGTGCCGGGCGCGCTGACCTGGAACGAGCTCACCACCCGGGACGTGGACGGCTCTGTCGCGTTCTACGGTGCGGTGTTCGGCTGGACGGCGCGCAGCAGTTCGGTCAGCGGCGTCCCGTACCTCGTCTGGGAACACAACGGCGAGACGATCGCCGGGATACAGCCGATGGTCGGGGATGACTGGCCCGACGACCTTCCGCCGCATTGGATGGTCTACTTCGCGGTCGAGGACTGCGATGCGATCGCGGAGCACGCCTACGCGCTGGGTGGCCGCGTCGTGCACCCGCCGACGACGCTCGCGATCGGGCGGTACGCGGTGCTGGAGGACCCCGAAGGCGGCACGTTCTCGGTGCTCGCGAGCGACCCGCGCTAGGTACTAACCCCGGACCGGGACCACCAGCGGGCCCTGTTCGCCGTCTATGACGCGGACCTTGACCCGGTAGTGCGTCGCGAGCAGGTCCTCGGTGAGCACCTCGCGGGGCGTTCCGGCCGCCACCACCCGGCCGCCGGCCAGCAGGACCAGCCGGTCCGCGTACTCGCCGGCGACCGACAGGTCGTGCATGGTGGCGAGCACGGTCAGGCCCCGTTCGGCCCGCAGCCGGTCGACCAGCTCCAGTACCTCCTGCTGGTGGCCGATGTCCAGCGCGCTGGTCGGTTCGTCGAGCAACGTGATCCGCGCGCCCTGCGCGAGCGCTCGGGCCAGGAAGACCCGTTGCCGCTCGCCACCGGACAGCGTGTCGAGCCGGCGGCCGGCGAGTCTCTCCAGATCGAGTTCGTTCAACACGTCGTCGACGGCAGCCAGGTCGGACCGGGACTCGCGGCCCAGGGGGCGGATGTAGGGCGTACGGCCGAGCAGGACATAGTCGAGGACATGCATGCCCGGCGGCACCACGGGCGTCTGGGCCACGGTGGCAACCGTCTTGGCGCGTTCGCGGCGGGGCACTCGGTCGACCGGTGTGCCGTTCAGATCGATGCGGCCGTCGAACGGCAGCAGGCCGCCAATGGCACGCAGAGCGGTCGACTTGCCGGCCCCGTTCGGGCCGATGATCGTGACCCATTCGCCCTCGATCACATCGAGGTCCATCCGGTCGACGATGAGGTTGCCGCCGAGCCGGACGGTCAGCCCTCGCACCCCGACGGCGACCCGAGGTTCCGGCGCGGTCACGGCGACACCGACCGGTTCGTGCGCAGGACCAGGACGAAGAACGGCGCGCCGAGGAAAGCCGTGACCACGCCGATCGGGATCTCTGCCGGACCCGCGACGGTGCGAGCCACCAGATCCGTCAGGGTCAGGAACGCGCCGCCGAACAGCACCGACAGCGGCAGGATCGCTCGGTAACTCGCGCCGGCCAGCAACCGCAGCGTGTGCGGCACGATGATGCCCACGAACCCGATCAGCCCGGACACCGACACGGCCGCCGCCGTCCCCAGCGACGCGGCGATGAGCAACAGGTAGCGGCTGCGCTGCGGGTGCAGCCCGAGACTGGTCGCCTCCTCGTCGCCGACGGTCAGTACGTCGAGCTCGCGGCGTTGGGAGAGCACGATCGCGCCGGTCACCGCGGCATAGGGCAGTACCAGCAGCACGTCGTGCCAGCCGGCGGTTGCCAACCGGCCGAGCAGCCACGAGTACACCTCGCGCAGCGTGTCCACGTGGCGCTGCATGAGAAAGGTCTGCGCCGCGGCGAGGAACGCGGACACCGCGACCCCGGCGAGGATCAGCGTCGCGGGCGTCCGGCTCCGGCCGCCGGTGGCGCCGAGTATCCAGGTGAGGGCCACGGCGCCGATCGCGCCGAGGAACGCGGCAAGCGGCACGCCGATCGGCAGGTTCGACGTGGCGTCGCCGGTCGCCGTACGCGTCGCGATCACCGCGGTCACGCCGAGGCCGGCTCCCGCGGCCACCCCGAGCAGGTGCGGGTCGGCCAGCGGGTTGCGGAAGACGCCCTGGTAGGCGGCGCCCGCCATGGCCAGCATCCCGCCGACGAGCAGCCCCAGCACCACGCGCGGCAGGCGCAGCTGGGTGACGATGGCCACCTCGCGATCATTGAGCCCGCTGTGGATCCGTACCCCCGGAAGGAGGTTGAGAAGCTCGGCGGCGACGCTTCCCGGCGGCAGACTGACCGGCCCCAGCGCGAGGCCGGCCACGACCGCGACCAGCACCGCGACAATGCCACCGGCGAACCACACGGGCCGCAGGCCCGCGGGTTTCGCCTTCGCGGGAGACGCCTCGTCGAGGCGGATGCTCACGCCGGGACCTTGACCACCGCGTCAGCGACGGACTGGACCAGGTCGACCACCCGGGGACCCCAGCGGGACGCAATGTCGTCGTCGAGCGCGACGATCTGCCCGGCCTTGACAGCGGTGATGCCGGACCAGCCCTTGCGGGCTTTCACCGACGCGGCCGACTGCTGGCAGCACTTGCTGTCCGCCAGGAAGATCATGTCGGGATCGCCCTTGAGCAGGACCTCCTGGGACAGCTGCGGATAGCCGCCCTTGGCACCGTCCGGATCGGCGGCATCCGCGACGTTGGACATGCCGAACAGCGAGAAGATCGACCCGATGAACGTCTTCGACGTCACGGAGTAGAACGTCGGGTCGAGCTCGTAGTAGTAGGTCAGCGGCGTCGCCCGCGGTGGCACGCTCTTGACGATCTTGTCGATGTCGGCCCGCATCCGATCGGTCAACGCCCTCGCTTCGGTCTGGTGGCCGGTCAGCGTGCCCAGCTGGCCGATCTCGTTGTAGGTGTCGCTGAGCCCGTTCGCGGCCGGCGTCTGGAACACCGGGATCTTGAGCTTGGTGAGCTGATCCACGATCTTGTTGAGGTCGTTGGACAGCACCACCAGATCGGGATTCTTGGCGGCAATCGCCTCGGCGTTCGGCTTGAACCCGGACAGATCGGTCTTCGGTGCGTTCGCCGGGAACGTGGACTGGTCGTCCACGGCCACGACCTGCGGGCCCGCATCGATGGCAAAGAGCATTTCGGTAGCCGAGGGCGAGAGCGAGACGATCCGCTCGGGTCGTTTCTCCAAGGTCACACTGCCGACCGTGACCGGGTACGAGGCACGGCCGCTCGGCGACGGCGCCGCCCGGCCGGCACCGGCGTCGTCGTTGGCACAGCCGCCCAGCAGCAGTGCGGTCACCGCGATCACGGCGGTCAGGACACGTTTCATCGATTCCTCCTGTCGGCCGAGGCTGTGGTGCTTCGCCGACAGGAGGCGTTGCGGCGTCCCGTCCGCGAGGCGCCCCTCCCCGAGAGCGCTTGTTCGCGACCGACGCCCAGGCGACCTGGCTCGGCCCGGGCTTGCCCGGGTCATCACAGTTGCGGGACAGCGCCGGATTCTCACCGGCTTCGCTGCGACGCGGTCACCCCGAACGCTATCTCACGCCCCGACAGCGGCGGCCTCCACCGTGCGAAGGTCAACTCTCCACAGTGCGAAGGCCAACCAGAAGCAGCCCGCCGCGACGATCACGCCGTGCCCGATCCGGGCCGCCGCCGGGAGGTAGAACTGCGGGAGGAACAGCGCGAACCCCAGCGCGAAGAGGACGCCGGCCGAGCGCGGCAACACGTCGGAGCGCCACACCGCGACCGCCGCCAGGACCGCTCCGACCGCCAGCAGGACCAGACCCACGCCGAACATCGTGGCCGCGACCGGGTTGTAGCGCACCTGATCGACGACATCGAGCAGGTCCGGCGTCTGCGACCGGGCGATCGCATGCAGGCCGAAATCCTCGGCGCCGTAGTACGGCAGTGTCAGGCCCGCGCCGATCCAGGCCGTGACGAGCGCCAGGAAGGACAGCCGCGAGGCCAGGACGGCGTGCAGGGCCAACAACCCCAGGGGTACGGCGATGAAGCCCAGCATCGCGAAGAAGTGCGAGGCGACCCACGCGCCAGACGACATCGACGCGCGGGCGCCGGCCACCGTCGACTCGTCGTGCCACGGCCGCACGGCCGGATAGAGCAGAAACATAACGCCGGCGAAGGCGAGTGCGCCCGCGCCGAGCTTGATCCGGGACGTCATTGCAGGCTCCTCAGAAACATCGCGATGAGCTGGTTGTATGTGGTGTCGATGTCCTCCGGCATGCCGAAGCCGCCGCCCGCCTCGAGTTCGGCGAAGCCGTGCACGGTCGCTCGCAGGCGCCGGATCGCATGGGTCGTCGCGGCGTCGTCCAGCCCGTAGCCGCGCATGACCGCCACGAAGACGCCGAGCAGTTCGCGACCGGCCGCGGCCAGCCCCTCGTAGCGCAGCGGGTCGAGGGGGATCAGCGCGTACCGTCCGGGATTGGCCAGGACGTAGGCGCGGTACTCGCGCATGAGCGCCTCGACCGCGTCGTCGCGGCTGCGCCCCATCACGGCGGCCGCGAAGATGCCGGTGATCTCGCGCATGACCCGCAGGGCCATCAGTTCGCGCAGGTCGGCGAGGCTGCCGACGTGCTTGTAGAGCGAGGGCGCGGCGACGCCGGCCCGGTCGGCAACGGCGGCGAGGCTGAGCGCGTCGAGGCCCTTCTCATCGATGAGCGCGAGCGCGACCTCCACGACCGCGTCCCGCGTGAGTCCGGCCCTAGGCACGGAAACTACCTGTCATAGCTACAAAGCTACGACAGGTAGCCGGAATCCGCAACCTCAGCAGTACGTGGACTGCTTGCCGATCACCTTGTACGGGCAGTCGGCCGCCTCCGCCAGCAGCAGGGCCGCCTCCTTGTTGCGCGCCGTCTCGCGCGGAATCACGCTGCCCGGCGGGTAGAAGCCGCCGCTCGCCGAGGTCCGGGGGTACATCTCGAAGGTGTACGCGAAGATCCGGTGCGTCCCCCAGAGCCAGTCGAGCAGGTCACCGTCGGTGATATAGAGGTCGCTGGACTGCTCGGGGGTGTAGTTGTTGGTCGCCGCCATCTGCCGGCCCAGCGTCGCGAACGTGTTGTTCTGGTCGGCACTCATGCCGGTGGGGGTCGCCGCAGTCGTGTACCCGAAGGGCCAGAGCACCAGCTCGGAGTACGAGTGGAAGTCCATCGCGGCCTTGATCTGCTGGACGCCGCCGACCACCCGGCTGTTCACGAAGTCGCGGATGACCTGGGCCTCCGGCGCCGAGAACGCCGACGGGCCGCGATAGGTCTCCGATGCCGGGTTGCCCGACGAGCCGCCACAACAGCCCCACTTGTAGCCGTAGTTCCGGTTGAGGTCGGTGCCGACGTACCGGGAGCCGGCGTTGGGTTGACGGTTCTTGCGCCACGAGCGGTAGCTGCCGGTCGCGATGTCGTACTCGGCGCCGTCCGGGTTGACCGACGGGACGATCCAGATCTCCCGGCTGTTCACGATGTTCTTGATCCGGGAGTCGCTCGCGTAGTTGTCGGCGAACAGGTGCAGCAGGTAGATCGCCATCTCCACGGTGATGTGCTCGCGCGCGTGGTGGTTGGCGTCGTAGAGGACCTCGGGCTCGTTCTCGTCCGTCGCGACGTTGTCGGAGATCTTCACGGCGACGATGTCGCGGTTCTCGTACGTCTTGCCGAGCACACGCTTGCTCGCATGGCGGGGTACTTCGCCACGATCGCGTTCACCTCGGCGACCATCTCGGCGTAGTTGTGATAGGCCGAGTCGCGGGACGGGAAGTCCAGCGTGGACACTGCCTCGCTCGGCGCGTCGACCGGCGCCGGCTTGACCGGGAAGCCCAGTGCGCGCAGCGCCTTGACCTCGCTCTGCGTGGCGGTGACCGTGACGATGGAGTGCTCGACGGCCTCGATCGCGGCGCCCGTGCCGGCGATGAGGTTGCGCTGGGCGCGCGTGCGAGCGTCGTAGACCTCGTACCGTGCGGACGATTCGGCACGCGGTCCCGCGGTTGCGGACGGTGCCGGATCGGCGGTCAGCACCAGGCCGATTGCGGCGGCGGCGGCGACCAGAACGGTGGCGCGTCGTCTCATGAACGACCTCCGGTGGGTAGGGGCTGGGCTTCTGTCACCCCACCACCAGACATCGACAATTGGCAATGGATGCGACCATGCCAATGCGCCCCGTATTCCGGGGAGATGTCCCTACTTGTTGTCCTCGTGCGCCGACTCGCCGGCACGGTCACCGGCCGCGTCGTCGCCCGGCCGCGCGGTACGGCCACCGGCAGTGGCGACGGCATCGTCCGTCGACGCGGCACGGTCACCGGCCGCCGCGGCGGCCTCGTCGCCGGCCAGCGCCGCCCGCAGCCGGTTCCTCTC
>DASXRC010000224.1:0-11070 GCA_036506795.1 Micromonosporaceae bacterium
GAGACCGACTGGAACCGCCTCCACGAGGCGCCCCGACCGGAGCACTACGCCGACTTTGCGGCGCTGGCCGTCGCGGCCGCCAGTCGTTATCCGGACGTGCGCCACTTCGTGGTGTGGAACGAGCTCAAGGGCTTCTGGGACCATGCCCGGAACCGGTGGGACTACGAGTCGTACACGAGGTTCTACAACCTGGTGTACAAGGCATTGAAGGCTCACGACCCGCGGGTGTCCGTCGGGGGTCCGTACGTCGTGATCGACACGTGGGCCGACCGCGAGGCCGGCGGCCGCCCCTCGACCCTCTCCGGCGAGTGTGGGACGGTCGACCAGCGCAGCCTCGACGTCTTGGACTACTGGTTGCGCCACAAGAGCGGCGCGGATTTCGTCGCCATCGACGGAGGGGCGATCACCCGCGACGGCGGGCCGGTGCCGTCCGGCACGGTCCAGAGCGCGATCTTCGGGGCTATCACCCGGTGGTTGCGCGACCGGACGACCCTGCCGATCTGGTGGACCGAGTTCCACGTGGGCCGGGCCGCACCGGGCGACCAGCCGCACCTCGTGGCTACGGCAGTGGCCGCGCTGCTGCACATGGCGGAGGAGGATGCCGCGGTCGCGCTGTACTGGCAGCCGCAACGGTCAACCGACGAGTCGGACGATCGCGCGCCGGCGTTGTGGACCTCTACGGAGGTGACCGGCGGCGGCCGGCCCGCCGCACTCGGCGAGGCCATGGCGTGGATGCAGCAGCTGATCTCCGATCCCGCCGACGACCTCGTGTCGTGGCCGCTGGAATACGTGGGGGTTCTGCACGGCCGCACGGCGTTCCTGGCGGTCAACACCGCCGCCGTGGCGGTCGACGTGCGGGTCCAGGGCGTTCGTCTGCATCTCCGGCCGTACGAGGTGCGCTACGTCCAGCTGCCTGCCGACACGCCACCGGCCCCACCGGGTTGGTGGCGACCCGCGGTGGACGCATGCCTACGGGAACAGCCGGCGCTGACGCGGTGAGGAGCGACGACATGGTGCGAGGTGTGGCGGTCGAGACGGGACCCGACGTCCGCCCTCAGGTCGACACGCGTCCCTTGACCCGCGCGGTCCTGGCCGCACTGGACGAGGCGGGAGTCCGGTGGTCGCTGGTGCGTGGCAGCCCCGGCGGGGGAGACGTAGACGTCCTGATTGCCCCCGCCGACGGTGGTCGCGCCGCCGAGGTTATGGCCGCACACGGCCTGGTGCGGCTGCGCGCGTACGGCCGGGGAACGCACGCGTTCTTCCTCGGTCTCGACCAGGTCACCACCTCGTGGGTGGAGTTCGACGTCGTCACCGAGGTGAGCTTTGGACGCCACGTCGAGTTCCGGACGCCCGCCGCCGCGGCCTGCCTGGCACGCCGCCGGCGCGTCGCAGGTGTCTGGGTTCTCGCCCCGGAGGACGAGTTCTGGATGCTGCTGCTACATTGCCTGCTCGACAAGGGTGCCTTTGCTGACCGCCACCTTCGGCGCCTCTCGATGCTGGCGCCGGTGGCGTCGTTCGACAGCCCGCTGCTGCACGCGCTGCCGCCCGGGATCCCATGCGACGCCCTGCTGGCACACGCGCAGTCTCACGCGTGGCCGGCGCTGAGTGCCCTGGGACCGTCGGTGAGCCGGGCTTGGCGCCGTGCGGCACCCGTCGGCGTCACGCTGGCCCGCGCCGGCGCAGCCGCGTTGCGCGCGATCGAGCGGCCGCTGCAAGCGTGGAGCCGCCGCGGCGCCAGCGTCGCGCTACTCGGTCCGGACGGTTGTGGCAAGTCGACGCTGGCGAGGGGCATCGCGTCCGCCTTCTGCTTCCCGGTACGCACCGTCTACATGGGACTATGGCCCACCGAGGACAAGGAAGTGGGCCCCGTTCGGTCCGCGCTGCGGGTTGCCCGCCGCCCGATGGTTGTCTGGCGCCGCTATCTCGCCGCACTGCGACACCGCGTTCTCGGCCGGCTGGTTCTCTTCGACCGGTACGTGTATGACGCGAGGTTGCCCGCCCGCGGAGGCCTCACCTGGTTGAAGCGGCCGTACTTCGCGATGTTGAGCCGTTGCTGCCCGGCACCGGACCTCGTCATCCTCCTCGACGCTCCGGGGCACGTCATGCACGCCCGCTCCGGCGAGTACGACGCGGTACATCTAGAGATGGAGCGCCGGCAGTACGCGCGCATCGCGGCGACGCTGCCGCGGGCGGTGCGAGTCGACGCGAACCGGCCGGCCGAGGCGGTGCTCCGGGACGCGGTCGGACAGGTATGGCGGCTCTACCAGACCAGGATCACCCCGTGAACATGCTAAGGACCGCACGTTGGGCGCCGTGTCGCAGGTCGTTCGGCACGGTGGCTCCGAGTCTGGTCGCGGCGGCCGCAAACGGCACCGGTACTGGCTGGCGTACCGATGGGGTGACGGTCACGGACACCTCCGTCGTCGTCGCCGCGGTCAGCCGCGCCGACGGCTGTCGGTATGTCGTCAAGATGCCGTGCACAGCCGAAGCCCAGGAAAGCCTGCGCCGGCAGGGGGATGTCCTGGCCGTGTTGCACCGCGACGACCGATTGGACGGCTGGCGCGCGGTGGTCCCCCGTGTCGTCGGCCGGGGAGAAGTGAACGGTCGCCCGTACTGGGTGGAGGAGGCCCTTCCGGGCATGCCGGCGGCACGCATGGTGCGTCGCGGCCGCGCGCCCGAACTGCTCGAATTGGCGACGCAACTGATCGGTGAGCTGCACGATCGGACGTCAGAGCTGTTGCCACCCGACGCCTCCACCGTGGCGGCGTGGGTGGACACGCCGGTTAAAGGGCTACAGGCGTTCTGCGCGACGCGGCCGCGATGGCGGCCGTACCTCGAGGCCCTCGGAAGACTGCGCGACGAACTGTGGGAAAGCCTCACCAGCCGCCCGACGCGCACCTGCTGGATCCACGGCGACTTCTGGCCCGGCAACCTGCTTGTCCAGGGGTCGGACGTGACGGGTGTGGTGGATTGGGACCGCGCATCGGCGTTCGGCCTGCCGCTGCACGACCTCGTGCACCTGCGGGTACTCGCCCGCAGGTTGGCCACCCGCGAGGAGCTGGGAGATGTCGTGGTCCACGCCCTGCGCGACGGCCCGGCCACGGCGCTCGGCGTCCCCGCGGACCGCGTGGCGCAATGGTTCGGCGGCCTGCCTGGACGGCCCGCCGTCCTTCTCTACTGGCTACGGCACGTCTCGCTCTTCATCGACACGGAGGGTCATGGTGACAACCCACGCTGGCTTCGCGGCAACGTCGAACGCGTCCTCCGTCACGCCTGAGACGGCGGCCGTGACGGTCATCATTTGCGCGTATACCGACCGGCGGTGGCCCGAGCTGTCCCGCGCGGTGGCATCCGTGCTCGCCCAGCGCCCGCGACCGGACGAGGTCATCCTGGTCATCGACCACAACGACGCGCTGCTCGACCGTGCGACACGATCATTTCCACATGTCACCGTTGTGCCGAACACGGGTCCGCGCGGCCTGTCCGGGGCGCGCAACTCGGGCCTGGCCCGAGCGCGTGGCGACATCGTGGCCTTCGTCGACGACGACGCCGAGGCCGAGCCGGATTGGCTTATCCGGCTCGTACGGCACTACGGCAACCCGGCCGTTATGGCGGTGGGCGGCAGCGCGGTACCGGA
Organism: Micromonosporaceae bacterium; assembly: GCA_036506795.1. GTDB lineage: Bacteria > Actinomycetota > Actinomycetes > Mycobacteriales > Micromonosporaceae > DASXRC01. The sequence goes on from DASXRC010000224.1 coordinate 3,638, forward strand.
ATGGGAGGGTCATCGGCCACGATGGCTACCGCCCGAGTTCGACTGGGTGGTGGGGTGCAGCTTCACCGGCCAGCCGGTTCGGGCCGCGCCGGTGCGCAACCTCATCGGTTGTAACATGTCGTTTCGGCGGGCGGCCCTCCAGGACATCGACGGGTTCCATCCGGCCCTCGGACGCGTCGGCACGGTGCCGGTGGGCTGCGAGGAGACGGAGCTGTGTATCCGCCTGCACCGGAGGCATTCCGGCGGCGTGGTCCTGTACGACCCTGCGGCTCGTGTCCGGCACCGGGTCACCGCCGACCGCGCCACGTGGTCATACTTTCGTCGCCGGTGTTTCTCCGAGGGCCGATCCAAGGCCGTCGTCGCCCGCATGGTGGGCACGCGATCCGGCTTGTCCGCGGAGCGCGAATACACCCGTCGTGCCCTGCCGCGCGCCGTACGGCGGGAGTTGCGCGGAGCCCGTAGGGGGCCCGCCGCTCTGCTCCGCGTGAGCGCGATCGTCGCGGGGCTCCTGGTCACCGGGAGCGGTTACCTCGCCGGACGGGTCCGTAGGGTGGCCGACGCCGCATCCGAAACGAAGCCGGCTCGCCTCGCCCCGGTACGCGTGCTCGCGGTGGAGCTGTCCGACGGCGTACCGGCGCTTTCCGATAGCGGACGCGTCGACGAGCGCCGCTACGCGGCGGCGCGCGTCCTGGTCCGCCGACACGGACGACCACTCGGGGTGCTCGACCTCGACCTGCCCCCGGGCGGGCTCAGCGCCGAAGCGCACGCCGAGTTGATCGCGCGGAGCCTCGGTCCGGCGGTGACCGACGGCCCCGCGTCGCCCGTGCCGCCGCCGGACGCCGACCGCGCGCCCTACGTCACCGTCGTCGTGCCCACCTGCGGGCGGGAGGACGTTCTGCGGCGTACGCTCGACGCGCTCGCCGCGCTGGACTACCCCTGCTATGAGGTGCTGGTGGTCGACAACGCACCACAGCGGCCCGGTACCGCTGCGGTGGTCCGCGAGCGTGCCGCGGCGGGAATGCGGGTGCGCTACGCGAGCGAACCGCGCCGCGGCGTCGCCTACGCGCGCAACCGCGGCCTCGCGGAGGCACGCGGCGCGATCGTCGCCTACGCCGACGACGACGTCGTCGTCGACCGCGGGTGGCTGCGCGCGCTCGTCGACGGATTCGGCGACGAGGCCGTGGCAGCGGTCACCGGTTACGTCCTTCCGGCGGAGTTGGAAACCCCCGCGCAGGTGTGGGTGGAGGAGTACGGCGGCTTTGGCAAGGGCTGCGTTCGCCGCCGCTTCGACCGTGCGGGCTACGACCTGGTCCGGCCCGATCGAGTAGAGCGGGTGGCGGCGGGCCACGGGTCCCTCTACCCGTACCTGCCGGGCACCTACGGTTCCGGGGCCAACATGGCGTTCCGCGCGGAGGTCCTCCGCCGGCTCGGCGGGTTCGACCCGGTGTTGGGCGGAGGCGGAGCGGTGCGCGCCGGTGAGGATATCGACGCGCTGCTGCGGGTGGTGCTCACCGGTCACGCGGTGGTCTACGAACCGTCGGCCATGGTGTGGCACACCCACAAGCGAGAACTGCGCGCGCTGCGCAGCACGGTGTACCACTACGGGGTGGGGCTGGGAGCCGTGATGACCAAGCGCCTGGTGACCGACCGGCGCGGCCGTCAAGAACTGCTCCGCCGGGTGCCCCGGGGCATCGCATACGCCGTGCGACCGAGCTCTGCCAAGAACGCCGGGAAGCGGCACGGTTATCCGTTCTCGCTAACCATGTTGGAGCTGTGGGGAATGGCGTCCGGCCCCGTGCGGTACGCCTGGAGCGCGTGGGCCGCGCGGGTAGACGGTAGACGTTCATGACCGTAGTGCCCGTGCTCGGCTATCACAGCGTCAGCGACGAGCGGCGCGACGGCACGCTGCGGTGGTCCGTTTCGCCGCGCGACTTCGACGAGCAGATGTCCCTGCTGCGGCAGCGTGGACACTACGCCCTTACCGTCTCGGAGTACGCCGACGTCCTGCGCCGTCGGGCCCCGCTTCCGGCCCGACCGGTGCTGGTGACGTTCGACGACGGGTTCGCCGACGTCGCCGACGTGGCCCTGCCGACGCTGCGGCGCTACGGTCTCCCGGCCACCGCGTTCGTCATCACATCCCGAGTCGGCACCGGGCACCAGTCAGGTCCGGCCCTCGGCTGGGGACAGCTCGAGGACCTGCGCGACGCCGGGATCGAGATCGGCTCCCACAGCCATACCCACCGTGCGCTCGACTGTCTGAGCCCCGACGAGCTCCGGGCGGAAATAAGGACGAGCCGGCGGATCCTGGAGGACGGGCTGGGAGCGCCGGTGACGTCGTTCGCGTACCCCTACGGCTACCATGACCGGCGGGTCCGCGGCGCGGTGGTGGCCGCCGGCTACACCGCGGCCTGCGCGGTGAAGAACGCGCTCAGTCACGGCGACGATGACGTGTTCGCCATCGCGCGCGTGCTCGTCGAGCGTGATACGGGCGCCGCCGGGGTCGAGGCCGTGCTCGCGGGTCGGGACCGGCCCCTGGCCTGGTCTGGAGAGCGCCTACGCACCCGGGGTTGGCGGGCCTATCGACGAACCCGTCACGGGTGGGCCGCCATGTGGGGTGGGTGATGATCCAGACGGCGCCCTCTGTGTCTGACGTCGCGCGGGTCCCCGCACGGCTGCGCGGCCAGCTGGGGAATCCGCTGTACCTCAACGTGTACGCGCTCACCGTCAACACCGTGGTCAGCTCGGTGCTCGGGATTCTTTACTGGGTTGTCGCGGCTCGCCTCTACCCCCCGCGCGAGCTCGGGGCGGGCGCGGCCGTCATCGCCACGATGACGTTCCTGAGCAGCTTGTCGCAGCTCAATCTCAACGGGGCATTGGCTCGGTTCCTGCCGACTGCCGGCAGGTCTGCGGGCCGTCTCATCACCGCCGCGTACGTCGCGAGCTCCGCCGCCGCACTGCTCATCGGCTCGGCGTTCCTTCTGGTCGCACCGGCCGTCTCATTGCACGGCGGCCCTGCGTCGTTCGGGGCGCCACTGGCCGTCGCCTTCATCGTGTCCGTGGCGGCATGGGGAATCTTCACGCTGCAGGATAGCGTCCTGACCGCGCTACGGGGAGCGGTCTGGGTACCCATCGAGAACGCGGCGTTCGGCGTTGCCAAGATCGCTCTCCTCGTGCTCCTGGCATCGGCGGCGCCGGAGCACGGCATCTTCGCGTCGTGGACCGTGCCGGTCCTCGTCGCCCTCGTACCGGTGAACCTCCTGGTCTTCCGCCGGCTACTGCCGCGCCTGGGTCGGCGGCTGGCGGCGGCTGCGCTGCCGGCGCGCGCCGTGATGCTGCGCTTCGTGACCCTGGACTACGTCGGCTACCTGTTCCTGCAGGTCCACACGAACGCCCTCCCGGTACTGGTCACCGCGGTCCTGGGCGCCGAGGCCAACGCCGTCTTCTACATCGGCTGGCTGCTCGGCAGCTCGGTCGAGCTTGTGGCCTACCACTTCGGCACATCGCTCACCGTGGAGGGTGCCGCGGACGAATCCCGCCTGGCTAGCTACGCCCGTCAGGTCTTGCGCCGGGGGCTAGTCCTGTTCGCCGCGGGTGCTCTGCTGCTGTGCCTGTGCGCGCCCGTTCTCCTCGCCCTGTTCGGCGGCCGGTACGCCGCCGAAAGCGGCGTTGTGTTGCGGCTGTTCGCCCTGGCCGTGGTGCCGAAGTTCGTCGTCACGGTGTACGTCGCCGTCAGCCGCGTCCAGCGCAGGGTGGGCCGGATCGTCCTCGTTCAGTTCGCCACCAGCGTGCTCGTGCTGTCGCTTGCGCTCGTCACCATGCCGGCCTGGGGCGTGGTCGGGGTCGGCAGCGCCTACCTCGCCGCGCAGGTCGCCGCCTGCGTGGCGATCCTGCCGAGACTCGCGCGGACCCTGCGAGGCGTCGGGTGAACGGACCAGGCGCGGTCCGCATCCCCGTTGTGGTCCATGGCAGACGATGGCACTGGGTGGCGGTGACGGCGCTGCGGTGGTCATCGCCGCCGGTCGCCCTGGCGCTCGGGCTGAGCGCACTCGTGCGGACGCCGCCCGACCGCATCGGCTCTCTCGGGCTCGTCGACGCGCTGCCGGCCGGCCTGTACGTCGCGCTCGGCCTCCTCATGGCGGGCTTCCTCACCGCCCTGTTCCTCGCTCCTTCGGTCGACAGCTGGTTGCTGGCCGGACACCTCGCCGTCTTCGCTGTGTTGCTTCACGGCGCGGCGAACCTCGTCGAGCCGCTGCCGCGCTTCGTCCCGGCTTGGCTTCATGTCGGCTTCACCGACTACATCGCACGCACCGGCGGGATCCTTCCCGAGCTGGACGCCCGTTTCAGCTGGCCGGGTTTCTTCGCCCTGGCAGCGATGGCCACGCGGGCCGCGGGGCTGCCGGACGCCATGCCGCTCCTAGGGTGGACTCCCGTTGTGCTCAACCTGCTGTTCGGGGCGGTCGTCTTCCGGGTGGCCCGCGCCACCGGACAGGATCCCCGGGGTGCCTGGCTCGCAGCCTGGCTGTTCTTTCCGGCGAACTGGGTGGGACAGGACTACTTCGCCCCTCAGGGCCTGAACTACCTCTTCTACCTCGTCATCCTGGCGATCCTGCTGATCTGGTTCCGCCTGTCCCGCATCGAGCGGGCCCGCCGCCGCGGGCGCCGACCGGCGTGGCTGTCGGCGCGCCGCGTGCTGCACCTGGTGGGGCTGCCCGCCGCGCCCATGCTGCACGAGCCGGAGCCCGTTCCGCTCGATGGGAGGGCCCGCGCCGGCCTGATGGCCGTGCTGGTTCTCCTCTTCACGGCGAGCGCCGCGAGTCACCAGCTAACCCCCACAGCGATCCTCGTTGCCGTGGCAGCCTTGGTCGTGGTCGGCCGATCGGCGGTCCGCGCGCTTCCCGTCCTGCTGGCCGTGATCCTGGTCGGGTACGTCAGCTACCTAACCGTCGCGTACTGGTCTGGCCACCTCCACGACATGTTCGGGTCGTTGGGCCGGGTCTTCCATACGGTGGACAAGAGCGTCGCGGACCGGGTCCAGGGCGACCCAGGGCACCTGCTCGTGCTCCGGGTCCGGCAGGCCTTCGCGATCGCCGTCTGGTGCCTCGCGGCGGCGGGCGCGTGGCGGCTCATGCGCCGTAGGCGGGGCGACCTCGCGTTGCTGACCCTCGCCGGCGCGCCGTTCCTCCTGCTATTCCTGCAGACCTACGGCGGCGAGGTGTTCCTGCGGGTCTACACCTTCGCCCTGCCGTTCATGGTGGTGCTGATCGTGGGGCTGCTCGTGCCCGCTTGGCCGGCGGGCCACCCAGTGCTGGCCGCCGCGCTCGCGGGCCTGCTCACCATCGCCTTCACCGGCGCGTTCTTCCTCGCCCGGTACGGCAACGAGAGCTTCGAGCAGGTGCGCCCGGCCGACCTGCGCGCGGTCGAATGGCTGTATGACAACACGACCCCAGGCGTCACGTTCGTGGCGATCACGTCCAACGTGCCATGGCGCTCCCGCGACATCGAGCAGTACCGGTACACGCCGCTCGGCGAGGACCTCGGCCCCGACAGCGTGACCGCGATCCAGGCCGCGATGGAGGCGAACCCGCGCGGCGCATACCTGATCATGACCGAGGGCCAGTACGTGTTCGGCGAGGTCTTCCTCGGCAAGCCACGCGGCTGGGGGCGGGCCGTCGAACGTGAGGTTGTCGGCTCCGGTCTATTCCGGCAGGTCTACGGGCGCGACGGCGCGAAGATCTTCATCCTGGCGCCGACCGGCCGCGGAGGTGGAGGATCCCATGGCTGAGCCATCCATGAACCCCCAGGAGCGGTACGTCGGCCGGGCTCCGGCCGCGCTGCCCGTCGTGGGCGACGGTCCCGCGGCGGCCCCGGCCGGGGGCGACGGCGGTCGGACCGGCTATCTGCCGCCGCTGCTCCTACTGCTTGCCGGGCCGGTGGTGCTGGCCCTGGTCGTGTTGGAGGCGCCGCCGTGGCTGCGGGCGGCGCCCGTGCTCGCGTATCTCGCGACGGTCCCGGGTCTCGCCGTGGTCCGCCTGCTGCGCCTGGCGGACAGGCTCATGGTGGCGCTGCTCGGCGTCGCGCTGAGCCTCTCGCTCGGCGCCATCGTCGCGCAGCTGATGATCTACGCGGGGGAATGGTCGCCGACGCTCGGCGTGTCCACGTTGGTTGCCGTCGCCTCGATCGCCGCGAGCGTTGACGTGTTCCGGGCAGGGGGCCCGAGGTGACCCCGTCGATCCCGCCCGCCCTCCTCGACTTCCTCGGCGCCGGGGACCCGGCGGCGTCACGGACGGCCGGCGCGGTTCTCGTGGCCACGCTCCTGCTTGCTCTGGTCGCGCGTGTCGTTTGGCAGAGCGCGCAGCCGTTTCCCCGGCGCGACCTCCTGCGCGTGCTGGACCTCGTGACGGCCCCGTTGCTACTCGTCTTCGTCCTCATCATCGTGGAGCGGTTCCGTGACCTCTCCTAACCTCCTGCAGAGTGATGCGGCCGCTCCTGCCCCCGCCGGCAGCCGACTGTCCCGTAACCCCACGCGCCTGCTCATCGGTTACGTGGCCATCCTCGCCGCGGCGGAACTGCTCATGACCGCTTCGGTGCCGGCCGCCGCTTGCGGCTTCGCGCTGCTGGCTGTCGTCGTCTGCCTCGCCGCGCCCATGGTTTCCGCGGAGCCCGGCGCGGCGCTGGTGCGGGTGCTTCTTGCCATCCCGCTCGTCCGCCTCCTGACGGTGGCCGCGCCCGGAGCGGACGTGGAGCCCGCGATCCGGTTGGCTGCGCTCGCCGTGCCGACCGCACTCGCCGTCGTGCTGGCGGCGCGGGACCTCCCCGTCGGTTGGCGCGCCGTCGGGTGCGGCCCGAACCGCTGGCGAGCCCAGGCCGCCGTCGCGCTCGTTGCCGTGCCGCTCTCGGTACCCGTGTATCTCCTGGTCCCGCCCGTGCCGGCGGCCTCCGGGAGCCTGCCGCCGGTTGTTATGGTCGCGCTGCTGACGCTCGCCGTCGTCCCCGACGAGATCCTGTTCCGGGGACTGCTGGTTCCCGCCCTGTCAGGCGTCGCCGGACGCGCCGCGGTTCCCGTGGCAGCCGCCATATACGCCGCGACCTTTGTCAGCTACGCCTCGGCACCGGTTCTGGTCGCCGCGTGCGGCGTGGGCTTCACGCTCGCCTGGTTGCGCCACCGCACAGGTTCGACGCTCGGTGTCGTGGGTGCCCGGATCCTGTTGATTTGGCTGGTGTACGGGGCCGCCCCGGCACTCGGCATCTGAGGACCGGCAGGACGCCACACTTGAACGGTTGGTTAAGAGTGTATTAACGGCTCATTAGGAATGCCCGGACGGTCCCCCCTCCGCGTGACCACTCACCGAGTACAAGTAGTTGCAAGCTGTGCTCAGTGGGCGCGGCACGATCCACAGCCAGACACAGGAGGGGCTCCCCATGCATGCCTTGGG
>DASXRC010000225.1:0-1867 GCA_036506795.1 Micromonosporaceae bacterium
GTGGTGTGCCCGGGCGTCATCGACACCTCCCGAGCCAATCCCCAGTGGTACGGCGGACGGTCGCCGGATGCGACGGGCATTCCCCTGGGGCGCCAGGGAACGGTCGACGAGGTCGCCGCGACCTGCCTGTTCCTGGTCAGCGACGACGGCGGCTTCATCACCGGACAGACCATTCACGTCAGCGGTGGTGTGGCGTTCTATTGAGAGGAGCGGCGATGAAGCAGGTGCTGATCGATCGGTACGGCCCGCCCGAGGACGTCGCGCGCTGCGCCGAGGTGGCGGACGTCGGCGCGCCGGCCGCCGGCGAGGTCGTGTTCGACGTGCTCGCGTTTCCGATCAACCCCGCCGACGTCTCGTTGTGCAAGGGCACGTATCGGCTGAAGCCGCCGCTGCCGGCCACGCCCGGGGCCGAGTGCATCGGCCGCGTCACCGCGGTCGGCGCCGGCGTCTCGCACGCGAAGCCCGGTGACCTGGTCATCAATCTGCAGCGGGAGAACTGGGCCCAGAAGCGGCGCGTGAACGCCGCCGACGTCCTCCCGGTGCCGCCGCGGATCGACCTTCGTCAGGCCGCGATGCTGCGGATCAACCCGCCGACCGCGCTCCTCATGCTCACCGACATCGTCGAGCTGAAGCCCGGCGACTGGGTGATCCAGAACGTCGGCAACTCGGCCGTCGGCCGGCTGGTGATCCCGCTGGCCCGCGCTCGTGGGCTGCGGACCATGAACGTCGTGCGGCGCGAGTCGCTGTTCCGCGAGCTCCGGGCGCTCGGCGGAGACGGGTGCGCGGTGGACGGTCCCGATCTGGCGGAGCAGGTGAAGGCCCAGACCGGCGGCGCTCCGATCCGACTCGGGCTCGACGCGGTCTCGGGGCGCGCCACGGCGCGGCTGTCGCAGTGCCTCGGCGACGGCGGTGTCGTGTGCAACTACGGCTCGATGAGCGGCGAGGACCCGGTGATGGCGCGCGGCGCGCTCTCCAACAGCGGGCAGACGCTCGTCGGGTTCACGCTCGGCCGGGGCCTGGCCAGGCACTCGGCCGACGAGGTCCGGGCGATCTACGCCGACCTCGGCCAGCAGATCCTGGACGGCAGGCTGTTCGCGCCCGTCGAGAAGGTCTACCCGATCGAGGAGATCAAGGCGGCGCTGGCGCACGCGCAGCGAGGTGAGCGCGGCGGCAAGATCCTGATCGCGCCGAACGGTCCGGTCTAGCGTCAGGCCAGGTGAATCGTGGCGGTCACCCGCCGCGTGTTTCCGACGACTCGCGTCGTGTGTCCCTGGCCCGTCAGGTCTTCCGCCAGCGTCGCGTGACCCGGACCGAACCGGCGGACGGTGCCATCACCCAGGCCGATCTCGACTTCTCCCTCCAGTGTGATGACGTACTGGCGGCGCGGCGCATTGTGCCAGTCGTGAAAGTGGCCGGGCTCGGTCGTCCGGAAGACGATCCCCTTGGTGCCCTGGAGCGTCGTCAGGTCCGGATGGGCGGCGGGGTCGAGGTCTTCCAGGTGCGAGCGACCGTCCGGACCGGTGTACAGGCGAGTGATGCTCACGGGGGCCTCCTCTTCTCGGTGACTGAAGTCCGAACAGCATAGGTCTCCGGCCCCGTCTCTGTCTTAGAATCGTTCCCGAGCATCCTCGAGGAGGGAGACGAGACGCGTATGACAGTCGCCAGCGGTCGCCAGTTCCTCAGCATTCCCGGGCCCACCAACATCCCCGACGCCGTGCTTGCCGCCATGCACCGGCCGGCGATCGACATCTACGCCGGCGACATGATCGAGCTGACGCGAACCCTGCTCGAGGACCTGCCGAGGATCTTCCGGACGGTGGGCCGAGCCTACGTCTACGCCGCGAACGGCCACGGCGGCTGGGAGGCG